>JBBSUC010000006.1:0-141570 GCA_038235275.1 Cytophagales bacterium | reverse complement strand
CCAACCCCCTCTTTCTTTAAAAGTTGGAGAGCCTCCAGTTTCTCCGACAGGCTCCACGTTCTTTGATGCTTGTGCATAATACCGTAAATTTAAAACTTAGTTTACGGAAATTATGTCCAGTTAATTAGGGGGTTGAGAAGCAATCTAACGTATCAACATCAACGCTCCGCTAATTCGCTGTGTATCATTGGGCATCGGATTCAATACGTAGGTGTATATTCCTGCGGGTAGAATTTGCCCCTTAAAATTACCATCAAACGGAGAATTACCATAGTTTCCCTTTGCATAGAATATAACCTGTCCCCAGCGGTTAAAAACAAATACTTCTGCTTCGGGATACGTTTCGATACCTTTCAATTCCCAGTAATCATTCAGGCCGTCTCCGTTGGGTGTGAACGCATTAGGTACGCCGATGCGCTGCTGAACTGTAACACGGACGGTGGCTTCGGCCCGGCATCCAGCCTCGTTCTCAATTTCCAGCGTGTAGCTAATGTCGGTTTCGACGCCAACGGCCTGGGTCACTGCCTGGTCGGGATGGGTCAGATGGGTGGTCGGCTGCCATTTACTTCTTACAGGTTGAGCAGCCAAAACCGGACGTAATTGTAAAGTACCCCCCTTCCAGGTATTCAATTCTGTTGGAAGGCCAATGCTGGGTGCGGTGGCTACGACTGCTAATCTGGTGGCCCTGCCGCTCTGGCATTCCGATGTCCCGACTACTGTGTAGATTATTTCGTGCTGGCCGATACCGGCCTTTGCGGGAATGAAGTAAGCAGGGGAAGTGCCGGATGCGCTGACACCAGGCCCACTGAAAGTCCCGCCGGCAGGATAACCCCTAAGCGGTAAAGCTGGACTTGTAAGCCCACAACTGGACTGCACCGAATCGAACGTGACGCTTATTTTGTCAACCAGCGATATTCGAATCGGTGGAGACGTAGCCGAACAGCCAACCGAATCGGACACCCGCACTCGGTACTCACCTGCTCGATTCGCATAAAGAACGGGCTGACTGGCATTGGTTAGTAACTGGTCATCCAGAAGCCATTCGTATGCAATGCCTCCACTACCCCGCAAAGCCAGTGAATCTCCCCGGCAAACCGTTGTGCTGATCGCCGATACCGACGCCTGGGGCGGAGCGCGCATGGCTACAGAAATGGTGTCAGTACGAAAAATACATCCAACATCATCTTTGAGAATAGCCGTGTATTTGCCAGGGAGACTGGCTATTAAAGAAGATGTGTTCTCATTGGATAGTTCATTTCCTTCGAAAGACCAGGTGTAAGTGTACGAAGATCCGAGCGGGGCAGTAAGCGTCACTTGGTCATTAGAATCGCATAAGTAAGTCCCCCCCGCAGGGGTAAGTTTGAGCGTGGATTCATTGTGTCGGATAGTCACCTTTGTGGAACGTTTGGATTGGCTGCACTGATTTTTCAGCGAAGTTTCCAAAGCATATTCGCCCGCTTCGGTTGCCGTAATGGTCGGGGTAGTGGCCCCCGGAATATTGCTCCCGTTAAGTTTCCACTGATAATTCCAGGAGGCATTGACCGTTGCCTGCAGTTGCAGGGACTGACTATCGCAGACAGTGACTTCGGTGGTGCCGACGGGTTGCCCCGGTAAAGAAATGACTGCTTCGGGTGGCGAAACGGGTGGACAGTCGAGCACTAAGAACTGATAGTCACGGCGTACTTCACCGATCTTTTGGCCATTCCGAAACTCTTCGACGCGAATGGCAAAAACAAAGAGACCCAACTTTGACGCCTTTACCGTTAGCTCCCCCGTTTGGGAATCGATGGAAAGTGGCGGACTACCGGGGATTTCGTTAGTGGGTCCGTAGCCATCCACCCATTGCACCTCTGGATATGGAGCCGGACGGATATAAGGGTTGCCGCTTTGATCCTGAAAACCGTATAAAGGAGTAGTAATGGAATAACGAAGTTGATCCCCATCGACATCGAAAGCCTTGAAATTAAAAGCAAAGGGTTGGTCGATGCAGATGTATTCGCCATCTAACAGGCCGAAGGCAGGCGACGAGTTGGTAAAGGGTTTACCATTTTTCATCAAAGCCGGAAATTCTAAATAATAAAGATAGCCGGCCCGGTTCGGCTGTTGAATATTGACAGCCCCTCCGTTACGACAGCAGGTTTGATAAGCTAGGTAATACCCTGCGGAATCGTCGTACCGATTGGGATCGAGGTATATGTCCCCTTCGTAGCGAACCATGCTTATTTTCATTTTCGCTAATTCGGCACATGCTTCGTTGGCGAAAACAACGGGTGGGCGGTTGGTCACAGTTTGATTAGTGATTCTCACAGAATCCATCAAAGCGTTATCTTTCTGGCGGTAAATAACGACTAGTGCGTCATTTGCGGCTGGCCAAGTCTGTAGTTCATCGAAGTAGTAAATGAGGGAAACTCTGAAGTGACCTGGCTGATTCAGTGCCTTCATCTCCAAGTGCCCGCCCACGATATGCGTAGCCCTGGCCCCAACGGGAAGCAATCCCAGCAACAGGAGCAGGAACAATTTCCGCGCAACTGGTTTATTTAAGAACTCTCCAGCGTATAGTGTGTGTAGCATAAAAATAAATCTGTTAAAAATTATCGTTAACAGTTTATCTACAAAGGTAACTGTAATTTCGCTCGGGGCCTAAAATAAAAAATTTATGCCCCACCCTCTAAATAACAGAATAGGTACCTGATGAGTGACTTTTATGGAAAAGCAGCGGAATAGGGGGACGGTGGAATAAAATCTACTCAATGGCCGCTGGCAACCGGCCTTGTTGATAAGGGCTTAGAGTTTCGCCCTGGAGGCCTCGGTCAAAGTGGACTGATTTGTATTTCAAACACTTTCGGATTGGAATAGAGCTGGGAACGTTTTTAAAATGATTTCCATATCCAGCAGAAAGGAGAAATTTTTCACGTAATAGATGTCCATTTCGATCCTTTCCTGCTCCGATATCTCGGCTTTCCCCTTCCCGCGCTTCGTAACCTGCCAGTAGCCGGTCAGGCCCGCTGGTCCCGCAAACCTCAGTATCTTGTCGTCGGTGGTCAGTTTCTCCGCTTCGTAAATAGGCAATGGGCGGTTGCCCACCAGGGACATGTCGCCTTTCAAGATGTTGACCAGTTGCGGCAACTCGTCCAGGCTGAAATTTCTCAGGAATTTGCCCACTCTGGTTATCCTTGGATCGTTCTGAAATTTCATGAAAGCTGCTTTCTGGTCTTTCTCTTGCAGGTAAATGCGCTCACAAATCTCCTTCCCGTCCCAGAAGAGTAGTTTCTCACACTCGAGCAGTTCTTTTTCCCGACAGCTCGCACACAGAGAGAACGGAGCCGCCTCAGTGTCCGTAGTCTGATTATACATATTCAGGTCGGTCATGTCCTTAATGAGTTGATCCGCATTAGTGCGCATGGTGCGGAACTTGTACAGGTCAAAAATCTTGAACCCGCTCCCGGCCCGCTTCGACTTGTAAAAAATCGGCCCCCGGGAGTCAAGCCCGATGACCAGGGCTACCAACAGAAAGAGCGGCGAAAGCACCAGAAGCGCACCGCCGACTACCACTATATCGAAAATGCGTTTCCAAAGGGGAGTTTCAATGTGCAAAGATTGGATTTTATACGCAGCCTGAGTGGTGATATACCATTTCTTTTTAAAGAGAAAGTGAAGTCTAAGGATCAAGTCTCCTTCGGTAAAGTTCTCGTCAAAAATATCATCGGCCTTCTGCGCTCTTGCCTTCTGAATAATCGACTTCGAAAGGTATTTGGTCAGCAGAATAACCGGAATACCCGAAAGCTTGGCCTCCGAGCGGATGGTTTTCAAAATCTCCCATCCGCCTTGCTCAACTCTGGCTACGATAGCATCGGCCGGATAGCCGGCCAGCAGGGCTTCCAACAGGGCTTCTGTACTACTGAATGGTTCTACAATCAGGTTCATGGCAAAGTGCCTCGAAAAAGACAGGTACTGCTCGTAGCCGTCGCATAGCAGCAGGACGCGGTACCGAATACCTGCCTCAAGGTCTACCAGGTTTTCACTCAAACCTCTCCAAGCGTTCTCCAAACCTGAGGGGTGGCGAACGCTTGGATCCAATCTGAAGGGGCTGTTTTTTTCTTGGCCTCCCATTTTAACGCACAAAGTGTAAGATGTGGTGATTTGCTTTGTAACAAATAAATGACGGGTCAGGCCGAACCGGCAGGACTAGGGCCTGTGAAAAGTGAATACATAGCATATACAAAATTATGCAGTTCGCTTGGTTCTTCGGAGAATGACCTGGATTTTGGCCGAAACTTCTGCCGGGTTGAAAGGCTTCTCGATAAAATCGTCAGCCCCCTTGTTGAGGCAGTCGATTCGATCGCCGCTGTCGTTTTGCGCTGAGAGAATCACCACGGGTATGTGCTTGTAAAAATTACTGGACCGTACGATCTGGAGGAATTCCCGACCGTCCAGGTTGGGCATATTCAAATCGGCGAGAATCAAATCCACCGAGTGGCCTTCGTCCAGCCAGTTCATGCCCTCCATGCCATCGTTTTTGATAACCAGGTTGAAGTCTTTTTGCAAATGGACCGATAAAATTTTTTGAATTCCAGGCGCGTCGTCCATAATCAGGAGATTACCTTTGTCGGCGTGGCGTAACGTATTTTTCATATGGTTGTTGGTATGGTCCCGTTCGACAGGAACGTTCACAAGGAAGTAGCCAATAGTCCCTGGCTCGAAAATAAACAATCCAAAAATAATGTACTTTGCACAGTTACTCGAATTTTCAAACCCTTTCTACAAACAGCCCAGTTTCGAATGAAATTAGAATAATACTTAGAAAAAAGGCTATATTATAGCGTATTTTTGGTATTTCTCCTAACTAAGAGGATGATGGTGGGTTAAAATTGGAAATTTTTATTTGAAGTATCAAAACAACTTCCTTTTTTTTATGATAATCAGTTACTGCGTACTTCGGTTGGGATTGAATTTAGCGACCGGAGCGGCTAGACGAGCCGCTGGATGAATTTTTCGAACAGGATGACATGGCTGGGGAATAAAAGAAGAAAACCAGCGGTCGGAGAGCGAGGTTTGTTATACTTGCTCGGTTAAATTAGTAGTAATTTGCCTCTATAATTAAATTGGAATGAATAAAAGCTATAGGAAATCCGCGCGTCTTTGGTTTTACACTTTGGTTTTTTGGGTAATCGGCCTTGCGGTGGCCCACGCCCAGAAAATTCCCACGCCCAAAGAACATTTCGGCTTTGCCATCGGCGACGACTACCACCTGGCCACCTACACCCAAACCGAAGCTTATTTCAAGAAACTCGCCTCCGCCTCGCCCCGCGCCAATCTCGTGGACATGGGCCTGACCGAAGAGGGGCGGCATCAGTACATGCTCGTCATTTCCTCGCCCGAGAATCTAAAAAGTCTTGCCAGATACCAATCCATCTCACAACAACTGGCCCGCGCCGAGGGCCTCACCGACGAGCAAGCCCGCGCCCTGACCAGGGAAGGTAAGGCGGTGGTCTGGATCGATGGCGGCCTGCACGCCACCGAAACCGTGGGCGCCCACCAACTCATCGAAACCGCCTACCAACTCACCAGCCGCCAGGACGACGAGACGAAACGCATTCTGGATGACGTCATTATCCTGATGGCCCACGCCAATCCCGACGGTCAGGAACTGGTCAGTGACTGGTATATGAGCGAGAAAAAGGACACGAAGAAAAGTACCGACTTTCTCCCTCGGCTATACCAAAAATACATCGGTCACGACAACAACCGCGATTTTTTCATGATGAACATGAGCGAATCCTGGAACATCGGCCGGAAACTGTACGTCGAATGGATTCCGCAGATCGTGTACAATCACCACCAGGCTGGCCCGGCGGGTACCGTGGTGGCCGGACCACCCTACCGCGATCCTTTCAACTATGTCTATGATCCGCTGATTATCACCAGCCTCGACGCCGTGGGCGCGGCCATGAACTCGCGGCTCAACGCCGAGGGCAAGCCTGGCTACACGCAGCGGGCGGGGTCCGTCTATTCTACCTGGTGGAACGGCGGCCTGCGCACCGCGCCCTATTTTCACAACATGATCGGCATCCTGACCGAAATCATCGGCAGCCCCACGCCTGACACCATCCCGCTGGTGCCTTCTCGCCTGATTCCCAACGGCTCCCAGACGTTCCCGATTGCGCCCCAACTGTGGCATTTCCGGCAGTCGATCGACTACTCGGTGTCGCTCAACTACGCCGTACTGGACCACGCCTCCCGGCTTCGTGACGAGCTACTTTTCAACGCCTATCGCATGGGCAAAAATGCCATCGAACGCGGCCAGCGTGACTACTGGGCACTTTCTCCAAAAAAAATTAAGGAGATAGAGGATACCTACGAAGCGGTGAAAAAGAAGAATAGCAAAGCCAAACTCACCCAGGATCTCTACGATTCGGTGATGACTGACCCCGCCCGTCGCGACCCGCGCGGCTACATTCTTTCCGCTGATCAGGCCGATTTTGCCACGGCGGTCAAGTTTGTCAACGCCCTCATCAAGTCAGGGGTGCAGGTCCACCGCGCCACGGCGGGTTTTACGGTGGAAAAGAAAAAATACCCGCAAGGCTCTTACGTCGTAATGACCGCCCAAGCCTTCCGACCCCACGTGCTGGACATGTTCGAGCCGCAGGACCACCCCAACGATTTCCAGTACCCCGGTGGTCCGCCCGTGCGGCCCTACGACGCGGCGGGCTGGACGCTGGCTTACCAGATGGGCGTCGAGTTCGACCGCGTTCTGAGTGAATTCAAAGGCCCGTTCCAGGCGATTTCCTACGGCGAATTGCAGCATCCGGCGGGAGAATTTGAGGCTGTGAACCCCATCGCAGGCTACGTGCTGAGTCCCGAGGTCAACGACTCCTTCACCGCTGTCAACGATCTGCTGAAAGCCAACGTGGACGTTTTCCGCACTACCGAACCCTCTGATTTGGCGATGGGTGCCTTCTTCGTCCCGGCGGGTGAACAGGCCAAAGCGATGTTGGGAAAAGCTTCCAGCGACCTGGGCATCGACGTGCGGGGCATGAAGCAGCGGCCCACGGCGGCGATGGCCAAAGTCGCGCCGCTGCGCGTGGGCTTGTGGGATACTTACGGCGGCTCCATGCCCTCGGGCTGGGTGCGCTGGCTGAGCGAGCAGTTTCACTTTCCGGTGGAGGTCGTGTACGCTCCCACCCTCGACGCGGGGGATCTGAAGAAAAAATTCGATGTACTCCTATTCGTAACGGGTGCCATTCCGGCCCCATCCGGCGAAAGAAGTGGTGGCAGGGGTTATACTAGGAAAGAACCCAAGGCCAACGATATTCCCAAAGAATACCGCGACCAACTGGGCAAGATTTCGGTGGACACCACAGTCGTCGAATTGAAAAAATTCCTGGAAGCGGGTGGCACCGTCCTTACCATCGGCAGCAGCACCAACCTGGCCTACCACCTGAAACTGCCTGTGCGTAACAAACTGGTGGAAATCGGTCGGGACGGGAAAGAAAGCCGCCTGCCGAGCGAGAAGTACTACATTCCCGGCAGCATCCTGCGCGTGAGCGTCGATTCCACGCGGGCCATCAGTTGGGGCATGCCCGCGCAGGCCGACGTGTATTTTGAGAACAGCCCGGTCTTCGACGTTGCCCCGGATGCCCTGGCTAAAGGCGACATCAAGCCCATCCTCTGGTTCGACAGCGCGACCCCACTCCGCAGCGGTTGGGCCTGGGGGCAGTCGTATCTGCAAGGCGGCGTGACGGGTTTCGAGGCCAAAGTCGGCGCGGGCAAGCTCTACGCCTTCGGGCCGGAGATTACCTTTCGGGCGCAGTCGCACGGGACGCTGAAGCTGGTGTTCAATGCGTTGTATTCTACGGGGAGTGCGACGGCAGGAGCGGGAACGGATTGAAAGTTTGGCTTATTTTTGTCAACCTAAGCACTGAAAACGGGATGGGACATCCACAAATACTTCTGGCTGCCTTGCTATTTCTGACGGTGGCTGCGCGGGCGCAAACTTTTTCCCCCCAAACAAGCTACGATGCGATGGGCGGCATTCCCCAATACCAGGCCAAGCCAAATGATTTGAGCTATATCGGCGTATTGGGCGAAAAATGGGAAACCGACAAGCGGGGGCGCCGGAGCTCTTTCATGCACAACGGCGTCGAGATGTCGATTAGTCGCGGGTTGCAAGGCGGTGAAGCCAAGCCGCAAACTGACACAACGAACCAGAACTGTCCCGGTACCTTACTGTGGGAAGTGAGCAAGCCGGGCGTGGCGTACAAGTCCTATTTGTTTGGCACTTTCCACGAAGTGGACGCTGATTTTTTTGCCACACTCCCTGTGGCCGTAGCAAGACTGAACGACGCGACGTTGCTATACGTCGAGGAAACTTTGGCGCTGAGACGGGACACCACCCATACGCCAGAGACGGGCCCGTGGAATCAGGAACAGTGGGAAACCATCATGAATCAGGATCAGAGAAAAGTATTTAGTGCTTTCGTTGCCAAAACTGGAATCCAGAAATGTTATCGTACACCTCCTGCAGAACTCAACATTCGTCTCGAAAACATATACTTCCTATTCATCTGCGATAAAGAAACACGCACCAATTACGACATAATGGATTCGCGCATAGAGAATATGGCTCGCGCTCAAAGCAAAACGGTCTTCTCTCTGGACGAGCGGCATGATAATCTTCTGTCCAGGGAAGCTCAAACATTAAACTCCCTCCAAAATGCCAAGTATATCGAAGCCGACATTTCTCTCATGCAAGCTATGCTCGATAACGATGCTTCCGGCTGTGGGGTCATTAATGATTATAAAAAATTTGCACTGGACTACCAACTAGACCAAGAAGCGGGTGCTGACGGGATTACCCGACTGGTGAAGCGTAACAGTACCTGGCTGAAAACACTTGCCCTGGCCTTCCAGCGCGAAAAGTGCTTTGTGGCCGTCGGCGTCAGGCACTTGTTTTATAAAGAAGGACTTATCTCACAACTCAGAAATAGGGGCTACCGGGTAGAGCCAATTTCTCTACGCTGACAACTGAGTATTTGAGTAAAGAAAACCCGCATTCGCCTTTCTCATTTATATGATGCACCACCAAAACCGCAGAACCTTTATAAAGTCCGCCGCCATTACGGGCTTGGGGATTTCCACCCTTGATTTTAAATTTGGGCAAAACCTGGCGGGAAAGCGGGTCGGCATCATCGGCCTCGATACTTCGCACAGCGTAGCCTTTACCAAAGTCCTCAACGCCGCCGAACCCGACGCTGCCTACCAGGGCTACCGCGTGGTGGCGGCTTACCCGAAAGGCAGCCCCGACATCGAGTCGAGCGTACAGCGCGTTCCCGAGTACACGGAAAGCGTAAAAAAGCTGGGCGTCGAGATTGTAGACTCGATTCCGGCCTTGCTCGACAAGGTGGACGTGGTGCTGCTGGAAACCAACGACGGGCGTCCACACCTGGCGCAGGCCATTCCGGTACTGAAAGCGGGCAAGCGTCTGTTTGTGGACAAACCAGTGGCGGGTTCGCTGGCCGACGCCGTGGCGCTGTTCGCCGCCGCCGAACGCTACAAGGTGCCGCTCTTTTCGGCTTCGTCACTGCGCTACATCAAGGGCGTGGAGGGTTTGGATAAAAGCATCGTCCTGGGGGCCGACACATTCAGTCCGGCTTCGCTCGAAAAATCGCACCCCGACTTGTTTTGGTACGGCATCCACGGCGTCGAGACGCTGTTCACGGTCATGGGGGCGGGCTGCCAAAGCGTGCGGCGCATCCACACCGACCTCACCGACATCGTAGTCGGCACCTGGGCCGATGGCCGCGTGGGCACTTTCCGGGGAACACGCTCGGGTAAACACGAATACGGTGGGACGGTGTTCACCCAAAACGGCAACGTCGTGCTGGGACCCTACGCGGGTTACGAGCCTTTGTTGCAGGAAATTATAAAGTTTTTTGAGAGCGGCAAGCCACCCGTTACGCCCCAGGAAACCCTGGAAATCTCCGCCTTCATGGAAGCCGCCGACGAAAGTAAGCGGCAAGGTGGTGCGGCAGTGACGCTGGATAGTGTGATGAAGAAGGCACAAAGCAAGTAGCCAACTGCTCTTACTTGCTATAATTCCTCTGCTTGTTCGTACAGCTTGGCGACTTCTTCGATACGCCCGGAAATCCCCCCATTTTTCGTGAGCGATTTCACCCAGACCTCCACAAAAATCAGGCTCGTGGCGCTACACGCCTGCAATCCGTACGAATACGGCCGCAAGCCGGTGGTGTGCGTAAAGGAAAGGTCATAAATGCAGTCGTTGGGTTCACCGTCTTCGCCGACGACCCGGTAACTTGCGTCAATCTCCACGCCTCCGGTATAAAAGTAATAGTCGCCTCGCTGCCGATACACTCGCTCTTTTTTGTCTGATTTCAGTAATTCTTTGGCTTCCCCGGCATCATTAAATTTCGATCTTGCCCGACGCACTGCCCCCGAATCCACAAGTGATTGGAACGGATATTCATCCAGGCCCACAGACTTTTGCCCACCACAATGGACGAACATTTTGTAATCGATCGAGTAGGTGGCCTCGCCATCCTTTACGTCGATAGTCGTGACCCCTTTTTTGTGTTTGTCCGCCACGGTGGCGTAACCCGACACAATTTCCAGTTTCCCGGCGTCGTAGAGGGCCAAAAGCAGATTCCCCGAAGGCAGCGGCATGGCCGCAATCACGTTCATCAGAAAAGGCATCACTTCTTTGTGGAACAGCAGATGGTCCTCGGCGGGCAGCAATTCAGCGTGGAAATTCAGGCAATACATCAGGTCGTCCACCGTCTCTTTCCAATGGATGGGCTTCCGCTTTTCCACAGAATTTTTGGCTTCTTCCATCTCAAAACGCATTCCCTCGAAGGCATTCCCAAACTCGTGTTTTCGGCTCATCGTTTCCACAAAATCGGTGAGAGTGAAAGTTTTGTCCGCCAACTTTTCGATCAGGTCGGGCATCTTGTCCTTTTTGAAAGCCTCGATCAGGGCGGAACGGCACACCCGGTCGAAGAATGTCTCGATGCGCAGGCAGCCGTCGCCATCCAGCAGGCCAAAAAGCTTTTTTCGGCTCACGTGGCAGTAAATCTCCCGCATGGGTTCTTGCTGCTCGTACTGAAGATGCGGCAGCCAGCCGTTGGCAGCGTGCATGGCCATGCTGAAATTTTCGGCCCCTTTGGCTGGCGTAAAAATCCTTTTTCCTTCCCGGTCGGTCGTGAACTCGCCATGCCTTCTCGACAAAGACGACACCACATCGAAAGCACTCAGCGAAGCGCCCAGGGTGCCAATTTTGAAGTTGTGAAAAGTACCTTCTTCGGGCAAAATCTTTTGGATCGGCCAGGGTGAGGCGTAGTTGCCAGACTCGACATCGTCTGCTTCGGTCCAGGTGTGGCCCGTGGCCACCACAACTTTACTGAACGTGTGCGTGAAACCATCGCTGACTTTCAACGTAACATTTCCCTGCTTGGCGTGGTATGTAATGTCTTCTACCTCGGAATTGGGAAACTGCTTTACGGTGATACCTGCGGCCGAAATTTTCTCGATAATGGCGTCGTATTGCGCCTGTAGGTACTGGCCCAAGGTCAGTCGATTGTACACTTCGGATTTGCTGATTTTTTTATCAGCCAACCCCAATGCCTTGAGTATCCTTTTATCCTGGCCTTCCAACCAGTTCGCAAAGGGCAGGATCAGTTCCGGCAATTCTTCTGAGGAAATATTGGATAGGTTGCACAAATCCGTTGTATTGGGATTGTAAGGCATGCCCATGCCCATAATGTTCCCTTTCTCAAATATTGCGATTTCCTGGAGGTGACTTTTCAGGACACCGCTATGGTCCATCAGGTGTTTAAGAAGGTAAATAGCGGTGGCGCCGCTGCCGATAATAGCAATTTTCTGCATAAAATGGTGCTTGGTGGATGAGCCAGGATTCTTTTGGTAAAACAACAGTCCGCAGAACGTAATGTTGGCTGTTTATCTCAAAAAATAATCGTACCCGCCGACACCGAGAAATTTTTCTATCTCAAAATCAAATATTCCCGGCCTTCCCGCCTTTTGACATCGACAACTTAGTTTTTGATGATACAAAGAAGCAATAACCTGAAATTTTACACCGGTCTGCTGGCGGGACTGCTGGCTTTTCTGAGCGTCGTGGCGTCGGCCCAGACTCGCCCAGGTGGCGAACCTTTTTCCCTCAAAGAAGATGACCGGATTGTTTTTTTGGGCAATTCATTGCTCGAAAACGACCTGCTCTACGGCTATCTCGAATTCGCTTTGACTACCCGCTGGCCCGACCGAAACGTGACATTCCGCAACATCGCCTGGTCGGGCGACAATGTTTTTGGCGATGCCCGCAGCTACTTCACCAATCCGCCCACGCCCTACGAGTTGCTGATGAAGCAAATCACCGACGCCCAGCCGACAGTAGTTTTCGTGGCCTACGGCGGCGTGGAGGCGCAGGAAGGCGAAGCGGGGTTGGCGCACTTCAACGAGGGTTTGAACAAATTGCTCGACAAAATTGCGGAGTTGGGCGCGAAAGCCGTGTTGCTCTCGCCGATTCCGGTGCTTTCTTCTGTAAACACCGACCAGCGGAACGCCATGCTGCAACGCTACGCGGCGGCCATCGCCACGGCGGCGGGCGAGCGGAATGCGCAGTTTGTCGATATTTTTAATCCTATTCTGGAAATGCAGAAAGGAGCCAAAATTACCGACAACGACATCCACCTGAACGAGGCGGGTTACTCCCATCTGGCGCTGGCGCTGGAAAAGGGGCTGGGGTTGCCTTCCCGTCGGGAGAATATTTCAATCAGTGTCTCTGAACAAAAAGTCGCTTCCTCGGCTGCCGCCAAAATTCTGGCTCCCGGTCAGCCCAACACTGATCTGAAATTCACGATTGCTGAAAGTTATCTCCCGTTGCCGCCTCCTAAGGAAAACAGCGCCATAGCTTCGGAAAGAACCTTACAGATTACTGGCCTGAAAAAAGGGTTTTATACGCTTACTTCCGACGGCGATCAAGTGGCGGTGGCTTCGGCCGAACAATGGGCGGAAGGTGTGAACATTCATCAGGGGCCGTCGTTTACACAATCTAACCAGCTACGCGACCTCATTCGGAAGAAAAACGAGTTATTTTTCCACCAATATCGTCCCCACAACCGGACGTACATCCTGGGTTTCCGATCGTACGAGCAGGGGCGTCACGCCGAGGGTTTGAAAGAACTTGGCCTGATTGTCACTTGGCTGGAAGGGCAGATTTCGCTGCACCGGATGCCCGTACCACACACGTATCAACTTAGTCCATTGAAGTGATGATGAAACTTGATGTTTCCGTAAAGTCTTTTTGTAAAATCGTCGCCCTTCCGCTCGCGTTCCTCCTCACGGCCTCGGTCCATCAGGATGACCACCGGTTCAATCCCGGCCCCGACCCGGAGGATGAGTTGGCTTCGTTCAAAATCCAGGACGGTTTCGAGGTGACGCTCTTTGCCGCCGAACCCATGCTCATCAATCCCGTGCAGATGAATTGGGACGCCGACGGACGGCTGTGGGTTATCAGCAGCACGGCCTATCCGCACGTCAAAACGGGCGAGGAAGCCAACGACAAGATTTACGTGCTGGAAGATACTGACGGCGATGGCCGGGCGGATAAGTCTACCGTTTTCGCCGAGGGACTGATGACTCCCACGGGCATTTTGCCGGGCGATGGCGGAGTCTATGTTGCCAACTCCACCGAAATCCTTCACTTCATGGATACCGACGGTGACGGTAAAGCCGACAAAAAACGCCGCATCCTGACGGGCTTCGGCGTGGCCGACGCCCACCATCTGATCCATACTTTCCGCTGGGGACCGGAGGGTTCGCTGTACTTCAACCAGGCCATCTACATTTATAGTCACGTCGAAACGCCCTCGGGCGTCAAGCGGCTGGAAGGCGGTGGCGCGTGGCGGCTACGGCCCGAAAGTCTGGAACTGGACGTGTACGCGCGCGGACTCATCAATCCCTGGGGCTTGCAGTTTGACCGCTGGGGGCAGTCCTTCATGACCGATGGCGCGGGCGGCGAGGGCATCAACTACGCCTTTCCGGGCGCGACTTTCGTGACCGCGCCGGGAGCCGAACGCATCATCCGGGGGCTGAATCCCGGCCAACCCAAACACAGCGGACTGGAAGTGGTTTCGGGACGGCACCTGCCGGAGTCTTGGCAGGGCAGTGTGCTGACCAACGACTTCCGGGCTAACCGCATCAACCGCTTCCAACTCACCGAGCAGGGCAGCGGCTACGCTTCGCGGCAGGTCGAGGATTTGCTCTGGACCGACGACGTGGCCTTCCGCCCAGTGGACATCAACCTCGGGCCGGACGGCGCGATTTACGTGGCCGACTGGTACAATCCGATCATTCAGCACGGCGAGGTGGATTTTTACGATCCGCGCCGCGACCACGAACACGGGCGCATCTGGCGCATTACGGCCAAGGGGCGGCCCCTGGTCAAGAAACCGAATTTAACCAAAGCCTCTACCGCCGAACTGCTGGACGCCCTTAAACTTCCCGAAGAGTTGACGCGCACCCAGGCCAAGCAAACGCTGAAATTGCGCGGCACCGACGAAGTGCTGCCCGCCCTGAAAAAGTGGGTCGCCAATCTCGACAAAAAAGATACCGACTACGAACACAATTTATTGGAAGCCCTCTGGCTGCATCAAACCCTTAACGAGGTGAACGAGCCGCTATTTTTGCAACTTGCCAACGCCCAAAATCCCCACGCGCGGGCAGCGGCGTTGCGCGCTTTGCAACTGTGGTCGGATAAAATTAGTAACCTCCCGGCTTTGCTGGAAAAAGCCGTCAAAGACCCGCACCCGCAGGTCCGGCTGGAAGCGGTGATCGCCCTCCGCAAGCTAAACACCGCCGAGGCCGCTCGCAGCGCCCTAACCGCGCTGGAACAACCGATGGACGAATTCCTCGACTTCGCCCTCTGGCAAACGACCCGCGATCTGGAGCCGCTCTGGACCCAAAAGCTGAAAACTGAACCGGACTTTTTCGGAACACCTTTGAAGACGGTTTACGCGCTGAAATCGGTCAGCAACCGCGACGCCATCGCGCAGTTGGTGCAGCTTTTTGGGAAAGACCAAATTCCCGAATCGTATCGAAAAGACGTCCTCAACTCGCTGAGCCGCTATGGCACACCAAACGATCTAAGCGTACTTTTCAGTCGGACTGTTCAGGAGAATTTGGGGCAAAGCCAGCACCTGGCCGACCAATTTGCGACGCTGGAAGAGGCCGCCCACCAGCGGAATATCAAGCCGACAGGGGACTTGAACCGGGTTGCCGATTTTATTGAAAATTCCGACGCCGCTGTAGCCGCCAGCGCCATTCGGTTGATGGGCTACTGGCAAATGGCCGGGATGCAAAACCGCCTGATAGATTTGGCTAAAAAAGGCGATAAAGTCAGGCAGGAAGCGGCCTTGACGGCTCTGGCCGCGCAGGATAAAAAAGCCGCCGAGCAAGTTTTCGCAGATTTAGCCTCCGGCCAAAATAAAGCTGACTTGCGCCTCATGGCCGCCGCCCGGCTGGTTCCCTTGAACCCCGGCAAAGCCGCTCATATCGGGAGTGATCTTTTGCGGACGCTACCGAAGGAAGCCAACGTTTCAGAACTGTTTGCGGCTCTTTTGCAAAACAAAGAGGCAAGAACCGCGCTGGTCGAGGCTATTTTGGCGAAAAAAATTCCCGAAAATCAAGCGCTGGTCGGTCGGCAACTCGTGCAGAGTCAATTACCCTCCAACCGCCAAAACGACGAAGACATCAAGCTGCTCAAACGGGCTTTGGAAGCCTCCGGCGGCAAACTACCCCCGGAGCGAATGCCGCAGCAACTCACCGACCTGGAAATTATCGCTGTGGCCCGCGAAATCAAGCGCTCGTCCGACCCCAGGGCGGGGGAAGCCATTTACCGAAAATCCAGTTGTAACACCTGCCACGCCCTGGGCGGCGCGGGTGGGTTGATTGGCCCCGATCTGAGCAGTTTGGGTACCAGTTCGCCCGTCGAGACGATTGTCCGTTCCATTCTTTACCCTACAGCTTCTATAAAAGAAGGGTACGAGTTGCAACGCTTCGCCAAAAAAGACGGCAGCGAGACGATGGGTTATTTGGTCAGCAACGGAAATACCGAAATCGTAATGCGCGACGTGACGGGTCGGGAAGTATCGATTCCCAAAAGCCAGATTCAGGCCATTGAGAAAATCCCTGGCTCGCTCATGCCCGCCGGGCTAACGGCTGGTCTGGAAAAAGAAGAGTTCGACAATCTGGTCGGATTCTTGTCGAACCTGGGCCAGTCGGGTGATTTCCGGGTGCCGAACGAGCGCTTTGTACGCCGCTGGGAAACGGCTGTCGGCTCGGCGGATTTAGCCAAAAAAATGAATGGGGAAGGGATCGGTTATCTTGCAAAAACTTCGGCCAACGTACCTTTCCAACCCGTTTACAGCAAAGTTTCCGGCGACCTGCCGCTAACGGATCTCCCCACGCTCGAAGCAGGTTCAAAGCAGTACAGCGTGGCGCGGTTTGAAGTGGAAGTCTTGACGCCCGGCAAGCTTACGCTGAGCCTGAATGCTAATAATGGCGTAAGTGCCTGGGCGGATCAAAAGCCTGTTTCATTGGCCGACGATGGTCTGGTAGCTGAACTTCCCAATGGGGTTCACACCATTACATTAGCCATTGACCGAAAGCTTTTCAAAGATTCAGAATTGCGGGTGCAGTTGCTGGACGGGAAGGCTGGTTCGGCGCAGACGCGTCTGCGGATGGGGCGTTAGCCAATGGCTCAAACGTAACTGACCAATTCCTGCCGAAGGATACACAGCGCCCGCCCGACCTGCGCCTCGACCGTTTTGATGGAGATACCCAATCGGTTGGCCACTTCTCCGTAACTAAGTCCTCCCTCCCGGTTCAGGAAAAATGTCTCCTGGGTGCGGGGGGGCATTTTCTGTAAGGCAATTTTGTAGGCTTGCCAGAGTTCACGGTGACTGATTGCTTCTTCCAGATTATGGTCGGCTATCTCAGGCAATTTATTTGCTTCGACCGTAGCGAAATGAATCTGCTTTTTCCTGCCTAATTCTCGCAGCACGTGGTTTCTCGACAAGGTCATAAAGTAAGTTTTGGGGTTCTCGACTCCTTCCATTGCCATGGTCCGGCGGTTTTCCCACAGCCTCAAATATATCTCCTGAATCCAATCTTTCACCTGCTCGGGGTCATGGGAATACCGCGCCAGTACCTTGGTCAACATGGCGTGGTAGCGGTAGAAAATTACCCCGTACGCCTCCGCATCGCCCTGGCTTATTCGCTTGAATAAATCCTGATCACAATAGAAATCAAATGCCATAGTTTATATTGACTAAATTTAACTATATAAAATTAAATGCCGAATTAACCAGATCTACGAATATAATAGATTGTTTATTACTAATAAATACAAATTTTCAATAATATCTAAACTTGTCATTTTAAATTGAAATTATACAATTGCGCACAAAGCCAGCCGGGAATCTCCGGCTGGCTTTGTGCGCATTAAAAAATAGTGAGTATGAAACTTATCTATTCGGCTTCGTCAGGGTTTCTTTATCCAATAATTCACCGTTCCGAATCACCGTCTTTACGGTGAGCATATCCTGGATACGGTGTAAAGGATCGCCGTCGACGATAACGAGGTCGGCCAATTTGCCGACTTCCACTGTTCCTAAATCTTTACTGACGCCTATCTCCTCGGCGGCCCACAGCGTAGCCGAACGCAAGGTTTCAAAGGGCGAAAGCCCGGCGGCGACCCAGCTTTGCAGTTCGGCGTGGTAGCTTAGCCCCGGCGGCGTGATGGGCGAGTCGGTGCCGGGCGTCAGCCGCGCCCCCGCCCGCATCAGGGTCACGAGTGACTTTTCAATGTTGACGTAGGTGTTTGCTCCGACAGTCCGACGCCCGGCCGTGGTTTTCAATTCGCCTTTGTACTTTTCGGAGTAGAAGGTTTTGAACTGCCAGTGATCGAAAAAGCTGGAATCGTTGGCAATGAGCGAAAACATCCCGCCAAACAAAGAAACCGTGGGCGTCATGTACATTCCCGACTTGGCCACGAGCTGGACGACGTCCTGATAAGTGTGGTTGAGAGCGGTGAGTTTGGGCGAGTAACCCCGGCGGCTCGTGGCCCCGATATGCTCCACGGCGTCCACACCGTAGCCCGCCGCTGGGTAAATCTCGTGCGACGACACGGGAATTCCGCGCGCGTGGGCGAACGCTGTGACGCGCTTTTGCAGGATGTCCGACAGCCCGACGTACGTCTTTATCATATCGTAGCCGAGTTTGTCGGCGCGGTTCAATTCCAGGGTCAACTGCGCTCCGCCCACGTTGCTGGTATTACGGTTGTAGTACACCCTCGGCCCCTCCATATGGCCGCCCGTGAAGAAGGTACGCGGACCAAGTCGCGCCCCGCTAGCCCAGGCTTCTTTGCGTTCGAGGGCATCGTAAGGATCGGTACCGGGTTCACGGATTGACGTCACGCCGTACGCCAGCCACAACCGTCCGGCGGGCTCGCCCAGTTGCGCGTTCTGGTGGGTGTGCATCTCGAAAAGTCCGGGAAGTACTACTTGCTTAGAAGCATCGATGACCCGCCCGCTGCGCCCGCTTCGGTGCGGGACGATCTGCTTGATGCGGTTGCTTTCGATGATAATATCCTGGTTTTCCAGGTATTTTTCCGAGCGGCCATCGAAGATTTTCCCGGCGTGGATTATCAGTTGACCCGTGGGTTGCTTAATTTTCCAAGTGAAACTCATTTCCATCGTTTCCGTGTGGCCATCCGTCAGGAAAACCTGCTTCAAAACGTCCGTGGCCAAATAGACCAGGCTTTTCGAGTCGCCCGTCCAGCTCGGCGACTCGGCCAATTCGGTCGTCAGGCAGCGCGGTGGGGCAATAAAATTGCCGCTGGGATCAATCTCGATCGTCCACAGCAAATTATCCAGCACGTAAGCGATTTGGGCACCGTCGGGCGAAACCAGCGGGCCGTTTTTGCCGCGCGTTCCCAGCGTCCCTCCCGCCACGGGCGACACGAAGCGGGCGGGGGATTTGTCCACCGGAACGATGAGCATTTTGTTTACTCCCTCCCGAAAGCGGTCGGAGTAGGAGTCCACTGCCGACACGTAAAGCAATTTCCCATCCGCCGACCAGCTCGGCTGCGATGCCGCAAACAGCGAACCATACAAAGGCTCGACCTGGCCGGATTCAAAATCCAAAACCGACAAACGACTACGGCTGTACGCCTTGGGATCTGCTTCAAAAAAGGCCAGTTGCTTGCCATCAGGCGACCAGCTCGGGTACATCAGGGTTTCCGTCGCGCGGAACACGCAGCTTTCTTTTTTATCTACTAAATCCATCACCCACAAATCCATGTTTCCGTTGCGGTCGCTGGTGTAGGCGAGTTTCTTTCCATCGGGCGACCACACGGGATCGACTTTCAAAAAGGCGTCGCTTGTCACGGCGTTCGGCTTGGGTTGTCCTTTTGTATAAATCCAAAGATCGCCCAGCGCGGTAAAGGCGATTTGCTGGCCGTCGGGCGAGATCACCGGGCTGCGGATGCCTTGCACCGGACGCTCGGTTTTGCGGTCGAAATCACGGATTTTGTTTGGATAATCGTGCCTTTTCAGTGTCACCGTGGCCCGGAAGGAAATAGTTTTCACACTTTTTTCGCCCAGCTTTCTGCGTTTGATTTGTCCGTCGGCAGTATAAAGGTATTCCTGCGCCGACAGCCAGCTTACCTTGAAAGGAAAAACGTCCTCGTCCGTCGCTGATAGAATTCCCCCGCCTTCTCCACCCATTTTCATCAACTCCAGGCGGCTTTGTTCCGGCGTTTGGCTACTGAAAATCAGCCGCTGCCCATCGGGATGCCAGATCGGAGAGAAGAGCTTTTCCTCACGAGCGGTGAGCAGTTGCTCTTTATTAGCGGCATCCAATCCATAAATCCCCGCGCCTTTCCCTGTTTTTCGCTCCGAGACAAATGCCAGTTTCGACCCATCGGGTGCGTAAGCCGGGAAATAATCGCTGGCGGGGTCGGTGGTGCGTTGCATCAATTTTCCGGTCGCCAATTCGATTTCCCAAATGTCGTAGTTTCCGCTGCGGTCGGAGGAGAAGGCGATGCGCTGCCCGTCCGGCGACCAGTCCGGTTCGCGGTCGTGGTAGATGCCGAAGGTGAGTTGCCGCAAATCGTTGCCGTCTTTGCCGATGCTCCAAATGTGGTAGTTCCCATCGCGATAGGACTGGAAGGCGACGCGTTGCCCGTCGGGCGACCACCCGGGTTGGCGGCAATCACCCAGGGCGTCGGTAAGGGTGCGGGCCTCGCCGCCTTGGATGGGCAGCAGCCAGAGTGTTCCCTGCAAGTCGAGGATGAGGGTTTGCTTGTCGGGCGACAAGGCCACCGCCAGGTTGGTGCCTTCGGTGAGGGTGACGGGGATGGATTTGGTTTTTGGGGTTTGGGCGATGGTTTGGTGAGGTAAAAGTAAGATGGACGCCAGAAATATGAGGAGTAAAATACGTATTTTCATAGGGGTAGATTATGGAATTTCTTCTAAACGAAGATACCCCTTATTTAAGTTTTTGGCCAAAAACTCAAATAAGGGGTATACTAATTAAAGTTTGGGAGAATAATCTTAAATAAGCTCCTCTCAACTATCTAGCTTCTATGGCTTCGGGCTTTTCAACAAAGCCTCGATTGTAAACACGTTCCCATTTTTCAACACCTTCTCCACGTTCCAGGCATCCTGAATGTTTTTGAGCGGATCACCGTTCACGATCACCAAATCAGCCAGTTTTCCCGGTTCCACCGAGCCGAGATCTTTGCTCACGCCGACCGCTTCGGCCGCCCAGAGGGTAGCCGAACGTAACGCCTCAAAGGGCGTCACGCCGCCATCCACCCAGCATTGCAGTTCCGAGTGCAAACTGATGCCGTAAGGTACAAATGGACTGTCGGTACCCGCCGTGACGTGCGCCCCGGCAGCCAGGAGTCTCTTGACCGTGGCCTGAATCCGGCCAAAATTGGAGAGATAGCCGGGAAAACGCTGGGTGACGGTCGTGGCACTTGCTTTGATTTCTTTGATAAAATCTTCGGAATAAAATGCCTTGAACTGCGGATTGCCGTAGTAAGCATCGGGATTCTTGGAAGCCATCGTGTAAAAGCCGCCCTGCAAGGAAGCCGTCGGCGTAATGTTCATGCCCGATTTGGTGATGATCGCGATTACGTCCTGATAGCTGTTGTTGGTCACCGTAATTTTGGGCGAGTAGCCGCGCCGACTGGTACCGCCAATGTGCTCCACGGCGTCCACGCCGTAGTGGGTGGCCGGGTAAATCTCGTGCGACGACACCGGAATGCCGTATTTATGGACGTAGTTGGTGGCGCGTTCCTGTAAATTGTCCGGCATTCGGACGTAGGTTTTCAGCAAGTCGTAGTCGAGGCGCACGGCGCGAGCGAGTTCCAGGTCGAGCTGCGCACCGGAGCCGATGCTATTGGCCAAACCGTAGTAAATCCGCGCGCCATCGGTAAGGTAGCCCGTAAAAAATCCACGGGGGCCGGGCAGGGTCCCGCTGTCCCAGGATTCCTTGCGCTCCAGCGCGTCGTAGGGGTCGGACCCCGTTTCGCGCAGGGAGGTAATGCCGTACGAAAGCCACAGGCGACCCAGTTTTTCGCCGACCATTTCGCTCTGGTGGGTGTGCATCTCGAACAGGCCCGGCATCACGGTTTGGTTGGAAGCGTCTATTAACTCTCCTTTGCGGTCCACCTTGTGCGGGGCGATTTCCTTGATGCGGTTGTTCTCGATGACGATGTCCACGTCGGTTTGGTAAGTGGCGTCTTTGCCGTTGAAAAGCTTGCCCGCGTGGATCACTTTCAGGCCACTGGGTTGGTTATATTCCCAACTGAAATCCAGCGGGATTTTCTCGATGTGGCCATCCGACAGAAAAACCTGCCGCAAAGAGTCCGTGGCCAGGTAAACGATGCTTTCGGAGTCGCCCGTCCAGGTGGGTGCGTCGGCCAGGCCGTTGGTCAGGCGGCGGGGCGGTCCAACGGGTTCGCCCGTAGGATCGACGGGGAGTGTAAACAGGAAGCCATCCTGCACGTAAGCCATTTGGCTACCGTCGGGCGACCAGATCGGGCCGTTTTTGCCGCGCGTTCCCAGCGACCGCATCGGTACGGGCGACACGTAGCGGTCGGGCTTTTTGTCCAATGAAATCAACAGAATCTTGTTGATGCCCTCGCGGAAGCGGGATGAAGCAATCTGCAACTCGGAAATGGCGATGGTTTTCCCGTCGGGCGACCAACTCGGCTGGCTGGGTACGAAAATAGACTCGTGCAGTTTTTCCACCTCACCTTCCCCAATGTCCACCATGCTCAGCGTCCCCCGGCCCCAGGCGTTGCGGATGTCGCCCTGGTAGTAGGCGACGTGCTTGCCATCCGGCGACCAGGATGGAAAGTTCAGGTCTTCGGGTGCTTCGACCAGCAGGCGATCTTTGCCCGTTTTCAGGTCGCGTACCCATAGGTCCATCGTTCCCTGGCGGTCGCAGGTGTAGGCCAGCAGTCGGCCATCGGGCGACCAGGCCGGGTCGGCATACGCGAATGCATCGTGAATCAGCGGCGTGGGTTTGGCTTTGCCTTTTTCCAAAACCCAGAGATTGCCCATCGCCGTGAAGGCAATGCGCCTGCCATCGGGCGAAACCGTGATACCTCGCAATCCTTTGACCGGCTTGGGTTTGCCTTTATCAAAATTATAAACCTTCCGCTGGTAGTTGGGCTGAAATACTGTCACCGTGGCGTTAAACGGAATGGCGGTGGTCGTTTTCTCGTCTAGTTTGCGGCGTTTGATTTTCCCATCGGCCATGTAAATCATTTCAGTCGGCGAAAGCCAGCTTACTTTGAAAGGGAAAACGTCTTCGGTCGCCTCAGAGAGCGTTTGCCAGTCGCCGCCGCCCACTTTCACGTATTCCAGTTGACTCACACCTTGAATAAAACTGTTGAAAGCCAGCGATTTGCCATCGGGATGCCAGGTCGGGGCGGAAAGTTTTTCCTTGCTATTGACCAACAGGCTTTCCTTCCGAGCGGCATCCAGCAAATAAATACCGGGTGCGGCGTTACGCTCCGACACGTAGGCGATTTGGGTGCCGTCCGTCGAGTAAGCCGGGAAGTAGTCGTTGCCGGGGTCGGTGGTGAGTTGGATGAGTTTTCCGGTGGCTACCTCCACTTCCCAAAGGTCGTAATTGCCCGTGCGGTCGGAGGCGAAAGCGATGGTTTTGCCGCCCGGTGCCCACTGCGGCTCGCGGTCGTCGAAGGCACCGAAGGTCATTTGTTTCAAATCAGAGCCGTCTTTTTTGACTGACCAGATGTGATAGTTTCCGTCGCGGTAAGAATGGAAGACTACCCGCTCCCCGTCGGGTGACCAGTCGGGTTGGCGGCAGTCGCCCATCGCATCGGTGAGTTGCCTAGCCCTTCCTCCGGCTACGGGAATGGTCCAGATCGTGCCTTGCAGGTCGAGGGCGATGCTTTTCTTGTCGGGCGAAAGGGCCACCGCCATGTTGGTGCCTTCGGTGAGGACGACTTTGGTTGAGTCGCCGGGGGCCGCGAAGGTAATTTTAGTAAAGAAAAGGGTTAGGAATAGTGGAAAAAGAACGGCTTTAATCCCGTGCGACTTCGAGAAAGAGTGCTTCATTTTGGTTTTGTTTTGATTTTTTTCACCTCACCTATAATAGTTATCTCTTATTCACCGCCGTCACCTCAAAAATCCCCGGTACCGGACGCGGGACGCTGGTGTTGGAATTGATTTCCGATTCGCTGTACAGCAGCCGCTCCGGGAGTTGACTGCCCGTGCTGGGCGTGAGCTTAACACCCACGGCTTCGTTGCGGGTGCGGCGCAGGTCATTGAAACCCAGCACCTGGCCGAAGAAAGTCAGATAGCGTTCCTGTAAAATTTCGCGTAGCAAGGCTTGGTTCGTCGATAATCCGTCTTTATTCAGCAAGCCGCCTGCTGTGAAATCGGCGGCCACGTAAGGCTCGTACTTGAACGGGAATGCACCCGCTTTGTAAGTTGCATCCAGATAGCCGCCCGTGGCCATGAACTTACGGAAGGCATTCAATTTTTCCAGGCTTGTGTCGAAGCCCGTCGTGCGAGCCAGAGCCTCGGCGGCGGTGAGCAGGTTCTCCGAGTAGGTTACCAGTGGATAAGAAGCGGACTGCCCGAAAATACCGCGCAGGGCGGTAGTGGAATTGGTGTTCGGAATTGTCGGGATCGTTAGTGTACCACTTTTAGTCAAAAAATAGTAGTTGAAACGGGCCGTTTCGTCGGTCTTGGCGTTGCCGCGATAGGTGGCGCTCGTCGGGTTGAGCAGCGCGGGAGCCAGGGCCAGCGACGAGTTCAAATCGCCCACGCGACTGCGGGCGACGAAGGCGTACACCAGGTTTTCGTTGGAACTGAGCGTGGTGCCGTGTGGCACCAGGAGTGAGCCGCTCTCGGCAGCGATACCCTTATCAGCAGCAGCGGCGGCCAAATCATACTGTTTGGTTTCTATAAAAAACCTCGCTTTTAAGGTGTAAGCCGCTTTTGCCCACTTGGTGGCGTCGCCGTTGAAGTGAATGTCGGCCACGCCCGGCGAAGTACCCACGCCCGATTCCAGATCGGCGATGGCTTCGTCCAGCAATTTTTGCAAATTGGCATACACCTGCACTTGAGGCTCGAATTTGGGATTGGGGAAATTGACGATGTCGGCGGCTTCGGCGTACGGAATATCGCCCCAAACCGCCGTGGCCGTTCCCAGCGCGTTAGCTTTCACGACCTTGGCGATGCCCTGCAGAAGTCGGTTGTTGGTCGCAGCGGCTTTGGTGTCCACGAGTTTGGTTTGGGCCACCACGCCCTGATACACAAACTGCCAAACGTCATTGAACGCCGCGCCCGTCACGTTGTAGTTATAAATGTCCTTGTATTGACGGTCGGTCCCCGTGAAGTAGCCCGACCACATCCCAGCCACGCGAGCAACGTGGCCTTCCTGCACCGATACATTACCGAGTTCGGCTCCCGTCAGTAATAGGGTCGCTGAGGCGTCGGTGGGGTTGTTGAGGTCGGTGTTCAGCCCGTCCACCATCGACTCGCAGGCTACAAGCCCCGCCGAAAGTAGCACGGCGAGGGCCGTTCCAGTATTTTTTGTATTTTTCATAAATGTCTTGCCAAGAAAAAATCTCATATCTAATAATTTATATTCGCACGGGCGACCCCGTCATATCTATCATCAATAATTGATTTTCACCGTGAACAGAAATGACCGCGTATTGGGCGTGTTGAAATAATCCATATTGCGCCCCGTCGGTCCGCCCGACAGATTGGTGTCAGGGTCGATGCCGACTACACTGGTCCACAGTAAGAGGTTGCGGCCCGTGATCGATAAATCCAAGAATTGCAGTTTGGTTTTGTTCTTGAACCACTCGGAATCGACCCGATAGGAAAGGGCGACCTGCCGCAGTCTTGTCCAACTGCCATCTTCCACAAATTGCTCTTTCAGCGAACCGAAGCCGCTGCCGAGTGTCGTGTACCAGCTTTCGTCCAGCAGCACCGGACCCGCGCCAAAGTCTTTAACGTTGCCCCGAACGTTGCTGCCGACAGGAATGGTTTTCCCCGCGTAGTTTTTCAAATCTTGACCCAAAGTCACCTCATTGCCCGTGTCGGCGTGAGTACCAAAGTTGTACATTACGCTCTTGGTGCCGCTGTAAAAGTCTCCTCCCTGTGAGGTTTCGAAAAGTACGTCGAGCGACAGCTTTTTGTATGAAAGGCTGGTACCAAAGCCACCGATCCAGTCGGGGTTGGGATTGCCGATAACGCCCGTGATGGCGTTGGCGACAGGAAATCCGTTCTTGTCGAACACTTTGGAACCATCCTCATTGCGGGCAAAGCGACTACTGTAAAACACACCTACGGGCTGGCCCACTACGGCCCGAGGATCCAGAAAGTTCTCGATGCCGCCATCCAGAAACAGGGCCTGCGTTCCGGCCAGATCCAGTACCTTACTGCGGTTGCGGGTAAAATTACCGCGCAGCGTCCAGAGCAGGTCGCCTTTCCGCAGAATGTCGTAAGTTACTTCCATCTCGAAGCCCTTATTTTGTAGCTTGGCGGCGTTGGTGTATTTGTTGGCAAAGCCCGTACTCGGGGCGAGTGTCACGGGGACAAGCACATCTTTGATGGTGTTTTGGTAATAGGTCAGGCTGGTGCGCAGCTTGTTTCCCAGAAATCGCAGATCGGTGCCGATTTCGTACTCGGTTTTGCGCTCAGGCCGTAGGTATTGGTCACCCAACGAAATACCCTGCGAGTAGGCCCCGTCGCCGTACACCGATCCCGCGAGGGCATCGCCCCAGGGCGAGGCGGAAAATTTGGTTGGCTCAAATACGGTGTTGGAGCGATAGGGAAGCGGCTGCACGCCTACTACCCCGTAAGACGCCCGAAGTTTGCCAAAACTGAACCCATTGGAACTCTGAAAAAGCGGCAATTGCGAAAATTGCCAGGCTACGTCTGCCGATGGATAGTAAAAAGTCTTGTCGGAAAGCGACCCGAAAGTAGAAGCCGATTCCGCCGCGCCCGACAGGTTCAGGAATAGCGCGTCGTAGGCCGAGAGGCTCGCCGTGGCGTAGGCGCGGGTAGTGCGTACTTCATTGCGAATGTTGACTGGCGTACGGTTAGCCGTGGTGGCGTTGGAGAAGTTGGGTGGTGCGTCAGCCACCAAGAAGTTGGTGATCGTGGTGCCCATGTTGTAGTATTTCCGGTCGTTGAAATTTGCGCCGACGATGACTGTTGCGCCGAAATTTTGTCCAAAATTATGGGTTGAGCGGGCAAAAATGTCCGCGTTCAATTGGGTTTCCTTCGTGATCGCTTCGCGGTAGGAGCCGTTGCCCGCCCCCGTAATATCATTGACCGGGAAGTAGTTGACCTGCTGGTCGGTGTAGTTGTCGATACCCGCCCGCGCCGTGATGTCCAGCCAGGTAGCGGCTTTCACGTTCAGCTCGAAGTTGTTGATGAAGTGATCCACATCGGTGGTATTTTTCGCCTCGTACAAAGCCCATAAAGCGTTGTTGTTGGGCGGATTGGACCGAGCGCCTAAGTAACTACGATAGCCCCGCTGCCGATTCAGAATCGGCGAAGCTGTGGGACTGGCGTAGTAGTCGCCGATGTAGTCTGAGATGTCGAAGTCCGCCGGGTTGCGCAACAGCCCGACCATGCCGCCCGACAGGTTGTTGCCGCGCTGAATGCGGTCCGAGAAACTCTTGGTGTAGGACAAGCCGCCCGACACCCGCACCTTACTGTTGAGTTTGCGCTCGGCGTTAAGGCGCACCGTGGTGCGGTCGTACTCGCTGTTGCCGCGCTGTACGCCCTTCTGCCGCAGGTCGCCGAGGCTGAAAAAGTAAGTAGATTTCTCGTCCCCACCGCTCAGACTAAGGGCATTGTCGAAGAAATGGCCGTTCCGAAAAACCAGGTCGTAGTTGGGGTCGTTATAGACCTCGCGCGAATTCTTTTTCACGATCGGATAGTACAGCGAACCGTCGCGGGCTTTGAAAAATTGCCCCGTTTTGTTCACCTCGTCTTCCCCGCCCGCGCGGGCAGAAATCTTGTCGCCCCATGCCGTAGTGCCGTTGGGATTGTACACTCCGCCCGAGCCTTGCCCGAACACGCCCTGCACCGGATGGAAACTGTTGACCTTATCGACGGAATAGGACGAGCTGAACGAAATATTCATTTTGCCACCCTCGGCTCCTTTTTTTGTCGTAATGATAATCACGCCGTTCGCCGCCCGCGAGCCCCACAGCGCTGCCGCCGACGCGCCCTTCAGGATTTGCATGGAGGCGATGTCGTTGGGGTTGATGTCGTTCAGGCGCGACTGTGGCACGACGCCGCCGTTCGTGCCGCCCTCAGTGGTGTTGCTGATCGGGACGCCGTCCAGCACGATGAGTGGCTGAGAATTGCCCGTCAGCGTGTTCTGACCACGAATCTGAATAAAGGAAGCCGCGCCGGGATCGCCCGCCGTGCGGGAAATCTGCACCCCCGAAGCCCGACCCGCCAGGCCGTTCATCAGGCTGGTTTCGCCCGAGCGGGCAAGAGCATCGCCGTTGACCTTGGAACTGGTAGAGCCAAGTTTGTCCGCCGACTCCTTGATACCCAGCGCCGTGACGACCACCTCGTTGAGCATAGTCGTGTTGGCGGCCAGGCCAATGTCGAAGGTCGTGCGGCTGTCGATTTCGATTTCCTGCGTCACGTAGCCGATGAAGGAAACGACCAGCGTACCACTAGCGGCGGGTACCCGCAGGCTGAATTTTCCTTCGTTGTCGGTGGAACTGCCGATATTGGTGCCTTTCAGCAGCACGTTGGCTCCGGGAATGCCCTGCCCGTCGGCTTTGTCGGTAATTTTTCCCGACAATACGACTTCGGCATTGGGACGACGGAGGCTTTGCACGAAGTCGGCATTCTTTTTCGGGCGCGCCGAAGTCAGTACCTGCGCGTGGCCAATAGCCGGCACCCACAGCAGACTCGCCACAACACTCAAAATGATCCTGGTAGATTTGTTCATAGATGCACAATTGGGTTAATAATCACTTGATTAATCTATTTTTTAAAATAGAATTCGCACAAAATGGGCAATCACGCCGATTGGTTCGGCGCGATGGTCGCTATCCGGGAGGTAAAGATGTTTTTACTTGTGCGGCAAGTAACTATTTCAGGTCAATCGTGCAGCCATGAACAAGGCTCACAAAGGGAGGGAGTCGGTTTTGGGCAGAATACCCTTAGCCGAAATCTTATTTTTTTTGAAAAAAGGAAAGATTTGAAGAATAGCGCAATTTTTTCGAGATTCTGTCCGGTTTTTACAGGGCATCAAGGCAAAAGAGACGAGACTTTGGCCCAAAATTATTTTATTTGTACCGTCAATTTTGACCAGACTATTCCCTTCAAAAACACTTTCATGCAATGAAAATCTGTCTCCTTTCTCTTTTCGTGTTCGCATTTGCCTTGCAGACTGCTTTCTCTCAGACGAATATCCCCATCATCGTCGCTACCTACAATCTCCGCTACAACACGCCCAACGACGGGGTAAATGCCTGGCCGAACCGTAAGGAAAACGTAAAAGCGCTCATTCGTTACCACGAATTCGACCTGTTCGGGACGCAGGAAGTGCTGCGCGGGCAACTGGAAGACGTGGCTGAGCTGAAAGAATTTGGTTTCTTAGGAAAAGGCCGCGACGACGGCAAGCAGGCCGGCGAACACTCCGCTATTTTTTACCGTAAAGACCGCTTCAAAGTACTGAATTCCGGTGATTTTTGGTTAAGCGAAACACCCGACGTTCCCGGCAAAGGTTGGGATGCGACCTGCTGCAACCGCATTTGTTCCTGGGCAAAGTTTCAGGATTTGATAACCAAAAAGCAGTTTTATTTTTTCAGCGTTCACTTCGACCATCAGGGTGTGAAAGCCCGGCAGGAATCGGGGAAGTTGATGGTGAAGAAGATCAAGGAGATTTCGAAAAATGTCCCGGCCATTTGCGTTGGTGACTTCAATTCCACTCCCGAAACAGAGCAAATCAAGGCCATGCAGACCATTCTGCAAGACGCGCACAACGTCACGAAGCAGCCGCCCTATGGGCCAGAAGGCACTTTCAACAGCTTCAAGTTCGATGCGCCCATGGAAAACCGCATCGACTACATTTTTGTGAGCAAAGATTTCGATGTTCTGAAATACGGCGTCCTGACCGACGCCAAGGAGCAGCGATATCCGTCGGACCATCAGCCCGTGGTGGCTCAGGTGGTGATTAAATAGCGGGGTTGCTCCTGCACAAAACGTAAACCAATCTTTCCCTCCATGAACCCGCTCCTACGATTCCTGGCAATGATGCCGATTCTTGCTTTGTTGGCCTCACATTGCCTGGCGCAAAATGATCTGAAAATCATTAAAGAGCGCATTGTGGCTGACCTGATGGAAACCAAAATCAGCGATAGCGCGGTGGAGGGCTTAATGGCCAAAATGAATCAAGAAGGTAGTTTCAAGGGCATTAATTACAAAGATCTGAGTCGTACGGCAGGCTTTCCACAAGGCCGACACACGTCTAACCTAGTGTATCTGGCCAAGGCGTATAAAAGCAAAACCTCGCGGTTTTACCGAAGTAAGCCGCTCAAATTACTGATCGAGAAAGGGTTGAAGTACTGGGTCGAGAACGATTTTGTGGGTGACAACTGGCATAATAATCAGATCACGACCCCGACCAACCTGGGCGACCTCATGCTGGTGATGGGCGACGAACTGCCCAAAGACCTCGTGGCCAAGGCTCAGCCCATGATTTTCCGGGCCAACATGAATGCCTCGGGTGCCCGACCCAGCGGCGACCGCATCGTGATTGCCGGAATTTTGGCCAAAAACCTGCTTTTTCAGGGTGATTTTAAGGAGTTTGACAAAATCATAAAAATTATCGAGGGCGAGATGAAGTTCTCAACGGGCCAGCGGGGAATGCAGCACGATTACAGCTTTCACCATCGCGAAGACCGCGTCAACAACACCGATTCTTACGGCTACGGCAAATACGCCAATGCCTACGGCGAGTGGTCGTACTACGTGGCGGGTACGCCCTACGCGTTCAGTAAGGAAAAAATCAACCAGTTGGTCGATTATTATCTCGACGGAATTTACAAACAAATGGTGTACGGAGTTTATAAAGACGTCAGCGTCCAAAACCGCAGTATTTCCCACAAAGCTACCTTTCAACCGCAGGGAACCCTTGAAATTGAGCGGGTGCTGGTGAGTACCGATTATCGGAAAGATGAGCTGGAAGAAATCATCAAACTCCGCAAGGGGGAGGCCAAGCCGTCGGCGTCGTTCGCAAAATTCTTCTGGCAAACTGAGCATTTCGTATTCCAGCGCCCCAATTTCTACACCACTGTCCGCATGTTCTCGACCCGCAACCGCAACATGGAAGTACCCTACAACGGACCGGGCAAAACCACGCACCACCGCGCCGACGGCACCAACTATCTGATGCTGCGAGGTGATGAGTATCTTAACATCTGGCCCGTCTATGACTGGCAGAAGATTTCAGGAACTACCATCGTCCAAAAACCCCAACTGCCTGGCCCCAATGAAATTCAGAAAGATGGCCTGACCGATTTTGTGGGCGCGGTCACTGACGGGATGTACGGGGCCGTCGTCTTCGACTTCAAAAGTCCACACGACCCGCTCTCGGCCAAAAAGTCGTGGTTTTTCTTTGATGAAGAGTACGTTTGTCTGGGTAGCGGCATCAGCTCCATATCGGATTTCCCGGTAGCCACTACCCTAAACCAGGTTTTGCTGCGCAGCGACGTAAGCATAATGCAGAACGGCACCCGGCAGGGCATTCCGAAGGGCAGCCGGGCGCTCCAGAACGTAAAGTGGGTGTACCAGGATAAAGTCGGCTATATCTTCCCGCAACCCGCCATGGTAAACTTATCGAATCAGGCGGAAACGGGAAGTTGGGCGGCCATTACGGATGAGAAAAACGTCAGCGACGAGGCAGTCAGCGAAGAAGTGTTCACGCTATGGTTCGACCACGGTAAAAAGCCAGATGGAGCGTCGTACCAGTACATCGTGGTTCCCGATGTGACGGAAGCGATGCTAAACGAATCCAGCCTGAACAATCGCTCGATTGAAATTCTTGCCAATACCCCGGCATTGCAAGCCGTAAAACAGACCAAACTGGGCATTGCCCAACTGGCTTTCTATCAAGCCGGAACCGCAGAAGTCGAAAAAGGCGTCACCATCGGGCTGTATAGTCCCGGCATGGCGATGTTAAAAATGCAAAAAGGCCGATTGAGCGAGCTAACCCTGGCCGACCCTTCCCGGAAACTAAGTCAGATCCGGCTGACCGTAAGCGGTATTTACAAAACGCGAGGCGACAATTACCGCACTACTGTGGATGAAAAGCAGAACAGCACAGTGTTTATCGTGGATTTGCCGCAGGGAGTTTATTTGGGCAAGAGCATTCGCTTGAAGGTGGAATAAACGGACTATCGGATAGGGTAATAGGCCGTAACTGCGTAGCCTCATTTTCCCCACCCCTCCACTACTTTCAAAAACAACTCCCGCAGAAAAACCGTCCGCTTACCCGGCTGGCCATCGGCGATGGTCTGATCCCCTACCCGCACGATGGGCAGCGCCCATTTGGTGGTGCTGGTGGTGAAGCACTCGTCGGCGTTAACGAATTCGTCGAACAGGACAGGCCTTACCTGCACGTCGAAGTGGGGGGTAGCAAGTTCCAGGAACGCCCGGCGGGTAATGCCGTTCAGCACGTTGCGGTCGGGCGTAATGAGTGCATCGCCCTTGAAACAAAACACGTTGCTGCGGGTGAGTTCGCTGATTTCGCCGCCTTGATGAAAAAGTAAATCCGACGCACCCTGCCGCTTCATCTCCTCGGCTTGCAATATCATGTGGAGGTAGTTTGTCGTCTTGATTTCGGGCAAATCGCGGACATAGTCATAGGGCAGCACTTTGATTCCCTCCTGCATGGCTTTGGGGTTATCTCCAGGCAGCGGCTCACAACGAATCATGAAGTTGGGTTGCGTTACGGTCAAGCTGTCGGCAGCGTAACCACCCGTCAACACGAAGCGGAAGGCCACCTCGGCCTCGCCCGAACGTTTGTGGAGGTCGGTCAGGATGTCGGCGGTTTCTTCCTGCGTCAATGGCGGGGCCATGTGCAACGAGTACGCCGAATTCGCAAACCTTGCCCAGTAATCATCCCAGCGGAATGGAACGCCGTTGTAGGTACGGAAGTAGTCGAACATCCCGTAGCCGCGCAGCAGGCCGAGGTCGTTGGTTTTGAGCAGGTCGGCGTCGTTAGGCAGGATTTGGCCGTTGAAGTATTGGGCGTAGGGCATGGGTTTCGATTTATTTCTTGAATTCTGCTACATTTTCCATTGTCACTAGCTGAAACGGAATCAGTACCTCCTTTTTGTATGGCTGCTTGTTAACGATTTTCAGGGTCGTTTCGATGGCCTGCGAACCCTGTTGGGCGGCATTTTGGAAAACGGTGGCGTCGAGTGTTCCCTTTTTTACGGCCTGCAGCGCGTCGGGAATGGCGTCAATGCTCACGACGACGACTTTGCTCTTCATCCCGGCGGCTTCCAGCGCTTTTACGGCGCCCATGCCCATCTCGTCGTTTTGGGCAAAAACTGCATTGATTTTATTTCCGTAAGATTGAATCCAGTTTTCCATCAGCGACATGGATTTAGCCCGGTCCCACTCGCCCGTTTGGTGGGCCAGTAGTTTCAGGCCGGGATATTTTTTCAATACTTCGCGTGCCCCCTGCTCACGCTGAATTTGGGCCGCCTGACCCATGTAGCCGTGAATCATAATGACATTGCCCTTGCCATCCAGCCGTTTGGCGATGTATTCCATCGCGATGCGGCCTGATTCTACATCGTCGGAGCCAACGAAAGCCGTGGGCTTGGTGGCCGTGGCTGAGTTGACGTTGATAATCGGAATACCCGCCGCCAGCGCCTTGGTCACGGCCGGCGAACTCGCCTCCACTTCGCAGGGATTCATGATGATGGCGTCCACGCCCTGCGCGATGAAACTCTCGACCTGCTCAATCTGCTTCAGCGCCGACCGCTCGGCATCCACCACGATGAGTTCGGCCCCGGCGGCCTCAGCCTTTTTCTCCATCTCGTCGCTAACGCTGACGATGAATTCATTCTGCATACTCAGCATCGATACGCCGATGAGCGGCTTGTCGCCTTTGGCGTTGTCGTTGGATGGGTTGCAGCTAATGAGGGCGGCGACCAGGATGAAAGCCGGAAGGAAGAATTTCATGGGTTCGAGGGGAAAGTATTTTGGGTAAAGGTAGGTGGGGTGGGGATTTACTTATCCCTTCCGGTTCAACCCATCCAGCACTACGGCCCCTATGATGATTACCCCCATCACCACTTCCTGATAGTAAGACGTCACATTGAGCAAATCCAGACCGTTGCTAATCACCCCAATCAGCAATGCGCCGATGAGCGTACCCGTCATCGTGCCGCTGCCGCCCGAGGTACTGGTGCCGCCGATGATGGCGGCAGCGATGGCGTCGAGTTCGAAGCCCTGCCCGGCATTGGGCTGCCCGGTGGTGATGCGGGAAGTGAGGACGATTCCCGCCAGCGCGGCTAACGCCCCGCTGAGCGCATAAACGAGCATTTTGACTTTCGCCACCGAAATTCCCGACGCCCGCGCTGCCTGTTCATTGCCTCCTACGGCGTACATGTAGCGGCCCCAAATCGTCTTTCTGAGCAAAATCGAACACAATGCAAAAATGACGACCAGAATAACGATGGGAAATGGAATTCCGAATACTTGACCGCCGCCCATAAAGTTGAAGGCATCCGAAAGATTAGAAATGGGTCGCCCTTTGCTCAGAATCAAAGCCAGTCCACGCCCAATGGTCATCGTGCCGAGGGTAACGATGAAAGGCGGCACTTTACTTTTGGTAATGACCAAGCCATTGAAGCCGCCCATTGCCACGCCCGCCGCCAGCGCAATTCCCAGCGGCACCATCAAAGGGTAGGTGTCGGGATGCGCAAACAAAGCCGCCGACACCCCCGTAACGGCTACCATAGAACCCAGCGACAAATCTATTCCACCCGTGATAATGACGAACGTCACGCCAAACGCCAGCAGAGCGTTGATTGATACCTGCGTGAGGATGATCGTTAGGTTGCTCACCGTCAGGAAGCGCGGCGTCGTAAGCGCTAGGGCAGCACAGATGACCACGAAGGCTAACAATATTCCGAAAACCCCCAGGCTGTGGACGCGGGTTTGGTAAGTATTTTTGGCCTGGGTAATCGTAGAAGCAAACGTTTCTTTCATCTTTAAAAATTATTCTTACCGTTGAATGGCGTGTTGCATAATCGTCTCCTGACTAATTTCTTCCCCCGAAAGCACCGCCGTCTGCCGTCCCTGCGAAAGCACCACGACCCGGTCGCACAAACCAAGAATTTCGGGCAATTCGGACGAAATAAGCAGCACCGCAATGCCTTGCGCCGTAAGCTGGCGGATCAGTTTATAAATCTCATGCTTGGCCCCGATGTCGATGCCGCGCGTGGGTTCGTCAAAAATAATGATCTCAGGTTCGGCCAGCAGTGTTTTGCCGATCAGTACCTTTTGCTGGTTGCCACCGCTGAGTTGCAGTACGGGTTGGGATAGTCCAGCGGTTTTGATGCGCAGGTCCTTTGTCATGCGACTAGCTGCTGCCCGCTCATCTTTCTCGTCAATGAAGCCGCCCCGCGTGTAATCACGCAGACTCGACAGCGTCATGGTGTGCTGCACCGACATACCGGGAATGCAGCCCCAGCCCTTACGGTCCTCGCTGACGTAACCGATGCCCTGCCGGATCGCCTCTTCCGGCGAGCGGATCGTCGTTTTTTTGTTTTTGATAAAAATCTCCCCCTCCGCCAGCGAATCCAGCCCGAAGATCGCACGGGCCACTTCCGTCCGTCCTGCACCCATGAGTCCGGCCAGGCCCAGGACCTCGCCCGCGCGGAGGTCGAAGTTGATGTTGTGGAATTTACCAGGAGTGCTCCCGTTTTTTACCGATAAAATTACTTCACCTCTCTGGTCTGACGCTTCGGGGAAAAGGCTGTCGATCGTGCGCCCCACCATCATCTTAATTAGCGTATTTTGGTCAAGTTCAGCGGCGGGTTTCGTTCCAACGTACTTCCCATCGCGCAGCACGGTGACGGTATCGGCGATTTGGGCGATTTCCTCCATTTTGTGGGAAATATAGACAATGGCGACGCCTTCGGCTTTCAAATCCTTGATAATCCTAAAAAGTGCAGCCACCTCTTTGTCAGAGAGGGCTGAAGTCGGCTCGTCCATGATGATGACCTGGGCGTCGTGTGAAATGGCTTTCGCGATTTCGACCATCTGTATTTCGGCTACGCTCAGGTACTTCATCTTGGCGCGGGCGTCCAGCGCCACGCCTAGTTCGGCCAGTAGTTTTTTTGTTTTTAGGTAAATGCTTTGGTCATCGAGCCAGCCGGGCAGCCAACGGGTGTTTTCGCGGCCCAGAAAAATATTCTCGGCCACGCTAAGCTCCGGCACCACCAGCAGTTCCTGGTGAATCATGGAAATGCCTCTGGCCAGCGAGTCCCGCACATCGCGGCTTTCCCAGGGTTCTCCGGCAAAAATAATTTCGCCCGAATCGGCATTTTCCAGGCCCATCAAAATTTTCATCAATGTGGACTTACCCGCGCCGTTTTCGCCCATCAAAGCGTGAACCTCGCCCCGATGGAGCACAAACTGCACCTCGTCCAGCGCCTTGATCCCACCGAAAGACTTGGAGAGGGATTTTACAAGAAGAATAGGGTTGGAAGACATGCTTTCCATACGAAAGAAAAAGGGGAGTCAGGGTTTATCTTTTATTTTTCTGTCTTTACATATAAGCGAAAGCAGCAATGCTCTACTTATTTGGTTCCGTCCAATTTTAAACCAATGGGCGCATTTTTCTCGCCAAAATCCAAAATTTTTCTCAGTTTATGGGTACCTTAGTGGTTCTGACTTCTTTATGAAGATGTGGTACGAGCCAGCGGCCCGTTTCGTCGTCAGAGAAAGCAATCCACCTTCCATACCGTTTCACCAGCAAAAAGCCCCCAATTATCCCCTATGAATTTGAAATACCTTGCCGCCGGACTTTTCCTTTGTATCAGTTCCAGCACTTTTTCTCAGGACAAACCCGCCAACTACGCCCAAAAAATCCCTGGCACCAACCAGGAATACGATATGGTGGTTATTCCAGGTGGAGAATTCATGATGGGCAGCCCGGCCAGCGAAGCCAACCGCAATACCGACGAAGGTCCGCAGCACAAAGTGAAACTGGACGGCTTCTGGATGGGTAAATACGAAGTGACCTGGGATTTTTTCGACCTCTACGCTTTTAAAAATATGGAGGCCGAAATGGCCAAGCGCTATCCCGACGATCAGAAAAGCGTGGCCAAAACCGACGCCAGCACTCGACCCAGTCCACCCTACGTGGATATGTCGTTCGGCATGGGCCGCGCGGGCTACCCGGCCATCAATATGACGCAGTACTCGGCCATTCATTTTTGCAAATGGCTTTATGACAAAACGGGCGTCTTCTACCGCCTACCCACCGAAGCCGAATGGGAATACGCCGCCCGCGCGGGTAGCAAAACGGCCTATTTTTTCGGCGACGATCCAGCCAAACTGGACGAATACGCCTGGTACAAGAAGAATAGTGGCGGCACCTACAAGAAAGTTGGCACGAAAAAACCCAATCCCTGGGGTCTGTACGATATGTATGGCAACGTGATGGAATGGACGCTCGATCAGTACCTGCCTGACTTTTACGCCAAAGCCAGCGGGGAAGTGAAAAACCCGGTTGTACCCGTTACCGAACTGTACCCCGCTTCGGTACGAGGTGGTTCCTGGGACGACGACGCAGCGGTGGCCCGCTCCGCCGCCCGCACGCCTTCCGCTGCCGAATGGAAAATGCTCGATCCGCAACTTCCTAAAAGCGAGTGGTGGATGACCAATGCCTCCTTTCTGGGAATGCGGCTGGTACGGCCCTTCAAGACGCCCACGCCCGAAGAGATCCAGGCCTATTACAACCCGGAATTGATTGAAGATTACTGATTTTTACAACTAAACACTTAACCCAAATACCAATCATGGAACAACAAAAAAGACGTGAATTTTTGAAAGCTTCCGGTCTGCTGGCCGGGGGAATTGCCTTGAGTCCGTTCGCTTCGGCGCACCGATCGTCGTACGGCTTCAACAGCAACGTGGACGACACCATCAAAGTGGCTCTCGTTGGCTGCGGCGGACGCGGCACGGGGGCAGCGGCGCAGGCCCTCAGCACCAAGCAGAACGTGAAGATCGTGGCCATGGCTGACGCCTTCCGCGACCGCCTGGAAGATTCTTACAAGAGCCTTACTTCTAAAAAGTACAAGGATGCCAACGGCAAAACCGTAAATGGTACCGACAAGGTGGACGTTCCCGACAGCCGCAAGTTTGTGGGATTCGATGCCTATAAGGAGGCGATGGCCCTGGCCGATGTCGTGATTCTGGCGACTCCTCCGGGCTTCCGCCCTTACCATTTGGAGGAGGCGATCAAGCAAGGCAAACACGTATTTTGCGAGAAGCCCGTGGCTACCGACGCTCCCGGCATCCGTAAGGTGCTGGAAGTGGCCGAAATCGCCAAAAAGAAGAAACTGAACATTGTGACGGGTTTGCAGCGCCACTATCAGCCCAACTACCGCGAAGCCATCAAGCGCATTCAAGACGGTGCCCTCGGCGATATCGTGGGTGGACAAGTGTACTGGATCAGCGGCGGCGTGTGGGTAAGGGATCGCCTGCCCAGCATGACCGAAATGGAGTACCAAATGCGCAATTGGTACTACTTCAACTGGCTCTGCGGCGACCATATCACCGAGCAGCACGTTCACAACATCGACGTCGCCAACTGGGTGAAGGGCGCCTATCCCGTCGAAATCCAGGGAACGGGCGGCCGCGAGGTACGCGATGGCAAAAAATATGGCGAAATCTTTGACCACCACTGCATCGACTTAGTGTACGCCGACGGCACGACGATTTCGAGCCAGTGTCGCCACTATGAAGGTACGTACAGCCGGGTGGACGAGGCCTTTGTCGGTACCAAGGGCCGCATCGACAGCTTCGCCAACAACAACACGGTACTGAAAGATTATAGCGGCAAAGTGCTGTACAAGCACGATTCCAAAGGCGACGGCAATCCCTACCAAATTGAGCACGACGAGTTGTTCGACGCCATTGCCAAGGGAGAGTACAAATTTGCCGACGCCGAGCGCACCGCCAAAAGTACCATGACCTCCATCATGGGCCGCATGGCCACCTACTCGGGCAAGCTAGTCAAATGGGACGAGGCCCTGAACTCGGATATCAACCTTTTCCCCGACAAGCTTGCCTGGGATGCCATGCCGAAGGTATTGCCCGACGAGAACGGTTTCTATCCCGTCCCTGTCCCCGGCAAGACGCGGGCGGTGTAGTTGCTTTTACTTTTAGTAGAAAACCTGCGGAGGCTTAATGCTTTCGCAGGTTTTTTATTTTAAAGTGTTCCATTCGCTGGTTTTTCCTCCGCTGGTTTCAAGCAACCATACCTGCACACCGGAAAATTTGCGAATGATTTTCTTGCTGCGCTCGATTCTCGCCACGCTAAAAGCGGTAGCCAGCGCATCGGCCAGCGTGCCGCTGGGGGCCACGACCGTCGTGCGCACATGGAACCGCAGCCCTACACCCGTTTTGGGGTTGACAATGTGCGAGTGGCGTATTCCGTCGTGTTCAAGAAAGCGGTAGGTGGCGCCCGAAGTGGCAACGCCCATGTTGGCAAGGAAAATTGTCGTAGCGGAAGAATCCTGCGGACTACCCGAATCAACGCTGATTTCCCAGGCCGTTTTTCCGGGTGGTGGGTCGTTCAAAGTGACATCGCCCCCCGCGTCGATCAGTACGGATTCTATACCCAGCTTTTCCAGCACTTTTACGGCCTCGTCGGCGGCATAGCCTTTGCCAATTCCGCCGACGTCCAGCCGCATATTTTGGCGGTTTAGTTTGACGGACTTCGTACGGCGGCGCAATTTGACGTGCCGGTAACCGACCGCTCGCCTGGCTTCTCTCAGCTCCCCCTCAGTTGGAAAACTATTGCGCCGCATGGCCCGCCGCCAAAGTTGCACGACCGGACCGACGGTCACATCGAAAGCACCGCAAGTGCGGCGGCTTATTTTTTTTGAAATAAGAAGAATGCTGAATAAATCATCGCTCACCCCCCTCCATTCGCCGCTGCCCGACTTGGCCGAAAGGCGGTTGATCTCGCTGCCATCGCGGTAGTCACTCAGGATTTCGTTCAGTTCCTCGATGCGGAAAAAAGCCAGGCGGGCAGCCTCCTTTGCCAATGAATCGTTCTTTGAGAAAAATACCAGTTTGAAAGGCGAACCCATCAGTCCCTTCTCGAACTCGTAGCGCCTTTCCTGCCCTTGAGCAGGAGGCAATAAGCAGAAGGGAATCAGGAAAATACTTATATTTATAAAAAATCGAAGGGTTTTTCTGCCCATTTTTTAACGAAATCTCAAACGGGTGAAGCTAACCATCCTCAATGCATTGATAATCCTGGCCATTGGCATGATGGTGGTTGTGACGGCTGTTTTTATGAAGCTACAGGACATCGCCTCCGGCAGCTACAATTACCTTATGCTGGGTGGGCTTGCTCTCGAATTCCTGGGCACCGTCTGGTTCGTCCTCAGCCTGTACCGCCGACGCAAAAACTTGTGATACTAAATCCGATTGGCTTGCTGGCGCAGGTAAAAATCCGCCAAGACTAACGCCGCCATCGCTTCCACGATCGGTACCGCCCTGGGAACCACGCAGGGGTCGTGCCGTCCTTTCCCCTGCACCGTTACGGCCTCACCCGCTTCGTTGAGGCTTTCCTGATCCTGCATGATCGTCGCCACGGGCTTAAAGGCCACACGGAAATAAATGTCCTCTCCGTTAGAAATACCGCCCTGCACACCACCCGAATGGTTAGTTCTGGTACGCACTTTTCCAGCCTTATCAGTAAAAAAGGCGTCGTTATGTTCCGAACCGCGCATCTCGACGCCCGCAAAGCCACTGCCGTACTCGAAACCTTTCACAGCGTTGATGCTTAGCATAGCTTTGCCCAGTTCGGCGTGCAGTTTATCAAAAACGGGTTCACCCAGTCCGGCGGGCGCACCCGTGATAACGCAAGAAACGATGCCACCAATGGAATCGCCTTCCTTACGGATTTGGTCGATATAGTCGAAAACGCTCTGCGCCGTTTCGGGCTCAGGCCAACGAACGGCGTTTTCTTCGGCCTTCTCCAATTGCAGTTGCTGGTAATCTTTTTCCAGCTTCATTTTCCCCACTTGCGAAACATAAGCCTGGACATTTATACCGATTTTTTGCAAAATCATCTTCGCCACGGCCCCGGCGGCTACGCGGGCCGCCGTTTCGCGGGCCGAACTGCGCCCTCCTCCCCGGTAGTCACGGGTGCCATATTTGGCTTGGTAGGTGTAGTCGGCATGGGAGGGACGGTACTGTGTGGCAATGTGGGAGTAGTCTTTGCTGCGCTGGTCCTGGTTTCGAATGATGAGGGCAATGGGAGTACCCGTGGTTTTGCCCTCGAACACCCCTGACATGATCTCGAACTCGTCGGCTTCCTTCCGTTGCGTCGTGATGCGCGACTGCCCCGGTTTGCGGCGGTCGAGTTCACGCTGGATAAATGCCGCGTCGAAATCGATGCCTGCTGGACACCCTTCCAACACCACACCAATACCCACGCCGTGTGACTCTCCGAAGGTGGCTATTTTTAATATTTTCCCGTAGGTACTGCTCATTCGCTCTTTATTTTCTGAAAACCCAAACCATTGCCCCCAATAAGAAAAATACGACTGCATTGGTTAGGTTTCGGATGATTTTCTGGTAATCAATATAGATTTCATTGGTGTCTAGTTCTTCAATATTACCGAAAACGGAATCCGCGCCGTTTCCCGACAAAGCCGAGGCTTGCAAATTCTCCCCCGCTACTTCTAGTACTTCCGACGACCGGAGCGTATCGTACTTAGCTTTGACCGGGTCGAAATAAATCCATTGGAAAAATTTGCCCAGTTTGAAATCCCCTTTTTGCCGCGCCACAATGTAATAATCGAAGGTCTTCTCGCCGCTCACCTTTTCGTAGCTTCGCTGTACGGTTTGACTCACATCGGGTGGGTAAAAGTCAAACGCGTTGCTCTCGGACAATTCGGGTGGTGTGATGGTGGCAATGTTGCCATCACCCTTAATAGTGAACATATACCGCAGACTTTCGCCCGAATATACTTGTTCCCTCGTCAGTTTTTCTTTCAACGCATAGCTTCCCACCGCAATTTGATCTTTCTGGGGATGCGGCGGCAGAGATTTTACCAGCACCCGTACCGGACGAGAGTAAAAGGTTTCCACTTTTTTATTCCTTTTACCATCGGGAAGAGATTCCAGCAGCATCATATCCAGTTTCACGGCGGGAAAGGAAACCGATTGCAGCGTAATGGGAAAAAACATCGCCTGATACATCTGATATTCGGTAAATTTCCTGCCGCCAATGCTCACTTCGCGTTGAATAATTTCCTCAATGCCCACGTTTTCTTCCCAGCAGGTAGCAGGCCTAAGCTTTTTTAGAATATTCTGCAACTGGGCATCCAAATGGTAAAATTCCATTTCGATCGGGGCGCTCTTCGCTACGTAAAGCGCCAGCCTGATCGAAAATCCTTCCCGGACGTACACGATTGACTTGGAGACTTTTACCGATAAAAAGATGCTTCCGTCGACTAATTCTTCCATTGAAGAAATTATTTCTTCATCTCCGCTGGGATTTTCAGTAGATATCGACTCACCTTCGACTTTGTTAAATAGAAGGGTTGTGCCTTCGGATCTGATTTTTATCCCATCCACCGTAACCTCAAAGGGAGCCAACACATTTTTCCCTTCTTTTTTTGCAAAGTATTGCTGACTGATGGTTTGAATCAGGACAGTTTTACCGTTTACTACGTTGGAGGTGCTGGTTGCCGACGCACTCCTTTTTTCCAGTCCCGGCAGTTCTGGAAACTGCACCGAAGGCCGACTCGGGCTATTCCGCACCACTACAGACAGAATGAATGGCTGGTTCAGGCTTAGGTCTTTTTCGCCCATTTCCATACTCACGCTCTTCTCGCCGGGCTGCTGTGCCATCAAGGGACAAAAGCCTAAAATTAGCACTAAAAGAACATACGCTTTCATCCTTCGGTGGCGTTCTATTAATTGGGATGACATCCGATTTTGTTGACTATTTTGTCCTTGTTTATCTCTATATCCTAAACCCCAAAACTAAGTAATACTATGGCGTCCATGTTAGAGTATATTAAAATTATTCTGCAAAAAGTCAGCTTTGACCGCAGATTGTTCGAGAAAGAACTCCGTAAAGCCATCCGAATGCTGATGCCGGGTGAAGTGAAGCGGTTGAAAATGTGGTGCTACGAAAAATTTGCGACGGTGCATCAGCCCGTTTTGGATACTTGCTTCGTAAAGCCCAACGCAATCCTCTGATTCTTTTATTGTATTTATGAAATGCCGAAGGCCCCGGAAATTTCCGGGGCCTTCGGCATTTCTAACTGTTCGGGTCAGCTTATTTGCTGCTACCCTTCTTGGGAGCTACCGCCGTGGCGGGTTCCGTCATGCCGAGTGCCTGCTTTGCTGTGGCGTTATCGGGATCTACTGTTAATAATTTCTCCCAATACGTCTTGGCCTTGGCTTCGTCTTGTCCTACGGTTTGATAGTATAAAGCAAGATAACTGTAAGGCTGTCTCAGGTACTTTTCCATACCTCCCTCTTTTTCTGCCAGTTCGACAAACTTTTCATAATAGGGCAATGAGATAGCCTTGTCCAAGTTAGGCTGTGCGCCGTAAGCGTTATAAAGGGCGTTCGCTCTCTGCAAATAGCTGTAAGGCCAATCGGGTAACTTCTTGGAAGTGAATGCAAACAGTGAGTCGGCCCGAAGATAATACTCCTTTTTCTTAGTCGCCAGTGTTGCTCCATCCAAACCGGCCATGCCTTCGGGCATTTTCGTCAGTTCAAGCGAATCAGTTTTACCCATTGAATCGGGCAAGGCAATATTGCTTGCTACGAATTGGTAAGCCGTACCAGCCTGATAGTAATCATTTCCATTAGCCTTTGCAGTATCCATAGCTATGCCTTTCTGGTAAGCCGTACCTGCTTTTAGATATTCCTTGTTTTTGAGGTAAAGATTAGCAATTTCCTTGTAAGTCGTTGCTGATTCAGTAATGTTCGTATCGAGGTCAGCACCTTTCATTAGTGCTTGAATCCCTGGTTCGGTGTACTCGCCTTCGGTGGCCATTTTATTGTAGGCGCGACCCAAGTACTTGTAATCATCCGGCACAAGTGTTCTAAGGTTTCCGTCCTCATCTTTCGTGGTAGGAGCTACCTGGATAAATTCTTCAAGGTTTTTAATCGCTTCCTCCATGTTATTGGTCTTGTAATAAGACCAGCCGTACATTCTTTTCAAGATGGGGGTATCAATTTTGCCTTTAATGCTGTCCAGAAGTTCGAGCGACCGAGCGTAATCATCGGCTACGAAAGCAAACTGTGCGGCCCGCAGTATCGTTTCGGGATCTTTGTCGCCGCTTTTTTGCACGTAAATATCAAAATTCTCTGCTGCCCGCTTATACTGCCGCGCCAAATAGTATAGTTCAGCCATTTCCTTGTAAGCCGGCGCATAATCAGGATTCTTTTCAATCGCCTTTTTGTAAAAATCCAGGGCCAGATTATAGCTTTTGCCACGCACGTAAATTTGCCCAATGCGGCTATTAGCCACGGCGTAGTTAGGCCGAGCCGTCAATGCATATTCATAAGCGGTAACGGCCTGTCCGCCTTCGTTTTTCTTGGACAGGATATCACCCTTTACAATGTAGGCGTCTGCCAGAGTAGGATCCTTTTTAGTCGCCTCATCAATGAGACGAATGGCCTCAGCGGGATCACTGGTTTTATCGAACAAAGACCAAGCTTCTCCGGCGCGATACAGGACGTTTGCGTCTTTGCCCCGCGTCTTCTTGACCGCGTAGTCGATCAACTCTTTGCCCTTCTCGCGGTTGCCCCGGCCTAACTCCACCATGGCCATGCCTACCTGGTTGATATAGCTTTTATCGTCCAGAGCCAACCCTTTTTCGAAAGCCTTTTGGGCTTCGTCCAATTTGTTTTGTCGGATGTAGTAGTAACCAAGGTTGAAATTGCTTTCTTCCGAAGAGCTGGTTTCTGCCAGTTTCTTGAAGGTCTGGCCTGCCTCGTCCATCTTGTTGGTATTCAGTTGGTCGAAGCCTTCCTGGGCCGTTTGAGCAAAGCTTATTGCCGTTGCAAACAGACCGAGCGCCAGGGTTGCGATGATTTTTCTGAGCTTAGTGTTCATTTCTTAATTCGGTTGAATAAGAGAGTAAAAATTGGGTTGTATTAAAAATAGGTTCCAAAGATAACAAATTGCAGTTCAACTCTAAAAATTTTGTTTGGTTTGCACTTCTATATTTCTGGGATATGGTATAATCGGAACTAGACCCATCTTTTCGATCACGAGTCCGCCGACATCACGGGCAATGTAAGTCATCAAACCTCCGCCCAGTCCTGAGTAGCCCTCTCTACTTATAATATATATAAATCGTGCCAAAGGATAATTTCCCTTTCGAAGGTCTCGCTGAAAAGGTTGCCCGTAATCCTGAATCGTATTTGGATTCTCCTTCCCCGAAACGCCCATCACCCGGATATTCTTCGATAGTTTAGCGGTGAGGGTCGCGTCGCCATCGCTGATCCAGCTTACGCCAATGAACCCAATCGAAGAGCGGTTTTCACGGACGTGCTTAATAACGTTTTCGTTGGACTCGGCCGTATAAATGGGCAGCTTAGTGACATCCTTCACGCCGAATTGTTTAAGCATAAAATCCAAATTGCTGGAATTGGCGTTGTCAAACACCAGCGTAATTGGCCCCGATTGGCTACCTCTCTTCAATTGCGACCAGTCTTTTATTTGGCCCGAAAAAATGCCCTCCAAGTCTTTAATCGTAATCAGGCTGTCCTGATTGGCCTTACCCGTTATGAGGGCAATGCCGTCGATGGCAATTTTTTGCTCAGTCAGTCTTCCCTCTTGCTGTTTGATAATGTCCCTTTCGTTCTGACTCAATACCCTGCTGGTAAACGCCAGTCGGGAACTGTCTTGCAATAAAGAAAGCACCGCTTTTTGCTCCGGCACATAAGCCACGTTAAAATGCGCATCGGGATAAATGCCCTCGTAAGCGTGAGTCAGGGATTTGACCAGCGGCATAAAGGATTCATCCACGCTTACATTGATTGTTCCCCGGCGGGGGTTATCAAGGTTGTCGGATGTGCAACTGTACCAAGCTATTCCGCTAACGACCGCCAATGCTGCCCATCCAAAATTCTTTTTTTCCACAGCTATCTCATTAATCGCGTCTGAATTCCCAGGCGCGGTAGCCCCGGTAGATGCCATAGGCAATCAGGGCCACCGCAAAAATGTAGCGGTACACGCTTCCCGCTGGCAGGAAGCTAAAAGACAAGGAGGAGGCAATCAAAAAGATGCCTCCTCCTACGTAAACCAGAGCCATGGACATCGAAGCATAGAAAGGTATCTCCTGATGCAATGGTCTTCTATTCATATTCTGTATTACTCGAGTTGGAAACTGATAGGCAGGTTATACTTCACCCGAACCGGACGTCCCGACTGCTTGCCGGGTCGCCACTTAGGCATGGTTTTAACCACCCGCATAGCTTCCTCGTCGCAGCCGAATCCGAGTCCTTTCAACACAGCCACATCTTGAATACTGCCATCGGTATTTACCACAAAAGTGAGAAATACTTTACCCGAGACGTTAGCACGAGAGGCCGCTGCCGGGTACTTGATATTTTTACCAAGGAACTTGTACATTTCTCCTGTTCCTCCCGGAAACTCGGGCTGCTGCTCTACCACGGTGAAGATTTGCTCTTCTACCTTGGCTTCCACGACGGTGCCCTTACTTGGAGCCGCAACTTGCTCGGGAGCAATAATAATCTCCTGGGCGTTGATGTCACCTTCCTGCGTCTTGTTAGCCGCAACGGCAACTTCCAGTTTCTCAATTGTAGGCGGAGGCGTTTCGATGGGTACTTCTTCGTCCTTCTTCACTTCCGGCGGCAGGAACTTGACAGTTTCTACCTTAGGCTGCTCGACGGGCGGCGGTGGTGGCGGTGGCGGTTCGGCAGGGTCGATGGGGGGTGGTGGAAGGTTCATCAGATCCACGTTCACCATTACCTCTTCTTGGTCATCCTCGCTTAGGAACTTATCGGCCAGCATCGGTGACAGCATCGCCAGAATAAAGATGGCGGCACCAATCAGCGTGGAGCGGTTGATCACCCCACGGTATTCCTGGCGCAATGGATATGCACCGTACGCCTTGTTGCGATTCTCGAACACTATGTCGTCGAGCGTCGCATTTGGGCTCATTTCTGCCATGGCGTTTGTATTAAATTAATTGAATAAAAGTTAAACTATTGCTTATCTTCTGGTTGCGGCGTGATTCGGTCGCCCAAAAGCTTTATCTCCGTGGGTGAGAGAAAGTCCACCATCGCGTACCGCTTGGTTTTGGTGATGGCCATTTCGTCCAGAATATCCACCACATTTTTATAAGTGGATACTACTGTCGGCTTAATAACCACCACAAAGGGTAGGTTACCTTCGGCATCCTTTTCGTTCTGGGAATTGATACGCTTCTGGGATTTGAAGATCGCATCCCGCAATTCTGTACCGAAGCGAACTTTTTTGAGTTCGTCTGGTGCCTTGTCATCGTCCGCTGCTATACCGTCCAGCAAGAACACATCGTCGTTGCGTCCCAGAAATACGGTCAAAACTTTGGATGCCTTTAAAGGCTCGGTTTCGATTTCCTTCTTATCCTCATCCTTATCGGGAACCGTAAGGGTCATGGAAGTCGGCTTGCTAAGGGTCGTGGCCAGCATAAAGAAGGTAATTAGCAGGAAGCCCAAATCCACCATCGGGGTCATGTCCACGCGAGTGGACATCTTTTTGGCCCTTACCTTACCGTCACCTTTGCCTTTACCACCCGATTCTACTATTTCTGCCATCGCTTTTATTGTTTAGGGTAAACTAAGTCGTTTACAGATTTCTAATTATCCGAACGCCAGCCAGCGGGTGGTTCTTCGGAATCGGTGATCAGGTTGAATTTGTTGATGTTCTGCGATTGCAGATTCGCCAACACGTTCTTAAACGTCGGGAACTTCGCCGCATTGTCGCCCTTGATCGCGATGCGAAGCTGAGAATTCGCTTTCCGGGCGGCGTACACCCAGTCGGCCAGTTCACTCACCCCAGTCGAGTCCGTCGGGACGCCCGGCTGCTTCACTAAACCCATCTCGGGGCCGGGCAGGTCGAGCCATCCTTTCAGTTGCGCCAGCGGAAAGCCAAAGCTTGCCTGATAGGAAAACTTCTGCTTCTGCGCGTCTGTGAACGTCAGGCCTTTCGTTTCAGCAATGTTTTCCAACATTCTAATGCGGTCAGGCTGGGCGTCCACGCCGAAGAACACCTCACCGTCGTTGCCGATGCTTATCATCATGATATTGTCATCGGGTACCTTGATGGCGGAGATAGACGACGGTGTGTCAATCTCGGCGGCCTCCTGCGATTTGAACGTAGCGGTCATGATAAAGAACGTCAGTAACAGGAACGCTACATCGGTCATTGCCGTCATGTCTGTCGTAGGCGGATGCTTCTTTGGTCTTACTTTTGCCATGGCAATGTATAAGTTTTTTTAATATTAACGAAACAATACTATTGATTATTTTACGAAAGAAAATAATTTTCAGGCGGCTCAGGAAAGAACCGCCTGAAAATCAATCAATAGTGAGCGGCAAAATTTTGCTGAATGCTCATGCTGATTTCGTCGATGCTGTACGTCAGGTCGTCTACCTTGCTGTTCAGGTAAGCGTAGGAGATCGTCGCGATAGCGGCGGTACCGATACCCAGGCCCGTGTTAATCAAGGCCTCGGAGATACCCGTTGCCAGGGCAGCCGAGTCAGGCGAACCGGAAGCACCCAGGGCAGCGAACGCCTTGATCATTCCTATTACCGTTCCAAGCAGGGCGATCAGCGTAGAAGCTGAAGCTAGCGTAGCGATAATCGTCAGGTTCTTTTGCAGCATAGGCATTTCGAGCGTCGTGGCTTCCTCAATTTCTTTTGAGAGAGCAGCCATCTTCTGTTCCTTATCCAGCACCGTGTCGGTGGTGAGCATCTTATACTTCTCCAATCCCGTGCGGATTACGTTGCCAACTGATCCTTTTTGCTTATCGCACTCGCGGATGGCCTCATCGACCTGGTTACGGTCCAGCAGGCTCCGTACTTTGCGAACAAAAGCGTTCACATCAGAAGTTCCGCTGGCCTTGCTCAACGTGATCAGGCGTTCGATGGTGTATACTAACACGATCAGAAAGCAGGTCATCAGAATCGGCACGATGGGTCCTCCTTTATATACGATACCGTAGTAATCGCCGGGTTTGGGCCCTTTTTCGTGATCACCATCGATAAAGTGGTCGGGAGAACCCAACACGTAGATATAGATCAACAGGGCAATGACAAACAGCAGAGGAATGACCCAGGCCGGGTTCAACACTCCACCTTTTCCTTTCGCTTTGGGGGCTGCGGCAGCTTTTGGTGCCGGGGTCGTAGCTTTCTTTTCCATTAGACTTGCTTTTTTAAAGAGTTAATTGAGGTTTTGGTTACTGATTAGATTAAAAAATTTTGAATAAAAGGTTTTTGGTAAAACAATCTTCCGATTTAAAGGTGAAACAATGGACAAGGCAAAAGTATGGGATTTCCTTTTAATATTCCGCAAGACAAAATTTAGTTTTTTTGATTTTTTTTAAAAACCGCTACATCAAATATAATTATACTAATATCATGTTGAAGTAATAATTACACATTTTCTTGTCTAGTTACTGAAAAAGAAGGCTTCTAGATGTTCTCCTGAAAAAGTATTTTGTACTTTTTCTAACTTATTCATTTAGTTTGAATCACTTTTCTAGAAAACGAAGGCCGAAAAATAGAGCCTTGCCTTAACAAAAACAAATTTTATTCGGAAGTGAGGCATTTCTAATGATTCTTATTCCCTCGAAAAATCATAAAGCCAAGCAGCACCCTCTTTATACTCGTCTCATACACCCCGCTGGTTCATCATTCTTCAATATCCCTTATAGAACCAAAGCCGATCACATCCCTTAGTAGCGGTTCGCTCCGAAGTTCGGTGGCTCGCACAATCTTGTCTTTTCCGAATTCTTCCTTTATCTCATAAAATACCTTCCTCAGCTTATCACGCCGTTGCTGGCCATCGAAAAGGTGGTATTGGATCATTTCTGCCGGGACGAAATCATTTACTCCTACGCTGATCCGGCGCATCTTGCCATTTAAAACGGGTTCGCAGGCTTGCTGGCGGGCAAATTGTTCCATGCGCTGGCTCAGCACCTGGTAGAGTTCTATGCCATCCTGTACGGGTGTCGGAAAGCGTAGCTGCGTCTCGTACTGGTACGAAAGATCGTAGTACCGCGCCGTGAACACTGCCACACGGCAATAAACTTGCTGCTTCACCATTCGTCCTTCCAGTTTCAAACATAGACCCATGAAAATTGCATCCAGCGACTCGAAGGAGGCGCGTTGCCTGGTCGAAAGCGTCCGCATGGCTTGCATACTTTTGTAGCCGATCTGTTCGCGGAGGTCCATTTCGCCGCCAAAATTGAGACGATAGTGCCACTGCAAACCCACCAGGCTCTTAAAAACCAGCCGGAGTTTTTCGGGCGAAGCGTAGCGCAGCTGCAACGGCGTCATGATTCCCCCCTGCTGTAGGCGCAGCGCCATGCGGCTGGCGATGCCGGGCAGATCAGTAAGCGTGAGGTGACTTAGGATGTCGTCGATGGTGTCGGGAATGATGACCGTCAGCCCATCGGGCTTTTGCAAGTTGGAAGCCAGCTTAGCCAGGAACGCATTGGGAGCTACGCCGATCGAGCAGCGCAGCCAGTCGCCCGCTTCTTTTTTTATGGAGACCTTTATCTGTCGCGCCACGGCGACCGTATCCTTGTACATAAGCCGATGGCGCGTGAGGTCCACCACGGCCTCGTCGATGCTGCGTGGGATGACGTCAGGCGAGTAGCCACGCAGCACGTCCATGATTTTGAGATGAAAGTGGCGGTAACGGGCGGGCGTGGTTTCTACCGGAACCAGATCGGGACAAATGCGCATGGCCTCGTCGAGTCGCATCCCCAGTCGTACGCCCCGCTCCTTGGCCTCGATGGAAGGAGCAATCACGCAGCCGGATTTACCAGTATAGACGCAAACTGCGACGGGGCGCCCCCGCAGCCAATAGTTGACCTGCTGCTCGCAACTGGCAAAAAAGCTATTCATGTCCACGAAAAGGACGGTGGGTTCGGTGTGGGGATGAGCGTGATTCATAAATTTTTAGTGTCTTTTGGGAATATATATTCCAAGAATTCGTACTTTTATGTCATAAATGTATTTTACTTTTGCCATACAATAGCATACATATCAAATATATATTTTCAAAATGAAAGACTCCGAGACCTCCATCCAAGACCGCCTCAAGCAGGTGTTCGATGCTTTGGGTATTACCATCTATCAGATAGCCAAAGACTTGGACGAAAATTCATCTAAGTTTTATAATATTCTGAGCGGTCGGGCCAAGCCTTCTTACGACACGATCATCGGTATCCTGAACCATTATCCGCAGATCCGTTCCGACTTTCTTTTGCGCGGTGAAGGTCCGGTTCTTGCCGAGGGAGGCTATTCTAATGCCTACATCAGCCCCGAGGATACCGACTATGTGGAGGTGCCATTCGTTCCCGTGAAGTTTCACGCCAGTTTTGTGGAAAGCTATGGTGAGGGCTACCGTTTTGAGGATCTGGATTCGTGTACGGTCAGTAAGGATTTGGTAAAAAACCTCAAAGAACCCGTAGTGCTGGAAGTGTCGGGCAACAGCATGAGTCCACAACTCGTCCACGGAGCCCGCATCCTGGCCGTTCCTGTGGACGCGGGCGATTGGATTTACCAGTCGGGCGGGGTATTTGCGGTCATTTATCGTGATTTCTTCGTCGTGAAGCGCATCCGCGAGAACGACCTTTTGACAAAACACTACCTCACCCTACACTCGGACAACCCCATGGGTGGCAGCGTGACGGTGCCTTCCAACGAAATTCGCGGCATCTGGCGCGTAGCCAATATTGTGAGTGCTCCCGTGGAATAAGCCGCGAGCGGGCTGACTTTTTTTCCTAACTTTGGTTTTTGGGAAAAGCAATAGGCTGTAGGCAATAGGCTTTTTTAGATTAGCCTACAGCTTACAGCCTATTGCTTATAGACGTCGAAGTTCAGAAAAAACACCATGACTGATTACTTATCGAGTTTGAACGAGCCCCAGCGCCAGGCAGTGATGCACGGCGAGGGGCCGCTCATGATTATTGCCGGGGCGGGTTCGGGCAAAACCCGTGTGCTGACTTTTCGGATCTCCCACCTTATCGAAAACGGCGTCGATCCGTTCCGCATCCTTTCGCTTACCTTTACCAATAAAGCCGCCGCCGAGATGCGCCACCGCATCGAGACGAGCGTCGGCTACGAGGCCCGCAACATCTGGATGGGCACCTTCCACTCGGTGTTTGCCAAAATCCTGCGCATCGAGGCAAAGTACCTGGGCTACACCAGCAATTTTTCCATTTACGACACCGACGACTCCAAGTCGCTGCTGCGCAGCATTATTAAGGAGTTTAACCTCGACGACAAAGTTTACAAGGCCAACGCAGTCTTCAACCGCATTTCGGGGGCCAAGAACCGCCTGGTGTCGGCGGATGATTATCTGAACAATAGTATTATCCAGGCCGACGACAAGGCGGCGCGGATGCCGGAGATTGGACGACTGTACAAGGCTTACACCGTCCGCTGCTTCCAGGCCAACGCCATGGATTTTGACGATCTGCTGTTCAACACCAACGTCCTTTTTCGCGATTTTCCCGAGGTGCTGCACAAGTACCAGCACAAGTTCCGCTACGTAATGGTGGACGAGTTTCAGGACACCAACGTGTCGCAGTACCTGATTACCCGCAAACTCTCAGCGGTACATCAGAACATCTGCGTCGTGGGCGACGACGCGCAAAGTATTTACGCCTTCCGCGGGGCCAATATCGAGAATATCCTCAACTTCGAGAAGGACTTTCCCACGGTCCGCACCATTAAGTTAGAGCAGAACTACCGCTCCACGCAGAACATCGTCAAAACGGCCAATTCGGTGATTGCCCGCAATAAAGCGCAGTTGCGCAAAGAGGTTTTTACCGAAAATGAGGAGGGAACGCTCATCGACGTTATCAAGGCCAATTCCGACAATGAGGAAGGTCGCCTGGTGGTGGCCTCCATATTTGAGGAGAAAATGCAGGGCGGGCTTCGCAACAACGACTTCGCCGTTTTGTATCGCACCAATGCCCAGTCCCGGTCCTTCGAGGAAGCGTTGCGGCGGTTGGGCATCAAATACCGCATCGTGGGCGGACTGTCTTTTTACCAAAGGAAAGAAATCAAGGATTTGCTGGCGTATTTACGCTTCATCGTCAATCAGCAGGATGAGGAAGCTTTCAAGCGCATTATCAATCTGCCCAAGCGCGGCATCGGCGACACGACGGTAGCCAAAATCACCGTGTCGGCGGCAGAGAACAGCGTGTCGATTTGGGACGTGGTCGGCAACATTCACCAGTACGTGAGCGGTCGCGCGGCGGTGTCCATCGACAAATTCGCCTACCTCATCAAGAGTTTCATGCTCATGATCGACCAGGGCAAGGACGCCTTCGAGGTAGCGACGCACGTGGCCAAAACATCGGGTATTCTGCGGGAATTGTACGAAGACAAGACGGTGGAGGGGCTTTCGCGCTACGAAAACGTGCAGGAATTGCTCAACGCCGTCAAGGAATTTGTGGACAATCCCGAAAACGAGGACAAAACGCTTGGCACTTTCCTGCAATCGGTGGCCTTGCTGACCAACGCTGACGAACCTGACGAGGACGGCGACAACGACCGCGTGACGCTGATGACGATTCACTCGGCCAAGGGACTGGAATTCAAGCACGTCTATGTCGTGGGGATGGAGGAAGACCTCTTTCCCAGCCAGATGATGCTGGAAAGCCGGCAAGATTTGGAGGAAGAGCGGCGGCTGTTTTACGTGGCCATCACGCGCGCTGAGCAGAAGCTCACTTTCTCCTACGCCGAAAGCCGCTACCAGTGGGGCCGCCTGAAAATGTGCGAACCCAGCCGCTTTCTGCTGGAAGTGGATCAGCGCTTTCTAAACACGACCAAGGCCACCCGCGAAATGGCCACCCGCGAGACGCAGCCCGCTCCGATGGGTTTCCTGAAAAATATCACAAAGAAGTCTGCTCCTTCCCGCGCTCCCTTGGCCACGCATCAGCCCTCGGAAGGCTTTACACCCAGCGATACTTCAAGCTTGGTAGAAGGGCAAAATGTGGAACACCCGAAATTTGGCTTTGGCGTGGTGAGCAAAATGGACATCAACGGTACGGATCGCAAGGCAACGGTGAAGTTCGACTCCGTGGGCGAAAAAACGTTGCTCCTCAGTTTTGCCAAACTACGCATCGTGGAATAGTTTTTTAGGAGAACCGTAAATTCTCTGAACTTTGGTCTTTCCTAATAAACCTAAAAATAATACCCTAAAACCAATCCCCTAACAACCTTCAAAATATGCTAATGTTAAGTGAAGAAGACCTGAACCAGGTCAAAGACCGTGGCACCGATCCCGCGTTGGTAGAGGAGCAAATCCAATTTTTCGTCAATGGCTTCCCCTATCTCGGTCTGTCGAAGGCGGCGACGGTCGGTAATGGCATTATCCGGCTTTCAGAAGAGAAGATAGAAGAAGAGGTGAGACTCTTCGAACTTCAAATAGACGAAGACGATCTATCCCTGCTCAAATTCGTTCCTGCTTCCGGCGCGGCCACCCGCATGTTCAAGTCGGTTTTTGCTTTTTTAGAAGAGGGCAAATCAGATAAATCAGTCGAGGAGTTTTTCGAGAATCTGGAAAAATTCGCCTTTTACCAGGATTTGAAGGACGTCATGGCCGCCGATGGCCAGGACATCACCACCGCCGACCAATCGGCCATTGCTGAGTATTTTCTTACCGAAAAAGGTCTGGGCTACGGCAATCTGCCCAAAGGGTTGCTGAAATTTCATAATTATCCCGACGGTGCGCGTACGCCGTTGGAAGAGCATTTGGTGGAAGGCGCTTTATACGCCAACGCCAATGGCCGCGTGCAGTTGCATTTCACGGTATCGCCCGAGCACCGCGACAAGTTTGAAAAACTGGTCGTGGAGGCGCGATCGGACTACGAGAGCAAGTACGGCGTAAAGTATTTCGTGTCTTTCTCGGAGCAGCAGCCCGCTACTGACACCGTGGCCGTGAACATGGACAACACGCCCTTCCGCGAAAAAGACGGTAGTATTTTGTTCCGCCCGGCGGGTCACGGCGCTTTGCTGGAAAACCTGGCGGATTTGGATGCCGACGTAATTTTTATTAAAAATGTGGACAATGTCGTCCCCGACCACTTGAAAAAGACTACTGTCACCTACAAGAAAGCCATCGGGGGCGTGTTACTGGATTATCGCGCCGCCATTTTCAGCTACCTCGACCGTCTCGATCAAGGCACGGATACCGCACTGTTGGGCGAACTGGACGGGTTTTTCCAAAGTGAACTCTGCGTCACACCGCCGGAAGAATTTAATTCCTGGAACGACGGGAAGAAGGCCGACTATTTCCGCAAGAAACTGGAACGCCCGTTGCGCGTTTGCGGCATGGTTAAGAACGTCGGTGAGCCGGGCGGTGGGCCTTTCTGGGCCAAAAATGCCGACGGCTCTTCCTCGCTGCAAATCGTGGAGTCAGCGCAGGTGGATATGGACGACACCGACCAAGAGACCATTTTCAAGAATGCCACGCACTTCAATCCCGTAGATTTGGTCTGCGCGATGAAGGACCGCCACGGCAACACCTATCCGCTCCGCCAGTTCCGCGACCCGATGACGGGTTTTATTTCCAATAAATCAAAGGACGGCCAGGAACTCAAAGCCCAGGAACTCCCCGGCCTCTGGAATGGCGCGATGGCCGACTGGAACACGCTCTTCGTGGAGGTCCCACTGATTACCTTCAACCCCGTAAAAACAGTGAATGACTTGCTTCGCGAGCAACATCAGTAGGGTTTGGGTGCAGGGCGCGGCTAAATGAAGCGACGGAATGCTGGATTTCACCTGGTTCACTTTTCCTCGTTTGTAATTCATCCACTAATTCCCGCTTCCCAGCTTCGCCGCTGGCTGCGGCATCCCGGGCTGCACGATCTGGAAATTCTCGTCCTTCTTGGCTTTCTCCACAATGGCGCGGACATCGGCCAGTAGTTTTTTGGCATCATAGATGATCCCATCCTTGACGGTATATTTCACGCCGCCGACGCGCTGCACTTCGTTATTTTCGTCTAATTTGATGGCTCCCGTGCCGTACAGGACTTTGAGGTTAGCCAGAGGATTTTCCTCCACAATTGCGAAATCCGCCAGTTTGCCTACTTCGACCGAGCCGATCTGGTCGGCCATGCCCAGGGCTTCGGCCCCTTTGATGGTGGCGGCGCGGATGACTTCCAGCGGGTGGAAGCCCGCCTCGCGCAGCAATTCCAGTTCGCGGATGTAAGCGAATCCGTAGAGTTGGTAGATAAAGCCCGAATCGGAACCCGCCGTGACGCGGCCACCGCGATTCTTGTATTCGTTGATAAACCGCATCCATAGCTGGTAATTACGCTTCCACTCCACTTCCTGCTCGGTGCCCCAATCATGCCAGTAGGAGCCGTGCGATACGCGGCTCGGACCGTAAAAACGCCAAAGCGACGGCAGGGTGTATTCGTCGTGCCACTCGGCGCGGCGGGCCAGCATTAACTCGCGGTTGGCTTCATATATGTTGAAGGTCGGGTCAATGGTGAAATCCAGGGCGATGAGTTCGTCCATGACCTGATTCCATTTGTCGGAGCCTGGCTTGGCGGCTTGCTGCCACAGTTTACCGGCTTGCTCGAAGCGGTTCTGCTCGTTGCTGTAGTTATAATCGGCAGGGTAATCCTGAATCGTCCTATCCTCGAACATCGCCTCAGGCAGGCCGTACCAGTGTTCCATCGTGGTAAGTCCGGCCTTTGCCGTCGCCAATACGTTCATGCGGGCCACTTCCAACTGCGCGTGGTGGCAGGCCGAGCGCAGGCCCAGTTTTTTGTTTTCGTCCAGAGCCGCTTTGAAAATCTCCGGTTCGGCCCCGAAAAACTTGATTCCATCGGCCCCGTTCTTGGCGTTTTGGCGCACCCACTCGCGGGCTTGTGCGGGCGTGCTGATGGGTTCCTTGGCCCCCATGCCGAAGGCCGTGTAGGCCAGGATGCGCGGGGCGGTGATTTTGTTCTCCTGGCTTTTCTTCTTGTGTTCCAGCACCCAATCCAGGCCGTTGCCCGCCGAGGGGTCGCGGATAGTGGTGATGCCGTGCGCCATCCACAATTTGAAGACGTACTCCGAAGGCGTCCCCTGCGCCTTGCCGCCGATGTGGCCGTGCATATCGATAAGGCCTGGCATCAAGTACATGCCCGCGCAGTCAAGTTCTTTATCGCCTTTTCCGGCGATGGGGCGGCGCTTGGGGTCGATGGGTACGCCCGGCGAGCCGACTTGGTTGATGGATTTGATCCGATTTTTCTCCACCACAATATCTACCGGGCCGATGGGCGGTGCGCCCGTACTATTGATGAGCGTTACGCCCCGGATGATGAGACGGTCGTAAGGCCCGTCGCCCTCCGCGCGCGGCGGGGCGTCAGTAATTTGGGCTTTGACCAGAAGGACGGAGAAAAGGCAAAGCGGGAGAAGAAAACGTTTCAGCATATATTTAGGGTTGGGTACAGACGCGCCGCTTTGCGTCTTATTGCGCAGAGAAAGTCTGAGCATGTAAAAAATGAATCACCAAATTTAGATATAAAGTCCGGTAGGAGGACGCTTTTACCAAAATGCCTAGGTGTTTTCAGAGAAAAAAGCTTCCTTGTTGTGCACTATAATGCACCTTAGTAGTAGGTTTCGGCACATACAGTGGTGTGTGCCGGCGACGAATGTTCGAGGGCCGAAAAGTAAGTCATGTACTTCCCTACCATTCTCTGGAAAACCAGGAACATGAAGAATTGGTCCTGGAAAACCGCAAGCACCTTTCCATTTCGGGAATGCAGGAAAAGCTTTCGTTGCGGTTGGTAAAGAACCAATTGCGCCTCACCGAGCCGGGCGATCAGGGTCAGTACATCCTGAAACCCATCCCGCGTGACCTGAAAGCCACGAATGGGGATGCACACCTGAAGAACTTTTCACTGATCCACACTGACTTCGGCGATCATATCCTCAGTCCGGCATACGATCTGATCTGTACGGCCCTGCACATAGACGACACCTACTTCGCGCTGCACGATGGCCTGTTTTCCCGAGATTTTGAGACGGATAGTTTCCATGCCAACGGCTTTTATGCCTACGACGATTTCTATGAATTTGGCAAGAAGATTGGTCTGCCTAAAGCAAGAATTGTCCGACTGTTGGATTTTTTTCGGAAAGATTACCCCATCATTCACGAACTCATCCATCATTCTTTTTTAAGCGATGATTTCAAAATAAGATACGAAAGCTTGTATGCCAATCGGCTGGCCACCCTGAATTACTCATTTGAAAAACGAATCTGAAAGGGTCGGAAACTGCTCCAGGAAACCGGCGCAAGGCTAATCGAAAGGAAGTAAAAAAGGCGGCACCAGTAGCTTTTTAACCAAAAAACTGACCATCTCGTATGAACGTCTCCCCGAACCGCCGCCAATTTCTCAAACAAAGTTCCGCCGCCGCTCTTGGCCTGACACTGCTGCCCAGCCTCACCCGCAAAGTAGCCGCCAGCGACCGCCTGCGCGTGGCGCATATTGGCATCAACGGCATGGGGACCAACCACCTGAAATGGTTCGCCGCTCTGCCCGAGGTGGAAACAGTCGCCCTCTGCGACCTGGATGAAACGCATTTGGCCAAGGCAAAAAGCACCCTGCTAGAATTAAAGCCCGACGCCAAAGTCGACACCTACGGCGACTTCCGAAAAATTTTGGAACGCAAGGACATCGACGCCATTACCTGCGCCACGCCCGACCACTGGCACGCGCAAGTGGCCATCCTGGCCTTTGAAGCGGGTAAGGACGTGTACGGCGAAAAACCTCTGGCGTACAGCGTACCGGAAGGGCAGCAGATGCTCAAATCTTTGAAGAAACATGATCGGATTTTTCAACTGGGCAACCAGATTCACGCGGGCGACAACTACCACCGCGTGGTGGAGTTGATTCGGGCGGGGGTAATTGGAAAGGTGAACACCGTGCGGCTCTGGAAAACGGGTGCACCGCCCGTTCTGGGTCCGGCCCAGTACCAGGAGCCACCCGCCACGCTCAACTGGAATTACTGGCTCGGCCCCGCGCCTTATTCGCCCTATTCACCCGAACGCTGCCACTTCACCTACCGCTATTTTCTGGATTATTCGGGCGGGGTTTTTCAGGACTTCTGGTGCCACATCGCCGACATCGCTTGGTGGTCTCTCGATCCGCAGAACCTGACGAGCATCAGCGCCCGCGGCGAGAGGTCAGAGGGGGCAGGCGACACCCCGAAATGGATCGAGGTGGACTACCAGTTCGACGACCTGAAAATCCATTGGACCACCACACCGCCCAATGTACCGGGTGCCGCCGAGCGCGGCATCGGTGCCTACTTCGAGGGCGATAAGGGGACTTTGATTTGTGACTACGGCAGCCGTGAGATTACGATCAACGGGGTGACGATGAAGGACATCGACACTGTTCCCATCACCCTTACCCGCTCGCCGGGCCACCAGCAGAACTTCGTGGACGCCGTTAAGGCCCGCACCCAACCCGAATCCAACCTGGAATACGCCCGGATGATGACGATGCCCATGCATCTCGGGTTGATTTCGTGGCGGTTGGGCCGCCCACTTCACTGGAACGCCCGCCGCGAGAAGTTTCGGGGCGATGGCGAGGCGAATGATTTGCTTACACGCAAGTACCGGAAGGACTGGGACTGGATTTGATTAGTCCGACGTCACCATATCGTATATCTTGGCGTCGCCCCAGAATGCGGCGCAGTTATCCACGAATTTCAGGTGGTCAGGATGTACCTGGTAAGCGTCATGCGCGGCTTTGTCGGGGAAGATGAACGTGAGCGAGAAATCGTAGGTGTGGTCGATGACCGCGCGGCGAGTACTGGCGGGCGTGCCAATGTAGCCCGTCTGGATTTCGTCGATTTTCGACAGCGCTTCGAGTCCCTGGTGCAGGGCCTTGCGGGCGTTGTCGTTTTCTTTTTCCTTTAACCAAAAAAATACGGTATGTACGAACATGAGTTAAGTTTAAGGGAGTGAATGAGCACGCATTGATCATAAAATGAGCCTTGCGTAAAGGTAGTTTTGGAATTGGAACAAACAAAACTTGCACGTTCTTAAGAAAAGTAATTTGTGAAGAACATATCGTTGGTGAACCTGCATCTTTTGGCACGAATCTGCGTACTGTAAGTGTACACTTCCATTTTCGTTCCAACGGTCTTTACCAAAAATGAACAAAATACTTAGGCTGATGGCCTTAGGATTTTTCCTCCCGTGGATGTCCTACGCCCAAAATCCGACAGAAAACATCCGGGCCGATACCGTAATTTCTATAAAAACCCCCGTTCTGTTACGCCCCTCGTTCTGGTTCACTAACAAATTGCTGGGGGCGCAAGTAGGTTTGGGAAAAACGGTTGTCCTGAAAGAAAAACATGTTTTCAAGCGTTCTGGCAAGGAAAAAACCAACATTAAAAGCCGGGTCTTGTCCGGTAATTTAGGCTATTACAATCAGCCCGGTCTGCACCAAAACACGCTGTTGACCGCCGAGTACGCCATGACGCGCGCCAACTGCCGGGGTTTTTACACCGAGTTTACACCGCTATTAGGCGTCAGCCGCACTTTTCTGCCCGGTACTACCTACGAAGTGGACGCCGCCGGGAACGTATCCATCGACAGGAATGCAGGCAACTGGACGTTGACAGGCGGCTTCGGACTGGGTTTGGGTAAAAGTTTTGAAGATAAGCCCTTCAACTCGCTTAAAACAATCTCGGCGCGGATGATCACGCAGGTTTTTTATCCCAATTTCCGCTTTGTCTCCCTGAAACCATCCTTTCAACTCAACACCACCTGGGAACTGAATCGGCTGCAAACGCTGGTCGATAAGAAAATAAAATACCGCTACTGCCATGAAAAATAAAGGAATCTTTGTCACCACGCTGGGTTGCCTGCTGAGTCTGCTCTCCGGCTGTCAGACTGAGGAGATTAGCACCGGAACCAGCATTCAGGATTTGTTTTACGTAGAAAGCCAGGGGGGCAAGATGCCCGTGCTGGTAGAAGGTAATATGGATTCGGGCGTCATCGTACTGTGGGTCCACGGTGGGCCGGGCGGCACGGCCCTCGGCTTTCAGAACGACGAATTCAGCACTAATCTGCTGGAACCACAGTACGCCGTGGCCTACTGGGATCAGCGGGCCGCCGGGGGAGCGCAGGGCAGTAACACACCCGAGCTAGACGCGAGCCAGTACATCGAAGACCTCGGAAAGGTGATTACCGTTTTGAAACATCGCTACGGTCAGGATAGAGAAGTTTTCTTGCTTTCCCACAGTTGGGGCGGACTGATTGCGGCGGGCTTTCTAACCACGGGCAGCAATCAAAATCAGGTGAAAGGCTGGATCAATGTGGCCGGTGCCGATAATTACCATAAAAACGACTCCCTCACCCGCGCTTACCTGCTGGGTTACGGTCGGGAACAAATCGCGCAGGGCGTGAAAGTGTCCGATTGGCAGAAAGTCGTGGACACTGCCGAAAAACTTGTCCCCGATTACACCTACCAGACCTCGTTCGACCTCATCGCTTGTGCCGACCAGGCCGAAACGCTCATTGACGATATCCACACCACGGGTGAGGGCATCGGGGGACTTCTGAGTCCTAAAAAAACGGCGTTTTCTTTCTTTTGGATGATTTCCAACGCCGGGGCTACGTTTTTCTCCAAACTGAACGACAAAATCATGTACGCGGAATATTCCACCCAACTGCCCCACATCACTCTGCCACTACTGTGCATCACGGGCAAGTACGACTTCACCGTACCCCGAGGCATGGCGGATGAAGTGATGGAGAAAATATCTTCCACTACAAAAAACCTGGTCATCCTGCCCCACAGCGGCCATATTTGCATGAGCAACGAGCCGGACGCATTTTACGCGGCGGTGGTAAAGTTCATTGGGGATAATAAGTAAAACGAAAGAGCGTCTGCATGCACTTCACCACCGCCCAAACCGACGACGACCTGCGCCAAATATTGGATTTACAGCAAGAAAACCACAAAACGAAGGTCAGCGAAACCGTGAAGCGCGAACAGGGCTTCGTCACCGTGCACCATACCTGGGAACAGCTTCACGGGATGCACGAGGCAACGCCCCAAATCATCGCCAAAGCCGAAGGTCGGGTAGTGGGCTACGCGCTGGCGATGCTGCCGACCGCCGCCGCCCTCATTCCCGATTTGCAGCCCATGTTCGCTTTGTTCGGCCAAATTTTCTGGCAAGATAAAAAACTCACGGACGCCCGCTACTACGTCATGGGGCAGGTGTGCGTGGCGCAGAGCCACCGGGGCCAGGGCGTGTTCGACGGACTTTATCAAAAACATCGCGAACTATATCGCTCGGATTTCGACCTGCTCGTTACTGAGGTTTCGGCGGGTAACGGCCGCTCGCTGCGGGCGCACGAAAGAGTCGGATTTCGCCCGATTCATACCCATACCGACCACGTAGATACGTGGCAGGTGCTGGCTTGGGAGTTTTGAAACTAGCTCAACCTCTTACAGTTCCCTTCGCTTTGGGGCCGAATCAGGTTCCTTTGTTTTCACGAAAAGAAGACGCCCTTTTTTTCCTGGGATTTCGACCACTTCGTAAAAAATAGGGAGAAGGGCCAGGAAAGGACCGCTACCAGCGCTTTACTCCAATTTGGCTTTTCCGGGTTCTCCCTGACGGCTTTCGTACCGTACCATACAAGGATTAAGAGTACGATGATCCACAAATTTCCCATTTGATCGAGTGTTTAAGAAAGCACTTTACAATCGTTAAGTCGTTACAAATCTTTATGGCTTCTTCCGCTTCAGCGCCAAATCGTGCGCCGTGTCGTAATAGGAGCGTAGATTGGTCCAGTCGAAGACGTCCGAGATGTTTTCCACGCGGTTGCGCTGCATGATGCGGTCGCGGCGGTTCATTTTCACAAATTTGAAAAGAATGTCGGCCATCTGGTCGGCGGCTTGGGAGTAATTCTGGGTCTTGCGGTTGATGACGTAAATGCCCCGATTCTCGTAGTCGCGCATGATCTGCATGATGTAGTCGCCGAAGCCCGACAGGTCGCTGGTGACGGTCGGCACGCCCCGCACCACGCATTCCAGCGGGGTGTAGCCCCAGGGTTCGTAGTAGCTGGGGAATACGCCAAGGTGGCAGCCCCGCACGAATTGTCCGTAGTCCAGCCCAAAGAGCGGATTGGTAGATGCCACGAAATCGGGGTGATATACGATCTTGACGCGATCGCGCTCGTTGTTGACTAGGTTGGCCTTGCGGCAGAAGTCCGTGATGCCGTCTTCCTGCTTTAAATCGTGGGTGACAAAGGCCGGCAGATTCGCCGTCTTCCACGATTGAATGGTGCGCCGCAGTCGCAACCGCCAGTATTCGTCCACAAATTGGTTCAGGTCAGGCATCTTGTGATCCGTCCCGGCGGCCGTGGCCAGGAAAAGTTTTTCGCCCACCTGCTTCTCTATAGCCGTAGTCGTTACATGCAGTTCGTCCAGAACGGCCCGTGAGTGCAGCACGTCGGGGTTGATAGAATGATAAGGCTGCTTTGTAATGATAAACATCACGACCGTCATCTCCGACCCTGTCTGAATCAGGCGCCAGTTAAGCCTCGCCAGGGCTTCCAGCGTGAGATCGTAGCCTTTGTTGCTGAACTCGTACCGGCCGGAAGTGAAGAGGTAAAGCGTATTATCGAGGTCAAAGGAATAACTGGGGAAAAAGTGGCCCAGCACGAATTCATGGATTTTCTCTTTGTATTTGAGGTGCAGATTCTGGAATTCGTGTACGGCCTGAAACCGCATCACATTCAATCCATTGGGCGTAACCAGGTCAGGAATTCTGCCCAAAAAAACCTCACACTCCCGAGCGGTGACGTCGCTTACCGTGGTCAGGACATGGGCGTTTTGGGCGGCTTGCCGTTCGAAGGAGGCCTGCGTCACGATACCGTAGTGCAGTGCTTCGTGTTCCCAATCAAAGAAGGGGAGTTTGTTATAAAATCCCTCCACATTCTGGGCCAGGTAGCGCCCCAGCATCGTGGCGTGAGTCGTGAAGGTAATGGCAATTTTGACATTGGCTTTGCGCAGGGCGGGTAACCCACTGCTGGCCATCCACTCGTGGAACTGCACGGCGATGTCAGTTTTCTTGGCGTTTTCGGCGGCGAACTCCGTTAAATACACCCGCAGCATATCGCCAAAAATGATGGTCTGATTGACCAGATCTTCGGTGTCGACGGTTGGAATACGCTGCTCTTCCCACAGGCGGTACTTAATATCGTCCAGCCGCCCCATCGAACCCAGCACATCGAACAAAATAACGCGGGGCTTGCCCGTCACCAGCCAGTAACCATAGTGAACGCTATAGCCCATTTCACGCATCTTGGCCACGGTGCGGCCCGCCGGTGTGTCGTCAAGATCGTCGATGGGTTCAAATTCCGAAAGGGCCTTTTGGGGAAAGTAAGGGCCGAGCAGATAGTAGTCCTCGCCCCACTTCTCCACCATGGCGGGTACTTTGGTACGGATGACTGTATAAATGCCGCCAACTTGGTTGCAAACTTCCCAAGCGGTTTCAAACAAAACAGTTTTCTTCGTCTTCTTAATTATCTTTTCCAAATCGGGATACGGTTAGCGTGGTTGAGGTAAGGTCTGAAAGGTACTATATTCCGTTAAAATCACAAAGATTCCTGCATTTACCATGAAAATGAAAAAAAAGTCAGACTTGCCAACAAAGGTTTGCCTTAGCTGCGGTCGCCCTTTCTCGTGGCGCAAAAAGTGGGCAGATAACTGGGACGACGTAAAATATTGCAGCGACCGTTGTCGCTCGCAGCGTCCTAAGTCGTTGAATCACATCGAACCATAGCTGGCCAAGTAAACCTCGAAAATACCGAAGGTCGCTGGTGAGTCCACCAGAATTGGTCTAAAATCCGTTACTTTGACACTTGAAAAAACAACGAGCGATTGTCGGCGTGAAAAAAACTAGTTTTGGATTTTTATCTTCTTTCATCTTATATCTTAGCCTCAGCGCTTGTCAGGCGCAGCCCGAAATTTCTGAGAAAGTTCGTCCGCCCAAGCGGGAATTCCGGGCCGTGTGGGTGGCCACGGTGGATAATATCGACTGGCCCAGCCAAAAAAACCTGACGCCCGACCGACAACGCGCGGAATTCACCGACCTACTGGAATTCTATAAGGGCATTGGCTTGAACGCCCTCTTCGTGCAGGTGCGGGCGGCGGGCGATGCTTTTTACGCCAAAAGCAATGAGCCGTGGTCGGAGTGGCTTACCGGCGAGCAAGGCCGCGCTCCCGTGCCTTTTTACGACCCGCTCGACTATATGGTACGGGAGGCGCACCGCCGGGGATTGGAGTTTCACGCCTGGCTCAACCTCAACCGCCTGGTGCATCGTTCGTCGCGGAGCGTTTCTTCCCAAAACCTGAGCCGCACCCGTCCCGACTGGGTGCTGAATTACGACGGGGCCAAACTCTTTAACTTCGGATTGCCCGAAGTGCGGCAGTTTATCACCGAGATGACCGTCAACGTAGCCCGTAACTACGACGTGGATGGCATTCATTTCGACGATTATTTCTATCCCTACGCCGTAGCCGGACAAACCTTACAGGACGACGCCACTTTCAGGAAATACGGTCAGGGTTTTGCCAACAAAAATGACTGGCGGCGGCATAACGTGGATTTACTCATTCAGCAAATCCACGATTCGCTGGCCGTGGTGAAGCCGCGCCTCAAGTTTGGCATCAGTCCGTTCGGCGTGTGGCGCAACCGCCGCGATGACGCCAATGGCTCCAACACTACGGGCGGATTGTCATCCTATGATCACCTTTTTGCCGACACGCGCAAATGGTTACAGGAAGGCTGGATCGACTACGTGGCCCCGCAGGTTTATTTTTCGGCGGGCTTTGCCAAGGTGCCTTTCAAGAATCTGGTGGACTGGTGGGCCGAAAACAGCTTCGATCGCCATTTCTATGTGGGCCAAGCGGCTTACCGCGTAGGCTATGAAGATAATGACAAGCACTGGCGTAATACTTCCGAAATACCCAATCAGGTACGGTACCTGCGGCAGGATGGAGCCGATGGCAGCATATTTTTCAGCTCACGCTCGCTACGCCGCAATTCGCTGGGCTTCGTGGATTCGCTTCGAAATGAGTTTTACAAATATCCCGCTTTGATCCCGTCCATGCCCTGGAAAGACGCCGTGCCGCCGCTCAGCCCGCAAAAACTTGGGGCCACTTTGCAGGCATCAGGGGTCAGTCTGTTTTGGGAATCCCCGACGCTGGCCACTGACGGCGACTCGGCTACTTACTACGTGGTGTATCGATTCGAGGAAGGCGAAAAGCCCTCGGCCATCGACCCGCGCCGCATCGTGGGGATGTGCTACGAAGGAACCCACTTCACCGACCGCTCCGCTGTGGCCGAGAAGAAGTATCTGTATTACGTCACCGCCGTGGACCGCCTTCACAACGAAGGCCGTCCCGTGGGACCTTTACGAATTTTGATTAGAGAAAATCGTCTGCAACGATTCGACATTGAACCGGCAGAAAATTAAAAGGCCGCCGTGCTATCTACGGACGGTTGCTCCACAGGCGGAGGAGGAGGCAGTTGTTGTTGCGGTTGCTGCTGGTACATGGGATTTTGGGGCAGGGACGGGTTGGGCAGCACTTCCACCTTGGTGACCAGATTCTTGGTGTCTCCAACCCAGGGCAGCGTAAAGAATTTTTCCTCGTAGGTGAGCGATACGCGGCTACCCGTCTTAATGGCCTCTTCGATTCTGGCGATGGGCTCCTTATCGTTATCGTTTACCGAAAATTCCCACTGCGTGGCGTTGAGTGTGCCGCCGCCTTCGTAGAGCCCCCCCACGTTAAGAACTCCTTCGTAAGTTTTAAAAACGTAGCCTTTTTTACTGAGCTTTATTACGAACCCACCCCGCTTTCCTTCGCTGTAATAGCCGAAAGTGAGATAATAAAATATGCCGAATATTATCAGTAGGAATATGCCAAGGATGACCCATTTACGCATGGAGAGGGAGTTTTAAGTGTCATTCTTCGTCTACGCTCAGAATGACAGGGGATGAAGCGACAAAAAACAAAATTCCACATTTGCCCGCATTAATCCAAAAACTTACTTGGCGCGAATGGCTTCTACCGGGTCCAGGCGGGCAGCCAGCATGGCGGGAACGATCCCCGACAGGATACCGATGACACTGGAAACGCCCAGACCGAGGATAACATTCTTGGGTAGTAGAACCACGTCCAGACTACCCAACGGCATGAAGGTGAGCAAATAGACGAGGAAAATCCCCACCAGTCCGCCTACTAAACTCAGCATTACGGCCTCGAACAGAAACTGACAGAGGATGAAATAATTCTTGGCACCCAGCGATTTCTGAATACCAATGAGATTGGTGCGCTCCTTTACCGACACGAACATAATATTGGCTATGCCGAAGCCTCCCACCAAAATTGAGAAACTGCCAATGACCCAGCCCGCGAAAGTTAGTACTCCGAATACAGTCGAAAGGGCCTCGGCGGCGGCATCGGAACGATTGATGACAAAGTTGTTCTCGTCGCGGGGCTTGATGCCGCGAATGGTGCGCATCAGTCCCGTGACTTCTGCCTCCACTTCGTACAGGCCCTCGTCCGACTCGTAACCCTTGACCACGATATCGGGATTTGGCCGACCCGACTGAAAGAGCTTGGCAAAAGTACTATAGGGAATCAGTACCTTGGTATCGGGCGCACCGCCGAAGTCGATCAGATTTTCGCCCTTTTTCTCTTGTACGCCCGCCACCACGAAACGGTTCCCGGACAGCTTGAACTCCTTGCCGATGGCATTACTGCCGGGGAAAAGCGTCTCGGCTACATCGGCCCCAAGAATAGCCACCTGACGCCCGGCATCGGTTTCAATGGGCGAAAAGTAGCGCCCCTCGGCGATGGGTATATCTGATATTTCGTTGTATTCGTAGGAAATTCCCTGAATCAGGGCCGTCATACTATTGGAGCCGTTCTTCACCGTTGTGTTATTCTTAGAGTCAATGACGGCTACCGCGCTGGCATTTTCCAGGTTATCGTAAAGGTATTTGTACTCCCGATAACTGGGATCAGGCCACTGGAAATATTTCCACCAGGCATACTCGCCGTTACCGCCCCACGGCCATTTCTGAACGTAAATCACTTTGTCTCCGATAAAGCTCATGCTTTCCTTGATATTGCGCTCCAGCGAATCGACGATGGTGAACACCGCCACGATGGCGAAAATACCCACCGTCACGCCCAGCAGCGACAGGATGGTGCGCGTAAGGTTGCCCCGCAGCGCCTGCCAGGCGAAGCGGAAGCTTTCGAGGATTTGTCGGATGAATTTCATGGAATATGTTTGGGGCCAGCGGTTTCAGGATAAACCGGATTGTCGGGCAAAAGTTAAAAACCTTTGCCAAAGCCGCAAAACAAAAAGGACAAGTGGCAAGCTGGGCGGTTGGATTGCTACAAATCCCTACGCCGGAAACGCCGGACGGCCGCCATCATCGGCAATTTTCACCTCTGGTCAACTATTCCGGGGCCGTTTGGGTTATTTACGCTTAAATTTGCCGATTCATTCCACGCAACTCAGAAATTTACATGTCAAGCGAAGTCATATTTTTTGCCGGATTTACGGTTTTCGTCATCTTGGTGATGATGCTCGATTTGGGCGCCTTTAACCGAAAATCGACCAGCCATATCATCAGTTTTAAGGAAGCCGCCTCATGGAGTGCCGTGTGGGTCGCGCTCGCGCTGGGTTTTTACGTTTTTTTACGTTTCTACGGGCATTGGGTACACGACATCAGCGACCCTTCCCATCTGGCTGCCGTCAGGAGTGTCTATTATCCCAACCTCAAACTACCCACGGATTTCGATGCCGCTCTGACCGTTTTTCAGAACAACATGGCGCTGGAATACCTCACGGGCTATCTGGTGGAGTATTCCCTGTCGGTAGATAACATTTTTGTGTTTATCCTGATTTTCAACTCCTTCGGAGTCCGGGAGATTTACTACAAGAAAGTATTGGTTTGGGGAATTTTGGGATCGATCGTCCTGCGCTTCATCTTTATCTTCTTGGGTTCGGCCCTAATTCAGGAATTTAGCTGGGTGCTGTACATTTTCGGAGCCTTCCTGGTTTATACCGGAATCAACATTCTATTTTCCAAAGACAAGGAGGAGGGAATCGACGTAAAGAAGCATCCGGCCGTGCGACTGTCGTCCCGCTACCTCAACGTGTTCGAGCGCTACGTTGTCGATCACTTTTTCATTCGCCGCAAGCACAACAATAAGGTGTACGTCACGCCGCTGTTTGTGGTCATGATCGTCATCGCCTTTACCGATGTGGTGTTTGCGGTGGATTCTATTCCGGCGATTTTCTCAATTACCAAAGACCCCTACATCGTGTTCTTTTCCAACGTGTTCGCCATCATGGGGCTGCGCTCGATGTTCTTCTTTTTGGTCAATATTATCGATATGTTCAGCTATCTTAAGTACGGATTGGGCGTGCTACTGACTTTCATCGGCTTGAAGATGCTCTTCGAACACCAACTGCACGAGTGGGGCTTCAACAATATGTATTCGCTGATTGTGATCGTAAGCATTCTGGCGATTAGCATATTTGCCTCGCTGCTGTTTCCGCCCAAAGAGAATGCCGTGGTGGGGGAATAATTGGAAAGAGTGCTGTTCAGGAATTAGGCGAAATGGCTCTTGGCGTTGATCACCTGGGGCTTTCCGCCTTTTTCTGTTACGGTGTAGTTAAATCCTTTCTGGATGGAGTACGCCCCGACTTCGCCTTGCTTGTTAACGGCGATAAAACCCACCTGGAAGGTTTTGGCGCGTTCGGGATCGGGCTTGATGATGCGCTCCACGGCTTTTTTACAAGCTTCGTAGGGCGATAGACCCGAGCGCATAAACTCCACCACCAGGTGCGTACCGCATACCCGGATGACCTCCTCGCCCTGCCCGGAGGAGGTAGCCGCGCCCACTTCGTTATCCACGAACAGCCCGGCCCCGATGATGGGAGAGTCCCCTACCCGACCGCGCATTTTAAAGCCCATGCCGCTGGTGGTGCACATGCCCGACACGTCGCCGTTGGCGTCCAGCGCCAGGGTTCCCATCGTATCGTGGTTGAAGGAGCCGTCGTCCAGCCGCGCCGGGGCGAAGGGGCCGTGGCCTTTTTCCTTGCCTTTCCCTTTGTTCTGTTGCAGTTCGATGTTGATGATGGGCTTATACTCCGCTTTTTTCAACCAATTGTCGTAGGCCTTTTTAGCATCCGCCGAAAGCTCATCCGGTTCCAGCCTGAATCCGTTTTCTATGGCAAACTGTTGGGCTCCATCTCCCACCAGAAGTACGTGCGGCGTCAGTTCCATTAATTTCCTTGCTACTGACACGGGATGTTTGACCCTTTCCATAAAAGCCACCGCACCGCAATTGGCCTTCTCGTCCATGATGGAAGCATCCAGCGTCACGCGACCGTCGCGGTCGGGATTTCCGCCTAACCCCACGCAACAGTTGATATCGTTTTCGATGGCAATACCCGCCTGTTCCACGGCGTCGAGGGCTTTGCCGCCTTTTTCCAGTACGGGCCAAGCCGCAGCGTTGGCGATTTGGCCGCTGTCCCAGGTTGAGATGACGATGGGTTTGTTCATGGTAGTTTGGGCAAAAAGTTTGTTCGTTTTAAGAAATGGCAGGGCGAGGGCCGAAAAGCGGAGGAAGGAGCGACGATTGTTCATTTGTTTAGTGGAGAATGGAGAGTTGAGAATGGAGAGTGCCTGACGGTCCGTAGATCATGCTTTACAAATATAGGATAAAGTAAATATCAGGCTGGTATTAAAATGGAACTAAGTACAATTACCAAATAAAAACATAGCATCGGCCAAGCAATTAACTGAAATAGCCTTACCGATTAAGCAGATTTTTGAAATCTAAAATATTTGATTAAAATTTTGATTATCAGAATTTTAATCAAATAATCACCGCGCATCGCGGCACTCTCAACTTTCAACTCTAAACTCTCAACTCAATAATTCGTACTTTTGCCCCTCATTTCAATCGAGTTTTACCCCTAAATCAAAACTACTTACATGAACAAGATCAAAGTTGCCAATCCGGTCGTCGAACTCGACGGCGACGAAATGACCCGCATCATCTGGAAATTCATTAAGGATAAATTGATCCTTCCCTACCTCGACCTCGACATAAAATACTACGACCTCGGCATCGAATACCGCGACGAAACCGACGACCAGGTGACCATCGACGCGGCCCACGCCATCAAGCAATACGGTGTAGGTATCAAGTGCGCTACCATCACGCCCGACGAAGACCGCGTGGAAGAGTTCGGCCTAAAGCAGATGTGGCGCTCGCCCAACGGTACGATTCGTAACATTCTGGACGGCACCGTATTCCGCGAGCCGATCGTGATGAGCAACGTCCCGCGCCTGGTCACGACTTGGACCGACCCGATCATCGTGGGACGTCACGCTTTTGGCGACCAGTACCGCGCTACTGATTTCGTGGTACCCGGAAAAGGTAAGCTGACGATGAAGTTCGAAGGTGAAGATGGTCAGGTAATGGAGTTCGACGTTTTCAATTTCCCCGGCGGCGGCGTAGCAATGGGTATGTACAACCTTGACGATTCGATTAAAGGATTCGCGCGGGCTTGCCTGAACATGGGCTTGCAGAAGGGTTGGCCCGTCTATTTGTCCACCAAAAACACCATTCTTAAAAAATACGACGGTCGTTTCAAGGACCTATTTCAGGAAATTTTCGATGCCGAATTCAAGGAAAAATTCGCCGAGGCGGGCATCGTGTACGAACACCGCCTGATCGACGACATGGTAGCCTCGGCCCTGAAATGGAGCGGCAAGTTCGTGTGGGCCTGCAAAAACTACGACGGCGACGTGCAGTCCGACTCCGTGGCGCAGGGCTTCGGTTCGCTGGGCTTGATGACTTCGGTACTCGTGACGCCCGACGGCGGTACGATGGAGGCCGAAGCCGCTCACGGCACCGTGACGCGCCACTACCGCCAGCACCAGCAGGGCAAGCCGACATCCACGAACCCGATCGCTTCGATCTTCGCCTGGACGCGCGGCCTGGCCTTTCGGGGCAAACTGGATGACAACCGGGAACTCATCAAGTTCGCCGACACCCTGGAGCAAGTCTGCATCGACACCGTGGAAAGCGGCAAGATGACCAAAGACCTCGCCCTGATCGTCCACGGTGACAAGCTGACAAAGGACGATTATCTCAATACGGAGGACTTCCTGGAAGCCATCGACGAGAATTTGCAGAAGGCGTTGGCGTAGTGCCAAATTAATTTAGAAACGCAAAAGCCGCTAACCTATTTAGGTTCAGCGGCTTTTGCGTTCTTGTTTACCGAACTACACGTTTCTCGGCATCGTGAAGGGCGCGCGGTACTCGCGGCTCAGCATTCCGTCGGCTTCCTTATCGTTGACGAATTTCTCCTTTTTTGGGTCGAAGGTCAGGTTGCGGCCCGTGCGGTAGGCGATGTTGCCCAGGTGCGCCAGCCCCGACGACAGGTGCAGCGTTTCGGGCGGACCATTGAGCAGAGCCGGGTCGCGGGCCACTACGGCGTCGATGAAATTCTTGAAGTGGTCACCGCCCGCCTTGCGCGTGGGGCCGGGCTTGCGGTCTTTGCCCAAAAAGGTTTCGTAGAAATCGTAACCCTTTATGACCATGTAGCCCTCGCTGCCGTAGAAAATGTTGCCGATGCCCGTGCCGCCTTCCTCGTTGGTCATCCAGGGCCGCACCTCGAATTCGATGATTTTCCGCTCTTTGGGATAAATATAGGTCGAAGAAAGCACCTCGGGCGTCTCCTGAGCATCTTTCCAAAGGAACTTTCCCCCGCCGGAGGTAATCTGTTCGGGAAAACTATCCACGCCCAGTCCCCACATACACATATCGGTTTCGTGAATGCCTTGGTTGCCGATGTCGCCGTTGCCGTAGTTCCAGTACCAGTGCCAGTTGTAGTGGACGTAGTTTTTGGAAAAAGGCCGCATCTGCGCGGGTCCCGTCCAAAGGTCGTAGTCCAGGCCTTCGGGGACGGGGCTGGTGCCTTTATCGCCCAGGTCGGGCCGCCACTTGAACACCAGACCACGGGCCATGTAGACGTCACCGATCAAACCGTCACGCAGGTGCTTTACAGCCTCCTGCATGGCCGCCGAGCTACGGAGCTGCACGCCGTGCTGCACGACGCGCTTGTACTTCTTGGCGGCTTCGATGATTTTCGGACCTTCGGCAAAATCGTGCGAGCCGGGTTTTTCCACATAGACATCCTTCCCCGCCTGGCAGGCCCAAATCGTGGCCAGCGCGTGCCAATGGTTAGGCATGGCGATGCTCACGGCGTCGATCGACTTATCATCGAACACCTTGCGCAGATCCATTTCGGTCTTGACCTTCTTGCCGTATTTCTTCTCAAATTCCCCGGCGCGTTCCTGCAAAATGACGTTGTCGGGATCGCAGAGCGTGGTCAATTCTACATTTTTTAGGTTAGAAAAACCCGAGATGTGGTTCTGTCCACGTCCGTGGACGCCTAGCACGGCCAGACTCACGCGGTCGTTGGCCCCAAAGGCGCGGGCGGGAATGATGGTTGGCAGCGACAGGGCCACCGCGACGCCCGCCGAGTTCTTGATGAACGTCCGGCGGTTCAGTTGGTTTTCGTTTGGCATACGTAGTAGGTTTTGGAATGACGAGACAAGAAAAACAGAATCAGGTATTTAACTAATAAGACGATAAGTGAGTGGTATTTACCCTACGGAAAATAAAAATGGATGAGTTTCTTTATCTATACTTTTTTCGGGAAACTTATAACAACTCCCCGCCTACCGGAGTCATACACACGGTTCACTCCCAATTCTCCCGCTAAATAAAAATGCCCGAACTACCCGAAGTGGAAGGCTACCGCCACTACCTGGAAGCCACCTGCCTGCACCAACCCATTGAAAACATCGACGTGGAGGATACCAAGCTCCTCACCACCGACTACGCCACGCTGCTCGAAACGCTGCGGGGGGTATCCTTTACCGGAACGCGGCGCGTGGGCAAAAACCTATTTGTTTTCACCGACCAGCCGGGCGTGACCGTAAGAATGCACTTCGGCATGTCCGGGAGTTTGGAATATTACCATAACTCGCTGGACCGTCCGCGCCACGCCCGCATCGTGTTTTACTTTCGGGGTGGATTCAACCTGGGCTTCGTTTGTCCGCGCAAATTCGAGCGGGTGGGATTGGTAGAAAATGTCGAGGTCTTTTTGAAAAAAAAGAAAATCGGCAAAGACGCCCTGGAACTGACGGTAGAGGATCTGACCGCCGCCCTGGGCAACCGAAAGTCCGTCATCAAATCCACCTTGCTCGACCAAAGCGTGGCGGCGGGCGTGGGCAACTGGATCGCCGACGAACTCCTGTTCCAGGCCAAAATCCACCCCGAGAAACGCGCCAACGAACTCACGCCCACCGAGATCGCAGTTCTGCAAGAAGCCATTCAACTCGTATTGCTGACCGCCATTGAAAAGGAAGCCCGCTACGCGCATTTCCCCGAGTCGTTCCTCATCCACGCGCGGGCCTGGGACGCCTCGCCCTACGGCGAAGGCACGGAGCAGCATTTGGTTTGTCCTCGCGACGGCACGCCTATTGAGATAATCCGCGTTGGCGGCCGGACGACGTACTTCTGCCCGAGTTGCCAGCAATTGCCTGATGTTGCAATGGAATAAGTTTCCCCTCTCTTATTTTTCAACCATTCTGCGCCAGGGCGAACTCCTTGGCAAAGTAGGTTAGAATCGCCTTCGCTCCGGCGCGACGGATACTTATCAGACTTTCGAGCATGGCGCGTTCGCCGTCGATCCAGCCGTTTTGGGCGGCGGCTTTAATCATGGCGTACTCGCCCGATACGTTGTAGGCCGCGATAGGAATATCGAAATTGTCGTGTAACATTTTAATAATGTCCAGGTACGGAAGGGCGGGCTTCACCATCAGAAAATCCGCCCCTTCGTCGAAATCGAGCTGCGCCTCCACCAACGCTTCCCGCGCGTTGGCCGGACTCATCTGGTAGGTTTTCTTATCGCCAAAGCGCGGGGCCGAGCCGAGCGCGTCGCGGAACGGGCCGTAGAAAGCACTGGCGTACTTGGCGGAATAGGACATGATACTGACATTCGTGTAGCCTTCGGCGTCGAGTAGTCTGCGGATGTGGCCGACGCGCCCATCCATCATGTCGCTGGGACCGAGAATGTCGACCCCCGCTTTGGCCTGGGCCAGGGCCATTTTGCCCAAAATCTCCACCGAAATGTCGTTCACGATTTCGCCGTTCTCCACGTAGCCGTCGTGGCCGTCGCTGCTGTACGGGTCCATCGCGATGTCGGTCATCAGCGTCAGATCGGGAAATTTGTCCTTTATTTCTTTTAACGCGTTCAGGTACAGCGTCCCCTCGCGGTAAGATTCGGTGGCGCGTTTGTCCTTTTTCGCTTCGGGATAATTGGGGAAAAGGCAAATGGCCTGAATCCCCAAATCCGTCACCTCCCGGATTTCCTCCAGCAAAGTGTCCAGCGAAAATCGGTAAATGCCAGGCATGGATTTCACTTCGCTTTTCACGCCCGTGCCTTCCAGCACGAACAGGGGGAAAATCAGGCTCGACAGCGAAAGCGTCGTTTCCTGGGTCATTTCACGGATAGCGGCGGTGCGGCGGTTGCGGCGGGGGCGGCGGATGGGTAGCATGGTGGGGGTGGGTGGCGTTTGCCTTTTGGTTAAGGGTTAAAAGGTTAAAGGTTTGGCGTTTGTATTTGTGATAGACGCTTGTCTTAGTGTTTGCGGATTTTTATTAGGTTTTGGATCATGGAGGATAGTTTTTGGGCTTTTTTGATCAATTCTTCAGCCTTGTGCTTTTCCAAATAACCTAACTCAGCCACCAGGTATAATTGGGTTCTGACTTCCCCGCAGGAACCTTTGGCAATAAACAGATATTGTACGAACTCTTTATCGGTTTGTCGCTCGAAGCCTTCGGCAATATTGGAAGGTACCGAAACTACTGCTCTCTGAATTTGGTCTTTCAAGCCATAGTCCCGACAATCTTTCAAAGATTTATACATGTCCACGCATAACTCCATACCCTGTTTCCAGACGATCAAATCTTCAAACGATTGATATTTCTTTTCTTCTGGCATTTTTTAAAAAGATCACCATCGAGTGACTCGTTTAACCGTTTAACCCCAAAGAAATAGCTTCTTTCAAGTCCAAAATCAAATCCTCCACGTCTTCGATTCCTACGCTCAGTCGGATTAAAGTGTCTTTCAACCCCGCTTTCAGGCGCTCTTCTTTGGGGATGCTGGCGTGGGTCATGCTGGCAGGGTGGGTGCAGAGGGATTCTACGCCGCCCAGAGATTCGCCCAGCGAAAAAACCGTCAAAGACTCCATGACTTTTACGGCTTCGGCGTAATCGTCGCCTTTGAGTTCAAAGGAAACCATGCCGCCGTAGTCGCGCATTTGGCGGCTGGCGAGGTCGTGCGTGGCGTGGCTGGGCAGACCGGGATAGTAGACTTTGCCGACTTTCGGGTGCTCTTCCAGCCATTGGGCGATTTTTGCCGCGTTTTCGCAGTGCCGCTGCATTCGGATGTGCAGCGTTTTCAGGCCGCGCAGCACCAGGAAACAGTCCTGCGGCCCCGGTACCGCGCCGCTGGCGTTTTGGATAAAGGCCAATTTTGTGGCCAACTCGTCGTCGTTCACTATTAGGGCTCCCATGACGGTATCAGAATGCCCGCCCAGGTATTTGGTCACCGAGTGCATCACGACATCGGCTCCCATGTCCAGCGGATTCTGCAGATAAGGCGTGGCGAAAGTGTTGTCCACGACAGTCATGATTCCTTTTTCGCGGGCTATCGCGACCACCGCCTCGATGTCGATGATTTTCAGCAAGGGATTGGTTGGCGTCTCAATCCAAATCATTTTGGTGTTTGCCGTAATGGCATCGCGGACGTTGGCGGCGTCGGTCATGTCCACGAATTGGAATTTCAGGCCGAACGGCTCAAAAATCTTTCGCATGATCCGGTACGTGCCGCCGTACAGGTCGTTGGTGGAAATAATCTCATCGCCGGGATGAAACAGTTTCAGGACGGCGTCGGTCGCGGCCAGACCCGAGGCGTAGCAAATGCCGTGTTTGCCATTTTCCAACGCGGCCAGGGCATTTTGCAAAGCCGTGCGGGTGGGATTGTGGGTTCGGGAATATTCGTAGCCCTTGTGCTTGCCGGGACTTTCCTGCACGTAGGTGGAGGTCTGGTAAATGGGCGTCATGATGGCCCCGGTGGTCGGGTCAGGCTCGACGCCCGCGTGAATGGCTTTGGTAGCAAATTTCATATAAAGTCGGAATACTAGGGGAAATCTTACGTGTCCAAAACAAAAAAGCCGCCAAATCGTGCGATTTGGCGGCTCAGCGCCTGGATTTCTTACCTTTAATGGATTTCTTAGTTAGTTAAAATGCTCTGTAATGAATTCCAGAAATTGCTCGTCGCTCATTTTATTGGAAGTGCTTTCCGTGGCCACGACATTCTTATATTGAGCCGTGTCGGCCATGAAATGAATGAATTGCTCCTGAACCTGTCCGGTTCCTGTGATGTGCGCCTCATCCATGTTAGGGACCGTGGCAAGAATTTCCTTAAAGAATTTATGGGTTAAGGTGATTTCCTGGTTGTTAGCGGCATTTTCGTTTGAATTACTATCCACGCCCTCATGCTTCACATGATCCAGGATGACGAAATCTCCCTCGTCGATATCCTGTCTTCCGGCTACGGTAGCGTTACGCGAATCCATCCACACCCCGAACTGTTTTTTATTGCTTTTTGACATCTTGTTTCAATTTAAAAGTGGATTATACAAGCACAAAAGTAGTTTCAATAATTGGATTAAAAAGTTCAACCATACCCTTATGCCGCCTTCTCCTCGTACAAATGCTGCTGGAATTCGATAAACAGCCGACTGATGGCCGACACGTCGCCGAGTTGTGCCTTGGCGTCTTCCAGGGATTGGTACTTGTTGGTCAGCAGGAGCGGTAGTTTTTCCTGGTCGAGTTCCTCCACGCCCGTTTCGACGTACTTGCTCAGCACGAAGGCGATGAATTCCCGTTGCTGGTCGTTCAGGAGGGCAAAAATGGTGGCCTCGGCGGCGGCGACGCGGGCGGCGCGGGTCATGGGTTTGTTTGCGCTGTCGAAGACGTATTCCAGCACGTCGAAGAGGTCGCTGTGGTCGGCCGCGATGAGTTTTTGCAGCGTCGTAAGTTCCTCTTTACCAAAACCGGCGGCGTCCAGCTTTTCGAGCAGGGTGCGGCGAGTCAGCGGATTGCTCCACAGCATGCGGAGTTCTTCTTCGCTTTTGAAGAGGTTAGGTAGTTCGCCGAAGAGATTGTGTAAAAATTCTTCCGCTGAAATCGGTTTGCCCTCCGCGTTCCAAAAGGACGTGGCCATCATCGACTGAATTTCGCGCTCCTTGCCGTCGCGGAGCCGGATTTTGATCTTCGTCCGCCTACCGCAGACGCAGGGACTTTGGCCGCAGACGTCGCAGGGCGTTGGGGGTACTTTCTCGCAGATACAAGGACTTTGCCCGCACTCCTGACAAAGCTGACCGGGTGGCGGAGGCGTTGGGACGACGCACTCGCACACGATTTGGCCGCAGACGTCGCAGGGCTCGGCTTCGCCGTCCCAGTCCGGGTCGGAGAAGTGGCGGTAGGCGTCCACGTAATCGTAGATGGTGAAGAACTCCTTGCCCTCGTACAGCCGGGTGCCGCGTCCCACGATCTGCTTGAACTCGATCATGGAATTGACGGGGCGCATCAGCACAATGTTGCGGATGTTGCGGGCATCCACGCCCGTGGAAAGCTTCTGCGAGGTCGTGAGCAGGGTCGGGATCGTCTTTTCGTTGTCCTGGAATTCCCGCAAAAACTGTTCGCCGATTTCGCCGTCGTTGGCCGTCACCCGTACGCAGTAGTTAAGGGCGGGGCTGGTTTTGAGTTGGTTGACCAGGTCGCGGACGGCGGCGGCATGGGCCTGACTGGCGCAAAAAATAATGCCCTTTTCGCGCTGATCGGCGTCGTTCAGGTATATTTTGACGCGCGTAGCTTCCCGCGCTTCGATCTCGATGCGGCGGTTGAAGTCGGCTTCGTAGTAGCGCTTTCCCTCTTCCACGACGCCTTCCTCCACGATGTCGTCGGAGGTGTAGAGGTAGTCGTCGAGGGTCGTTTGGATACGCTTGACCTTGAAGGGCGTCAGGAAACCGTCGTTGATGCCTTCTTTGAGCGAATAGACGTACACCGGCTCGCCAAAATAGCGGTAGGTGTCCACGTTGTCGTCGCGCTTGGGCGTGGCGGTCAGGCCCAACTGCACCGCCGGGGCGAAATAGTCGAGAATCGCCCGCCAGTTGCTCTCGTCGTTGGCCCCGCCCCGGTGACATTCGTCGATGACGATGAAGTCGAAAAAGTCAGCCGGGTAAGCCCCGAAGTACGGCGCGGACTCGCCTGCTGCATCCGTACCGCTCATGAAGGTCTGGAAGATCGTGAAGAAAATACTGCCGTTGGTCGGGACGCGGCCGTCCTTTTTGATTTCGCCGGGCTTGACCCGAATCAGCGCGTCGTCGGGGAAGGCCGAGAAGGAATTGAAAGCCTGATCGGCCAGGATATTGCGGTCAGCCAGGAAAAGGATGCGCGGGCGACGGCTCCCGTCGCGTTTGAGGTTCCAGCGGGTCTGGAACAGCTTCCAGGCGATCTGGAACGCGATGGCGGTTTTGCCCGTCCCCGTCGCCAGGGTGAGCAGAATGCGCGTGCGTCCCGTGGCGATGGCTTCGCTGACGTTGCGGACGGCGATTTCCTGGTAGTAGCGCAGTTGCCAACTGCCGCTTTTGTCTTCAAAGGGTACTTCGGCCAACGCCTCGCGCCAGGCGGCGGACGTTCTGACGTCGGGGTTGGCGGCGGTGGCCGTGAGTGGTGGGTAGGTTTTGGCCCAGAGCGCGTCAGGCGTGAGGTAGTCGGCTACCGGACCTTCGGCCCCGGTTTTCAGACAGATGCTGTAAATCGTCCGGCCATTGGTGGCGTAGGTCGTTTCCAGCGCCAGCTTTTCGGCGTATTGCTTTGCTTGCGCGACGCCCTCGCCTACGGCTTGCTCGTCACTTTTGGCTTCGATCACCGCCAGCTTAACGCCCTTATACATCAGCACGTAGTCGGCGATCATTTTGCGGGAACGCGCGCCACCCGAATTTATTTTGCCCGCCGTGATAGGGTACTCACGAAGGACTTTGGAGCCAGGCACCACGCCCCAGCCGCAGGCTTTGAGTTGAGGGTCGATTAGTTCGGCGCGGGTTTCGGCTTCGTTCATTGGTCTTAATCTTTGTTGTCGATGGTCGTTACCGTTCGATGGGCTACACCCATCGCTGGCGTATGTCGCCCCTTCGGGGCTTTTTTGGAGGCGATAGAAACGCTTGCCCTGAAAGGGCTAATACCCTAGCGAGGGGCAACGCCCCTCGTTAACGATATCTCCACCCAATCCTTAGCCCTGAAAGGGCGACATATTCACTCCAAGTCTGGGTCTGACGAAAGAGCTGCTCATTTACTCCCATACATACCGCTCATCGTACGCCACATTATATTTTTTCAAAAACGTCCGGTATTCTTCCTGAAACGTTTTTTTATTGTGATGCTCGTGCTGATTGGCAATGTACTTAACCACGACATCGGTTTTACTCGGATTTACCGAAAACGCTCCGTAGCCATCTTGCCAATAGAAATGGGCATACGCATCGCCCTTCGTTTTCATCCATTTAGAAGAATTTGATTTCAACTCTTCCAACAATTTCGCGAGTGCTATCTTTTTGGAAAGCAAACAAAGGATGTGAACATGGTCGGTATACCCGCCTATTTTTATCACTTGACATTCCAGGGTGTTGCAGATACCGCCTAGGTACCTGTGCAATTCCGCTTCGACGGGTGGGTGAATCAGCGGCTTACGATTTTTGGTACTGAATATCAGGTGTACGTAGTTTTTTACGAGCGATTGTCCCATCGTTTCACTTCGCCCTTTCGGGGATTTTTGGGTTATAATTCCGATGGGCCACACCCATCGCTAACGTATGCCACCCCTTCGGGGCTACGTTTGAATATATTCGTTTTCTCCTGTTCGATAGGCTACACCCATCGCTGACGTATGTCGCCCCTCCTGTTCGATGGGCTACACCCATCGCTGACGTATGTCGCCCCTTCGGGGCTTTTTTCGATGCGATGGAGACGCTTGCCCTGAAAGGGCTCAATATCCCAGCGAGGGGCAACGCCCCTCGTCAATGGCAAACATCCCAAAACCCTAGCCCTGAAAGGGTGAAATACCGTCTTTTACGGATCAATTTGTTGCCAATCACCCCCCGCCCTCAAAACACAATCTCGACTTGCCCGGCGTTCCCCCGCCGCGGGGTGACGGCCGCGCTTTCGCCTGACAATTCTCCGCTGAACGCTCTCTGCAAAATGGTCTTTTTTAATTCCTCCAAATCCTCGATTTTCTTTTGGTAAATCGCTTCCAATCGTTTGGTTTCGGCGGATAGGGTGTCGAGTTTTTGGACGATGGCTTGTTGAACATTAACAGGAGGCACGTTCAAGAGCAGTTCAGAAAGTATAGTTTGGTTCAAATTACTCATCGTTGCCCCAATCGATGATTTTTCAAGTCGTCTTTTTACTTCTGCTGAACTTAGAATAATGCTTAAAAATTTGCTGTCTGCCTTTCCCGTATTTACACGAATAACAAAACTACCTGTTCCGCAAAGCCAACCAACATTATCACTTTTAACAATACCACATCTTCCCATTTCTCCTCTTCTTGCGATAACGATGTCGCCAAGTTTTAATGCGTATTTTTTAAGATTGTTAAATGTTGCTTCGTTTATCATTGTTTTTTGAAGAGAAACTATTTGTCCATCAATAATATTCTGAGGATTAATCACAGGAGTGCCATCTTCAACATAGTCAGATTTATGCAACATACTTCCAAAAGGACCCGTCATAATATTATCAACTATTTCTCCCAACTCTTTCTCTTCCCAACCATTCCCTTTCTCTTTGAATATCCCTTGCAAATAACTCTCAAACAAATCCTTAGCATTCCCCAAATTTTGCTCAGCATTCTCTTTCGCCTTGGCTATGGCGGCAAAGGCATCCTCTAAAATGGCTACAATGCGTTCTTGCTCGGGGAGTGGCATCCACAAAAACGGCTCATTTTTATAGTCCTTAAAATAAATATGAGGAATGGCCGCACCTGAAACATACTTCTTAAAATCAACGGACATTAAAAAGTAGTTCAAGTAATCTAAATTAATATCTTCTTTTGGGATAATGTATTGTAGCGTTCCAATAACAGAAGTATAAGCGTCCATTTTCGTGATTCTACCAAAACCCGAACCATCTTTTACAATCGATAAATATGGTTTATCTCGATGATAAAAACTTACGTGTTTTATCAAACCGCTTGCGCCAAAAATCGGATACTCGCCTTCATCATTCGCCAATTTATTTTGCGAAATATTGGAAGATTTACTAATGCAAACATCACCGATTGTTTTCACTTCCCAACCCTCTTTCATATCAATTCCAAAATAGCGTTCAAAATATCGGCACTTTCTTCGTCCAGGGCGCGCATCTCGGCCAGGATTTCCTCGGGCGGGCGCAGGGCGGCTTCTTCCTTTTGATTGGGGTTCTTGGCGCTCAAGTCGCAGGTACTTTGGTCGATGTCCTTCACGGCCAGCGTCCAGGAATTTTCGCTATCGCCTTTGGTTTCGCTCAGGGCCACGAATTCGGCCAGATCGCGCTCGTTGAGGGCGTTGGTTTTGCCCAGGTTACGGTCGAGGTTCAGTTGGTAAAACCACACCTTTTCGGTCGCGCGGCCTTTCTCGAAAAACAGCACCACGGTTTTGACCCCGGCTCCGGTGAAGGTGCCGCCGGGCAAGTCCAGCACGGTGTGCAGGTCGCAGGCGGCGAGCAGTTGCTTGCGCAGGGCCACCGAGGCGTTGTCGGTATTGCTCAAAAACGTGTTCTTGATCACGACCGCCGCCCGGCCCCCGGCTTTCAGAATCTTGATAAAGTGCTGCAGGAAGAGCGACGCGGTTTCGCCGGTTTTGATCGGGAAATTCTGCTGTACCTCGGCGCGTTCCTTACCGCCAAAGGGCGGATTGGCCAGAATCACGTCGTAGCGGTCTTTCTCCTGAATATCGGCCAGATTTTCGGCCAGCGTGTTGGTGTGGACAATGTTGGGCGCTTCCACGCCGTGCAAAATCAGGTTCATCGTCCCGATGATGTAGGCCAGCGACTTTTTCTCCTTGCCATAGAAAGTGCGCTTCTGCAGGGTTTCGTGGTCGGCGGTGCTGAGGGCCTTGCTGTGTTTCAGGTACTCGAAGGCTTCCACCAAGAAGCCCGCCGAACCCGCCGCGCCATCGTAGATGGTGTCGCCGATGCGGGGCGCCACGACGCGTACGATGGTTTTGATGAGCGGCCGGGGCGTGTAGTACTCGCCGCCGTTGCGCCCGGCGTTGCCCATGTTCTTGATCTTGTCCTCATAGAGGTGGCTCATCTCGTGCTTCTCGGCGTGGGTCCTGAACCGCAGCTCGTCGATGCGGTCGATGACCTCGCGCAGGTTGTAGCCGCTTTGGATGCGGTTTTTCAACTCGCTGAATATCTCCCCAATTTTGTACTCGATGGTATTGGCGCTCTCGGCGTCGAGTTTGAATTTTTTGAGGTAGGGAAACAGGTCGTTGTTGACGAAATCGGCCAGGTCGTCGCCCGTAAGCGCCGCGTGGTGGTCGAGCTTGCCGTCGGCGTCTTTGGGCGCGGCCCACACCGGCCAGCGGTAGGACTCGGCGATGATGGGCGCATAGCTTTTGCCCGTGAGTTCGGCCGCCGTGGCTTTATCTTTTTCGAGGTCGTCGAGGTATTTGAGAAACAGCACCCAGGAGGTCTGCTCTACGTAATCGAGTTCGCTGCCGCAGCCCGCGTCTTTGTGCAGGATGTCGTCGATATTCTTGAAAGTCTGTTCAAACATGAAGGGTGGTGGGGATTGGGGATTTTGGGACGAGGTTGCAAACTACGGAATTGCGCACAAAAAAGCCGCTAAATCGTGTGATTTAGCGGCTTGTGGGCCCTGAGGGATTCGAACCCCCGACCCCCTGCTTGTAAGGCAGGTGCTCTGAACCAACTGAGCTAAGAGCCCTTCCGTTTCCGTTTGGGACTGCAAATATGGAGGAGTGATTTTAGCTTTCCAACTTTTTGGCCGAAAAAATTTCTCAGAAAAGCTAAACTTCTGAAATACAGAAAATTATTTATTCGAAATTCAAATACAGCGTTACCGTGTGGGTGGTCATGCGGTCGATGCCAATGCTCACTTTGCTGGTACCCGGCTGGAGCATGTTGACCAATCCGTGGGAAAAGCGCAGTTCGGGGGCGAATTTGAAGAACTGGAAAAACTGCTCGAAGCCCACGCCGTAGTCCACCGTAAAGTCCGAAGTGCGGGTGTCGAGTTGGTTGGCGACGCTGGCCCCACCGCGGGCACGCTTCACGTTGGTTTCGATGGCCAGCGTCACGCCGGCCAGCAGGTACATGCGCGTGTTGACGCGCCGCATGGACTTGTACTTGACCAAAAGTGGAATCTCGATCCAGGTGGATTCGCGCTTTTCCAGCTTCTTGTTGCCGGGCGGCACTCCACTTCCGGCGGGTGCGCCATTGGGGTAGTCGAACCGGACCTGACGCTCGTAAAGGGAGACAGAGGGCGTGGTGCGAATGTCGAAGCGGTCGTTGATAAAGGCATTGACGGTGAATCCCATGCGGAAGGCGGCCTGCGCGGGCGAACCGATGGCGTAGGCCGAGTCGGACTCCATAAACTTGTCGCTGTGGCGGATGTTGAAACGCGTAACGGGGACGGCAAACAGAAAGCCGTAGTGGATGGGCTTGTCGTCGTAAAATTCCAAATGCCGCCGCACGTAACCGGTTCCCTGCGCCTGCGCCCGCTCGACGGCAAAAAGACTAAGTAGCAGCAGAATTGCTACTTGTGGCCGACGTAAATGGAACAAATTCCGAAGGTGAGTGGAATGCATTGGGTGTTATTGAAGCCCGCTTGCTCAAAAATGGTCAGAAAATCGTTTCCGTCGGGAAAAGCCTGCACCGATTCGGGGAGGTAGGTGTAGGCCGAACTATCCTTGGAAACCATTTTGCCGACGGTGGGCAGAATATATTTGAAATAAAAATTGTAAACCTGCTTGAACGGAAACGCTTTGGGCTTGGAAAACTCCACCACCACGCAGGTACCGTCCCGACGCATAACGCGCTGCATATCGGTCAACCCGGCGAGCAGATTCTCGAAATTGCGCACGCCAAAGGAAACGATCACGGCGTCGAAATAATTGTCCGCAAAGGGCAGATGCTCCGAATCGCCCGCGCGCAGCTCGATGAGGTCCTGCTTGCCGAGTTTCTGGATTTTTTGCCGCCCCACGGCCAGCATTCCTTCCGAAATATCAACACCGACGATCTTCTCCGGCTTCAGCGCCAGGGCTTCGATGGCAAAGTCACCCGTGCCGGTGGCGATATCGAGAATTGTCTTGGGAGAAGATTTTTTGAGCAGTTTGATGGCCCGCTTGCGCCAGTAGATGTCGATACCGCCGCTCAAGAGGTGGTTCAAAAAGTCATATTTGGGTGAAATGTTGTCAAACATCTCGGCGACCTGCTCGCGCTTGCTATTGACCTGGTCTTTGTAGGGGACGACGCTCATATCTTATTTTTTTGCAAAATTCTGAGTACGAAAGTAGGAGTTACCGTCAATTTAAACCACCGCTAACCCAGAAAGTTCGTTAGGTTGCTTGATTTACAGGCGAATAATAGCAATGTTATCAGAACAGTTTTTTATATTTGTGAATATGTCAACCTGTAAATGATGAGGTTACGCCCTGGCTTCCTGTCTTGTATTCTGCTTCTGGTGGCGGTAGCCACACTGGGGCAGGGAAGGATTAGTGTGCAGGCAACAGATACACTCAACACTGCAAAAAAAGTTGGCAACTCCTCCAATCGGGTACTCTCTCCTTACTCCATCGCCGTTCGGGGCGGGCTAACGCAATACTTTGGCGAACTCAACGCCCAGGACATGAAATTCGTGGTCGGGGCCAGCCTGATCCGGCAAGTAAACCCCGCTTTTGCGATGAGCCTGGACTTTACCGCCGGGAAGTTGGGCGGTGAGAAGCGGGAGTTCTTCAACTCTTACTTTGTCAACGAATTCAATTCCATCGAACTGCTGGCTCGCTGGGATCTCACTCAACAGTTTAAGCGCTACGCCGACAAAAGCCCTTTTCACGTGGGTGTTTACGGTGGCCTGGGCATCATGTATTTTAGCGCCAATGCCTTTGATTTAGACACGGATCAGAAGGTGCGCTTTACCAACAGCGACGTCAGCAGCCATACCCCCCTCTTCCTGCGCTGGGGCGATTCCCAGGGTTCCGTGGGAATCAGCAAGACCCACGAACGAACGATTCCGGTCGGACTTACGCTCAATTATCACCTATCCGACAACTGGCAGGCGGGTTTGGATTACCGCTTCTACTTTGCCCGAACGGATAAGTTAGACGCCACATCGGGCCGTCGACTCATCAATCCCGAGGAATCGACCACTTACAGCGATACGCCCAACGACAAGTACAGCTTCCTGGCAGTAACGCTCACGCATCGCTTCAATCACAAAATCCGCGATGCCGACAACGACGGCATCCCCGATGATCGCGACCGCTGTCCCAACACGCCGGGCGTCGCTAATTTCTTCGGCTGTCCCGACACCGATAACGACGGCATCCCCGACTACGTGGACCGCTGCCCCACCGTAGCGGGTACCGTAGCCACGCGCGGCTGCCCCGACTCGGATAAAGACGGCGTAGTCGACCGTCTCGATGAATGCCCCAACCAGCCCGGAACCGTAAAAGGCTGCCCCGATCGTGACGGCGACGGCGTCCGCGATGCCTACGATGGCTGCCCCGACGTGAAGGGTCTGTTACGCTTCGGCGGCTGTCCCGACACCGACGGGGACGGGATACCCGACCAAGTGGACAAATGCCCCAACCAGCCCGGCAAATACAAAAACGGTGGTTGCCCGGTTAAGAAGTAGGTTTCTCTTCTTCCAGTAGCTGCGTCTCCACGTTCATGTTCTGTAACTGCATGTTGCCAAACTGCGTGACCATCGCCACGTCGGCGGCGTCGCGGCCGTGGCCGATTTCGATGCGGTAGCCGTGGGTATTTTCTTGCACCGAGTCGAAGGTATACCATTGATTGCCGAGGTAGGCTTCGACCCAGGCGTGCAAATCCATTACTTCCAGCTTGTCAATGTAGCCGACCGTCATGCGGGCCGGAATATTCAGGCTGCGGCAAAGCGCGATGACCAGGTGCGTGAAATCGCGGCAGACGCCCGTACGATTGTTCACCAAATCGAGGGCCGTGGTCGTGGAGTTGGTCACGCCGTACTGGTAGTGAACGTTTTGATGCACCCAGGTACGGATGGCCTCCACCTGGTTGTAGCCAGGCGTGGCGTTGCCCACGATTTGCGACGCCAGGTTGTAAATCTGCGGCAAGTCGGACTGGCAGTAGCGACTGGGCAGGATGTAGAGCATGATGTCGTCGGGCAATTCCTCGATGTTGACAAAGCCGGGCAAAGGATTGGGCAACGCTGCCGTTTCGACCACATCCGCTTCCACCTCGGCGGTGATCGTCACCTGTCCGGCGGGCAGCGTGGCCCGCTGGCAGGAGTTGCCGTAGCTATCGATGAACTCGCTGAAATGCACCGATGGATTTATATCAAAGTTCTCTTTATAAATCGCCTGGCCGCCCTGGCGGCGGGGGCGCAGCATCATCGAAACGGGCGTTGGGTTATTTACTTGATAATTGAAGACGCATTTTCCGCGCATTTTCATAGGAAGTCGGTTATAGTTTTACTAAAAAGCGGCCAAAAGTAGGAAAGAAAGCCGGGTTTACTTGGGAAAAGCAAAGATCTCCGGCTCCACAACCACATTGGTCTGGATATTCTCCAATTTAATAGTCTCGCCCGGCATTCCATTGTAGCTAATCGTGCTGGTAAAGGGAAAAAGCAGACCATTGACTTCGCGATAGTCGTCCAGCAGCGTTTCCACCGAGGCTCCCTTGGTTTGGCCGCTCAAAGAAGTATTGCGCAGGGCCACGGGTAGAAAGCTTTCGGGATCGAAGAAGTAGTACACGACATTTTCCATTGGTTGCCCGTCCACTTTCACGCGGTTCTTGGTCAACTTGACTTTGAACGCTTCCCGGCCTTCGATATCTTCCTTGTCTTCCAGCGTGGCGGTGTAGCCTCTGTCCTTATAATACAGGAAGGCATCGGGAAAATCAGTCACTTGCTGCCTGGTGTTGGCATTGGCTTCGGCGTTCATTTTTTCGGGCCGCTGGGTCATAAAATTCGTACTCCAGCCCTCTTTCCCGTCAAAAGCCATCTGGGTGGTTTCCTGCCCCTGAAACTTGATGCTGACCTTTTGTTGGCCTTCTTTAGTTTGGACAATCGTGACCGGAATTTCCATGCCCTGCACCGTCACGGTACCGTTCATGCGGATGCTTTGCAGTGAATCCCAGCGGCTCCGCCCCCCGCTGGCCTCGTAGTATTTGTCCAGGATTTCGTCAACATTCAGGGCTTTCGCGGGTTTCACTACCGCCTTTTGGGCCTGGGCGGCGGAAACAAAAAACAGCAAGGCTAGAATTACTCTTATTGATTGCACAGTCGGGATAGTGGTTTTGTCAAGAATAGGTCATCAGGAGAATTTCCCCTCCCAAAGAGTTCCGCGTCCGCTCATCTACTGAATGAATGCTGGTTTTTCAACTCTTCGTATTTTACCCAAAATTAACCAAAAAACCATTCCCATGCTCATCATTACTACTTCAAGTATCGAAGGCAAGCACATTACCAAGTACATCGGCATCGTCAACGGCGAGGCAATCATCGGGGCCAACATCGTTAAAGACTTCTTCGCCAACATCCGCGACGTGGTCGGCGGCCGGGCCGGGGCCTACGAACAGGGCCTGCGCGAAGCCAAGAGCATCGCCCTGCGCGAAATGTCCGAGCAAGCCGAGCGCCTCGGGGCCAACGCCGTCGTCGGCGTGGACCTCGACTACGAAGCCATCGGCCCCAACGGCTCCATGCTCATGGTGAGTGCGAATGGAACGGCGGTCATCTTCGATGAGTCCTGATTTTAGCTAGAATACGCCTTCCCAACTCCCCTGCCGATAGTATTGCAGGATTTTGCGGTTCATGATCGACTCGTAGGTGGCGCGGATGGCGTTGGCCTGGGCGCGGGCGAGATTGGCCTTGGAGAGGGAGTACTCGAAGATCGTGGCGGTGCCGGCATTCAGGCGGCTTTCCACCGTGGCGTAACTGGCTTCCAGGGCGTCGGCTTGGTCGCGGGCAGCCTGGTAGCGGTCTTGCGAGGCGGTTACGTCCAGCAGCGCCTGCTCGATGCCCTGCCGGAGTTGCAGCTTGTTTTGATCCAGTTGGTTACGGGCGATGCGCTCCTGCACCTGAGCAAACTCCACGCGCGGCCGCGTTTGCCAGCGGCCCATGATCGGGATATACAGATTCAGGCCCAGCGAGCCGTTGCGGGTGGCGTTGAGTTGCTTGAAGTAGTCCAGCGTTTTATTGGTGGAGGCGTAAAAAGCCCCAAAGTTGGTAGAAGCGCTTAGCGAGGGGAAATTCCGTCCCTTGATAGACTTCACCAAAAAGCCGAAACTTTGCCGCCGCAACTCAGCGGCGCGGATAAAGGGAAAGTTTTGCTGCGTTTCCTCAAAAAGATCGGCGGCGGAAAGCGGGGTGGGTTCGTCCGCACCCACGCTCAGGGGTCGAAACTCCGTGTCGGGGTCGGGCGGCAGGTTGAGGAGTTGAAAAAGCGCCAGCCGGGCCATGCGGTAATTATTCAGAAACGTCACTTCGTCGAACTTGTCGTTGCTGAGTTGCGCCCGGATTTCGTACAGACCATTGGCCCCCACGACGCCCGCCTTCACCTGCTTTTCTACGCGGTCCACCTGCTCCTCGGAGGTGGCGACCTGCTGCTGCGCCGACTCGTGCAGGGCTTTGGTAGCCAGCACCTGCACGTAGGCCCGCACCATCAGCAGCAGTTGGGCGTCGCGCACGGCCACGCTGGTTTCCAGGGTGGATTCTTTCAACAGTTTGTTCTGTCGAATCTCGTTTTGCACCCGAAATCCCTGAAAAATAGGCATATCCACTCCCGCTCCCACGTAGCTGGAATTGTACAGTTGGTCGATGTACGCATTGGTAAAGCGGTCGATGCTGCGACCCAGGTTCACGCTTTGGCTCACGTTCACGCCAAGCTGCGGCAACTGCTGCGACTTGGCCTGCCGCCACTGCGCCTGCGCCGCCTCGGCCTGCAACTGTCCGTCCCGAAATGTCAAATTGTTCTTGGTCAAAAGCTCCGCGCATTCTTGCAAACTAAGCAGTTGCTGCGCCGAAGCCGACCCCGCAAAAAGGCACAAGCCCGCCAGCAACCACCGCTGCAAAGGACGTTTCAGCATTTGAAAAAAGTATTCAATAAAAATCATGGCTAGATTGAGTTTTGGCTGTCGGCTGTCGGCAAAAAATAAAAATACATAATACATCACTCATAATTCATCACTAAACTAAGCCATCCACCCATCCTTTAACCTGACTACCCGGTTGCCGTACTCAGCGTTTTTCTCCGAGTGCGTGACCTGGATAATCGTGACTTTGTCTTCCTTGTTGAGTTTCTGGAAAAGCTCCATGATGTCCTCGGCCTGCTCGGAGTGGAGGTTGCCGGTGGGTTCGTCGGCAAAAATGACCTTCGGCTCGTGGACAATGGACCGCGCCACGCCGACCAACTGTTGCTGTCCGCCCGATAACTGGCTGGGGAATAAATCCTTCTTGGCTACCATGTTGAAGCGGTCGAGCAGTTCGGCCACGCGGCTTTTTCGCTCCGCCGACGGCGTCCCCTTATACAGCAGCGGCGTTTCGATATTTTCGTACACCGTAAGTTCGTCGATAAGATGGTAAGCCTGGAATACGAAGCCGATGTGGTGGCGGTGCAGTTCGGTGCGTTTCTTCTCGGTGAGGTTTTGCACGGGTTCATCCAAGAAGAGGTACTCGCCTTCGGAAGGTTCTTCCAGCAAGCCCAGAATGTGCATTAGCGTGGACTTACCCGAGCCGGACGGTCCCATGATGGATACGAATTCGCCCTCTTTGACATTCAGGGTAATGTTGCGCAGAACGTAAGTTTTACCGAATCCGGCGGGGTAATACTTAGCGATATTTTTGAGTTGAATCATTTATTTAGTGGAGAGTTGAAAGTGGAGAGTGGATGGTTTTAAATTTGGCTGTCTGATTAGTGATGGTTATTTGAGTCTCTGCTTGTAGTATGCCAAATAGCATACCATGAAAATGGATTATTGATAATCAACAATTTACAGAAATTTGTCATAAAAAAATGTCCGAAATCGCACAGTAGTTGTACGGTTTCGGACAGTAGTCAATAAAATCTGTCATCCTAAGCAGACCGGGCCGCCGGGCGGTGGAAGGGCTACATAGTATATCGCCCCTTGGTGTATTTGAAATCGGGGCGACTGCGGAAATTGGCGTTGGAAAAGTCGCCCGCGCGGTTGAAGTCGGCGTATTTGAAATCGGCCTCGCCGCTGAAACGGGTCTTGATGAATTTTGCCCCATCGCTGAACTCGGCGTACTTAAAGTCGGCGGCGTCGTCGATGCGGGCGTCGGTAAACAGGGCCGCACCGCGAAAGTTGGCGTATTTGAAATTGGCATTATCGCCGAAGTCGGTCCCCTCGAAGCGGGCGTCTTCGCGGAAGTTGGCGTACTTGAAATTGGCCTCGTAGCGGAATTTATTGCCGTTGAAAATGGCGATCTCGTCGAAGTCCGAGTACTTGAATTCGGTCTTGCCCTCAAAAGTGCAGTTTTCAAAAATCACTTTCTCCTTGAAATCGGCGGTATAAAGGATCTGATCGCTGCCGCCCAAATTCAAGAAGCTCCTGCCGTCTTTGTCCAGCGTTTTGTAGGCAATGACATCGCCTTTAAAGGTGCAATTCCTGAATGTAAGCGGTACTTCGACCCGGCTTTTGTATTCTTCGCTGGACATTTTGGAATCCTTAACGCGATGTTGGTTGGCAAGCTCGCTAAAATCCAGCGTTCCCCGGATCACGGCATTCCGCACGTCAATCGGTCGTTTATCGTCGATTTTTCGCAGAATGTCGTTGGCGTCGAGCGAAGACTGGGCTTGTACCAGGGTGGCAAACACGAGAAAGAAGGCGGCTACGAAGAGGGAAATACGATTGCTTTTCATGGCTGAAAATAGTGAAGGTTATTAATTCATTACCTTCAACTGATGCACTAGTTGCCCGAAAAGTTGCGTAGTCTCTGTTCTTTTCTGGAAAGTTTATCGGATTTTGCTTATTTCCAGCACCTCCACTTCGTCCACGGTTGACATACTGCCAAAGCCGCAGGTGATTTTGCGCTGTGTACCCGTCGGGCGGTATTTAAGGTTGATATCGATGAAAGAGTAAGCATCTTCGGTCCCGTATTTTGGCACGGCGGCCTTGACTTTTGGCTCGGTGGCTCGCGTGGGTACCACCGTTTTAATGTTGGAAGAATCCACGTCGGTGATTTCAAAATGCCACTCGCAGCCATCTACGGCTAGGTTGTTCACGATGCGGGCGCGGGTTTCGACGACCTCACCGTCGATTTCTTTGTTGGAGTTGTTGCAGCCTATCCAGATGAATAGGGTTGCCAGTAAGAGCAGATTTTTCATGGTTGATAAATTAGTTGAATTTACTTTTCTCTTTCGATTTTCAAAACATCGATTGCATCCACTTCGCGAACTGCCCCCCAGCCACACACCAATTTTCCTTTTGTATCAGTAGGCCGATATCTAAGGATGACGGAGATCGGACCGGAAGTTGATATTCCTTTTTGTTTGGTTAGAAATCCCCGAACCTTCTTTTCGGAACCGGGTGTAGGCACAAACGAAACAGAAGTCCCTGAGCCTGGCGAAGTATAAAAATGCATAGCACAGCCGTCATACGCCAGGCCGTCTTCGAGTAAAACCTTTATTTCGTGACTGTTGTCGGCTAAATCAAGTTTCTGACAACCTAAAAACGTGGTTAAGAGGAGCAGGGAGATAAAGATAACCTTTTTCATGATTAGAAGTGTTTGGTATTTTTCCCCTGACCCATTTAGCGTCTGAATGGTTGGAATTTACCCCAGCGGCAGGCGGCTAAAGTGTGCCTGCCGTAAGGCAATGCTTCCGTCCTTTTAATCTTTATACAAATGTTTCTCCGCGTAAAAAGTACCGAATGGAACCAGCGAAGCCACAAAAGCCCAAAAAATCTTCAACATTTTCCATTTATGGAGGTAAGCCACCTGCAAAACCAAAACGACATACGTGATGAAAAGTACGCCGTGTGCCATGCCTACGACGTAGTTGGGTTTGGGCAGACCATACTGGTATTTGAGAATCATCGTCAACCCCAATAAGAGAAAAGAGCAGCCTTCGGCGAAGGCGATAATCCGCAGCCGACCGAGGGGCGTGTTAGTAAGTTGTGAAAGCATAAGGGTGCATTTTTTCTGTAAAAAAGCCCGTCGAGCCGCAAAAGTTCAGGTCGCTGCTACTTCACCAAAATCTTCCTGACTTCCTGCCGCTCCCCGTACCGCGCCCGGAACAGGTACAGCCCCGGCGACCAGCGCGAAGTGTTCAGCGTGATTTCACTTTCCTCAGTTAAGGGCAAATTTTCTTGTAAAACCCGTCCACTAGACGAAATCACGTCCAGCAACCCCGGCGTAGAGCTGCGTACCTGTACGTAGTCCTCCGCCGGATTGGGGTAGACAACAAATAAATTTGGCGAGACGGGTTCGACGGCGGTCACGACGACGGGCAGCACATTGGTCAGCAGCCGGACGCCGCCGCCGTGGGTACCGATGGCGAGGTCGGGTTTACCGTCGCCGTTATAGTCGGCGATGGCGGCGTGGAGGTACGCGCCCAAGTCGGGGGCGTAAGCGGTGCTGCCATTTTGCACCAACACACTATCGCGACGGCTCCATTGGCCCCAGGTACCGCCGTGCGAAACGCGGATCATGCCCGTTTGGTCCGCAGTGAGCAGGTCGGGCTGACCGTCGAGGTCGAGGTCGGCCACGGCGATGCTCACGAAGCGCCCCTTGAAATTGGCGCTTATGCCGCCCAGATTTTCGGTTTTAAGGTCGTAGGCAGACTGTTTGGCGTTACCCGTGTTTTGGAAATACCGGATATTTCCCTGCGTCGTTCCCACAATTAAATCCAGGTCGCCATCTCCATCGACATCGTAAAAATACGGATGATCGCCGCTCTGCACGTTGGGCGGCAGTATGAGCAGAACCGCTTCTTTCATGTCCAGTTTCACGGCTTGTCCCCGCGCGGCGCGGTTGGGGACGTAACGATACTCGATTCCCTTGGCTGATGCGCCCGAAAAGCCAAGATCGGCCACGCCATCGCCGTTGAAATCAGCCCACTGCGGTTTTACGCGCGTAAGCTGCTGGGTATTGGAGAAACCAAGGTATTCGGCGGTAGTCCAGTCGTAGCGGGGCGTTTTGGCGTCACCGACATTTTTGAATAATTGCAGCGTACCACGAAAGCCCGCGTCGCCCCGCGTCCCGCCCGTTCCTACAATCATATCGAGGTCACCATCGCCGTCTACGTCAAAGAAAGACGGGGTGGCGTCTTCGCCGATGTCGATCATTTGGTCTTGCAGGAAGTTCTTTTGTTTCAGTTCAAAAATCGGCTTGCTACTCGTCCCGGTATTATGGTAGTACCAGGTGGACGACTGGAAATCCATCAGGTTTCCCTCGTTGGCGTAGACATTCGGCGCGGCCAGCAGGTCTTTTATGCCATCGAAGTCCACGTCCTCGCTGTAAACGGCCGGAAAAATGGTGAACTCGATGGGGTCTTTTGCCGGAAATTTCACGTCGAAACTGGTAAAATTACCCACGCGGTTCGTCCCCGTGTTGACCAGCCGCGCCACGTTGTCGCAGCTTACGAAACTCGTCAGCAGATCTTTTTTACCATCGCCGTTGAGGTCTTGTAGCAGCAGGGCGTTGCCGGCGTGCATGAGGCGTCCGCCAGCATTTTTTTTCTTTTCCAAATCTTCGACTGAGCCGCAGTCCACGCCCAGCTTGAAATCGTTGCAATGTTCTTTCACAAAATTTCCCCAACACGGGCCGTTACGCACGAATTCCAGGCTGTCGGGGACGCCGTAGCGCTCCATACTCATGTTCTGGTGCATTTCGAGGAAGTTGCCCAGAAGTTCGTAGGTAACAATGTCCAGGTCGCCATCGTCGTCTAGGTCGGTGAGAGCCGGGATGTCGGTGGCGACGACCAGAAGATTTATTTTCCCCGAAAAACCGACCGAGTTGAGCAGCGGCTTGAAAAGTTTCCAGGCCCAGCCGCCACCGATGGGGGTTTGTTTAAATACCTGAATACCTTGGGAAGTGTGCGTGAAAAGGTCTTTGCGGCCATCTTTGTCGTAATCAGCCAGCAGCATCCAGTCGGTCATGGGCGGGAAGCGGGCTTCGTAAGTCGGGGCGTGGCGGTAGGTTTTGGTAGCGGCATCGCCCAGGAAAGTCGTCACGCGGTTGGAGGTACGGTCAAAGGCCACCAGGTCGTCGGTGCCGTCGCCGTTCAGGTCCATCGTAGAGAATTGCCCGGCGTTCAGCCCGCCCGCCCAGGGGTTGCGCAGGTTCTGGCCGTTGCGGATAACGGTGGTCGTGGTGTCCAGCCGAAACCAGGGCTGCTGCGCAGAGGCCGGGGCAACTAAAATGAGGTAGCAGATTAGATATAAGTAGTGTTGAAATTTCATTGCGTAATTTTGGCCATGTGATACGGGCCGCTGGCCCGTTTGCGGTCAATGATTCTTTATTTTAGCGGAATTTTAGCAAAAGGATGGACAAGACCCAGCAGCGGCTGTCCGAGCCTACCACATACAACGTCCTAAAAACCCAACTTGTCATAAAATATGCTGGAAATCACGCTTGAAGAACTTTACGCGATTTATTTAAAGAATTCGACGGTCTGCACCGACACGCGGAAGATTGCGCCGGGTTGTTTGTTTTTTGCTTTAAAAGGCGACAATTTCAATGGAAATACCTTTGCTCAGCAAGCGCTCGATAGCGGGGCGGCTTTCGCCGTGGTGGACGATTTCTCGGTGGTGAAGGATAAGCGTTTTCTGTTGGTAGACGACGTGCTGATTGCTTTACAGGAATTAGCCAAACACCACCGGAAGAATTGGGATATTCCAGTGATCGGCCTGACGGGATCCAACGGAAAAACTACGACCAAAGAACTCATTGCGGCGGTTCTTGCCAAAAAATACCGCACCAACGCTACCGTCGGCAACCTCAACAACCATATCGGCGTGCCACTCACGCTGCTCTCCATCCAGCCGGATGACAATACGGTAGCCGTCATCGAAATGGGGGCTAATCACCAGCAGGAAATCGCTTTTCTGTGTAGCATCGCCCAGCCAACGCACGGTCTCATTACTAATATTGGCAAAGCCCATTTGGAAGGTTTCGGCGGAATCGCGGGCGTCAAGAAAGGCAAGGGCGAACTTTACACGTATTTATCCAAGAAAAAGCGGGTCGTATTCGTGAACACCCAGGACGAAACCCTCATGGAAATGGCGAGCAAGAAACACGCCTTCGGTGAAATCGTCTTTTACCGTACCGCCAGTTCGGAAGTGAATCCGACGCTGGTGGAGGAATCGCCCTTCGTCATCTACGAAAACCAGGAAAAGCAGACCATTGTCACGCACCTGCCGGGTCGGCACAATTTCGACAACATCTGCGCTGCCCTCGCCATTGGTCACTACTTCGAAGTGCCCAGCGACGACGCGCACCGCGCTATCTCGGACTACCGGCCTGACAACAACCGCTCGCAAGTCATTGAAAAAGGCAACAACACTATTACGCTCGACGCTTACAACGCCAATCCCAGCTCCATGCGAGCGGCCATCGAGCATTTTACCCGCAGCGATGCCCCGCGCAAAATGCTGATTCTGGGCGATATGCTGGAATTAGGCGACGAAGCCGCCGCCGAACACCTGACCATCGGCCAGTTGGTCGCCGAGGGCAAATTCGATGTCGTGATTCTGACCGGACCGCTGATGCAGCACGCCCTGCCCGCCCTGCCGAAGGCCTACTACATTCCCGATAAATTCTCTCTCCACAACTGGATCATGGATCATCCGCAGGAAAACACCCATATCCTCATCAAAGGCTCGCGCGGCATGGGGCTGGAAAGCGTCGTACCGTTTTTGTAAGGGAGTGATGCGGCTTGATTTAACCATCAATCTCATCAGAAGGCCAGCCAGCCCTTTTTTTGAGTAAATGGGCATTGAATCCGTATTTTGTAAAGGATTCGGTTGAATCAGTTTCTACTCCACTTCCTAAACACGTATAAAAATATGAAAAAAGAAATCACTCGCATCGACGTAGGTTCCGCTGCCCTGGTGTCGGGGGCCGTGATGGCGCTGCTCAGCCTTGTATTCATTCTTTTCTTCTTTTTAATTTTTTCCATGCCGTTTGCCAATATGCCCCTTGGTGGCTACGAAAAAGGAATTATGTTCGGGGGCGGGGCTTTTATGCTGATTTTTGTACCGATTATCTACGGAGTATTCGGGATTATCTCCGGGGCACTTTCGGCGGTCGTGTACAACTTCATCGCCGGGCGCATCGGCGGCGTGAAGGTGTACGTGCGGGACTAAAAAACAAAAAGCCGGAGAAATCAATCTCCGGATTTTTTGTAAAATTCTGGACTGAAAAAACTACAACCCGAACGCTTCCTTGATTTTATCCACAAAATCGAGCTTCTCCCAGGTAAATAACTCCACTTCCATTTCCTTCTCCGTGCCGTCGGTGCCTTTAAAGGTTTTCTTCACTATCTCGTTCACGCGTCCCATGTGGCCGTAAGCGGCGGTTTCAGAGTAGATTGGGTTACGTAGTTTCAGCCGCTCCTCAATGGCGTAGGGACGCATATCGAAGATTTTCTCTATTTTCCGAGCAATTTCTCCGTCTGTTATTTCGACTTTAGCTGTGCCTTTGGTATCCACGAACAAGCCGCAGGGCTTGGCCACGCCGATGGCGTACGAAACCTGTACCAACACCTCGTCGCAGAGACCAGCGGCGACCATGTTTTTGGCGATGTGACGCGTGGCGTAAGCCGCTGATCGGTCCACTTTTGAGGGGTCCTTTCCTGAGAAAGCGCCACCACCGTGCGCACCCTTACCGCCGTAGGTATCCACGATAATCTTGCGACCCGTTAGGCCCGTGTCGCCGTGCGGCCCGCCGATGACGAATTTTCCGGTAGGGTTGATGTAATAGGTAATGTCATCGGTAAACAACGCCTGTAAGTTCTCAGGCAAAGCCTCCTTTACGCGGGGAACGACAATTGAAATAATGTCCTCCTTGATCTTGGCCAGCATTTTCTCTTCTGAATCGAAGTCGTCGTGCTGGGTCGAGACTACGATGGTGTCGATGCGTTGTGGCACGTTATCGTCGCTGTACTCGATAGTTACCTGTGCCTTAGCGTCGGGCCGCAGGTACGGGATAGTTTCGGGCTCATTGTTACGAATATTGGATAATTCCTTCAAGAGACTATGCGCCATGTCCAACCCCAGCGGTATGTAGTTTTCGGTTTCGCGAGTGGCGTAGCCAAACATCATGCCCTGGTCGCCCGCGCCCTGGGCGTTTGCTTTGGCCTCGAAATCCTGGCTTTCGGCGGCCCGATCCACGCCCTGATTTATATCTTCGCTTTGGTCGTGAATGGCCGACAAAATACCGCAGGAATTGGCCTCGAACATATACTCGCTCTTAGTGTAGCCAATTTTACGAATGACTTCGCGGGCGATTTTCTGAACGTCAAGATAAGTGCTGGTCTTGACTTCTCCAGCCAGTACGACCTGTCCGGTGGTAACGAGCGTTTCGCAAGCTACCTTGCTGTTGGGGTCCCAGGCCATGAAATTGTCGATGAGGGCGTCCGAAATCTGGTCGGCTACTTTGTCAGGGTGTCCTTCCGACACGGATTCCGAAGTGAATAGGTAAGGCATTTTCTTGAATGATGAATGATGAATGATGAATTATTAGAACGCGGATTGCGAAAACACCTTTCTGCGAGTGATAGCGATTGGTGTCGAATTCAGTATCCAGGAAGCCGGGCGGGAGAAGAGAACTATTTTTGGTTTTTAACCCACATCGTCCCTTTACCACCGTGGTGTTCGTCCCGGTTGGCGCTTCTCCTTTTGAAGCTTCTGGATGCCGCTGCAAAATTGAATTTTTTTTAGAAATTAACCAAATGCGCTAGAATCTCTTCATCAGTGTGCCGACCATGCCTTTGGTAAAAGCCCAAAGCGGCACCGTGGACATCGTACGAAGGTCGTCCCACACGGAATTGTTCCCGTCCAGGAAGGCTAATAGACGGGGAGTAGGGTTGTTTTTATAAAGATTGGTAAAGACGGCATCTCCCGAATGGCGTTCTTTCAAAAGAACATTTAGTAATGTGCTATCCTGCAAATGCTTGAACCAGGAGCGGAAAGTTGCTTTCGTGGGAGTAGGCTTGCCCGTCGTTAGCAGTTGCCTGACCAATTCCTGCGTGAGCCACTGCGTGCGCTTAAAAGCGTAGCCCGACGATGCCTTTACGTAGCCGCCCGACGTACCGATTTTGATAATGCGGCTATCGCGGGGCGTTTCGGGCAGCTCGTCCGTCATGGGAATGACGCCGAATTCTTCGTGGTGAATCTCGAAATCTTTAATTCCCAGAATATCACGAATGTAGGTATGGAGTTCTCGGTCGTAGTCAGCCTGAGCCAGGAGTGCGTCTGAAAAGACGGTGTATTCGATAAAAGCGCGTTTTTCGTCGACGGGCAGCACGTAACTGAACCGCACGCCGAGACCGACCTGCTCCACGCGGTAATCCATCATAATGGGCACGGCGGGGTCGAAGGTGGGCTGCGGCGTGGTGATTTCCCAGCCTTTGAAGTGCTGGAGCATATTTTCCCGCTTTGGGTTGTCGATCCGCAGCGGGGTCACGCTGTCGAAAATGTAGTCGGCGATGAACTGCCCGGCTTCCGTGATGACGAAGCCGCCATCGGCGGTGCTGGTTAGGCGCTCAATATTGGTATTGAGGAAAGTGATGTTGGCGTTGGCGGCCAGGTCGGTCTTGACGAAGTTGTAGAAATCAATCCCGCGAATCCATTTGTAATTATAATCGCCGAGGTCAAGTTTTTTCTCAAAGCCGCCACTCCCGTAGAAATAGACTTCCGGCCATTTACGGAAAATTATGGAGTCGAAAGGACTATTCACGTCCGTTTCCCAAAAGCACCAGGTACGGTCGTTTTTGTCCTTCCCGTCTTTATCAATAATAAGAATCTGCTTGTTGCGCAGCACCGACTGGTTCATATAAAAAGCCAGACTTAGTCCGGCTAGTCCGCCACCCGCAATGATGTAGTCGTAGCGTTTCAAATCGGCACGTTCACGTGGCGTTCGGCGTGATAGCTGGAACGGACGAGCGGGCCGGATTCGACGTATTTGAGTCCACGACTCAGGCCTTCCTCGCGGTACATGTCAAACATTTCGGGCGTAATCCACTCGATGACCTCGTGGTGCATCTTGGTGGGTTGCAGGTATTGTCCGAGGGTCAGAATATCCAGTCCGTGAGCGGCCAGGTCGTCCATCGCTTTGAAAATCTCGTCCTGCGTTTCTCCCAAACCCAACATGATGCCCGACTTGGTGCGCTGCTTCGCCTCCTTCGTGCGCCGGATTTGTTCCAGGCTGCGCTCGTACTTGGCCTGCGGCCGCACACCCCGGTAGAGACGCTCGACGGTTTCGACGTTGTGCGATACCACTTCCTGCCCGCCTTCGATCATGCGATAAAGCGCGTCCCAGTTGTTTTTCACGTCAGGAATCAGCGTTTCGATGGTCGTGGCAGGACTTTGCTCTTTCACCTGCCGCACGGTTTGGTACCAGATTTCGGCCCCCCGGTCTTTCAACTCGTCGCGATTGACGGAGGTGATGACGGCGTGCTTGACGCCCATCAGTCGAATGGCCTCGGCTACGCGCTGCGGTTCGTCGGTGTCGTACTCGGGCGGACGGCCCGTGGCCACGGCGCAGAAACTGCAACTGCGGGTACAAACATTGCCCAAAATCATAAAAGTGGCTGTACCCGCGCCCCAACACTCGCCCATATTTGGGCAACTGCCGCTCTCGCAGATCGTGTGTAGTTTGTAAGTATCTACCAACTGCCGTACTCGCAGAAAATCGGGGCCAGCGGGGAGTTTCACGCGCAACCAGTCGGGGCGCTTTTTGCGTTGGCTGGCGATAACAGGAAGTTCAATCATTATGAATTCATTTTTTCAACCCATAGTACAGCGTCACAAAACCGGAGGTGAAGAAGCTGCGGTTTTGGGCCTGGGGCATGATGATGATTTGGCGGGAGAAGGCTTCGGTTACGAAGCCGATTTCGATGCCCGTCATGTTTTCGCGGAAGGCGCTCAACTCGAAACTGAGGGCCGCCTTGATATGAGCACCCGGCACGATTTTGGCCTTGTCGAAACCCGCGAAAAAGCTACCCGCACCAATAATGTCGCCCGGCAGATTGGGGGTGTAGGGTACCGAAGTTACGACGCCCGCGCGGGGTTGAAGCTGCACATAGTAAGGTTTTTCAATGCCGATCGACGGTCCGGCGGCAAGGATTCCGCTGATGGAAATACCCTCGTTGGAGTGACGGTTGTAGAACATCAACTCGCGGCCATACTCGGGGCGCAACACGAAAAGATAATTCTGCTTGCCGAAGGTCAGGCGGGAGCCGTTGCCGGGGTAGGGCGACGAAAATTCCTTGGGGTGCTTGACATTGACCGCTTCCAGGGCCAGATACCGGAACTGCTGCTTACCAAAGAGCATCCCCGGCAGGGACTTGGAACTGCGCACCACCACCCCGCCAAACAAGCCGGAATTGGTGTTGGTAGTCACGCCGCCCGAGAATAGCGAGTTGTAAGTTTCGATGTCGGTATCCGGCTGGCCACGGCGCTGCGCCCAACTTATGGTGGTCAGCAAAAGGCATAGGCTGCCGAGGAGTAAAGTTTTTTTATTGAGCATGATAGGTGGTTTCCGGAAAAGTGTTTCGGGAGGTGAAAATAGCGAAATTTGTTCGGTTCCCGATTTTACAACGCTCTTTCTTAACGGTTTTTTATAATTTTATGTTCTTCTCACTAACCAGAAAATCATGCCGACGATCAAAACCGACTATTTGGGCGAACTACGCACTCAGGCTACCCACCTGCAATCGGGTACTCAAATCCTGACCGACGCCCCCACCGATAACCAGGGAAAGGGTGAAGCCTTCTCGCCCACCGACCTCGTGGCGGCGTCTTTGGGTAGCTGCATGATGACCATCATGGGCATTGCTGCCCGCCGTGACGGCCTCGATCTGAAAGGTTCCGAAATGGAAATCACCAAGGTTATGTCCGCCGACGCCCCGCGCCGCATCGCCCGTGTGGAACTTGAGATGAAGATGCTATCCGACCGGGATCTGTCCGACACCGAACGCGCCAAACTGGAACGCGCCGCCCACACTTGTCCGGTGGCCCTCAGCCTGCATCCCGACCTGGTACAGGCCGTGACTTTCTTCTGGAATGTGGCCCAAGAGGCCTAAAAAGACGGGCGTAGTGGAAAAACTGTCCCCACTACGCCCGTCTTTATTTCTTCACAAAAAAACCTAAGCCAATTCGATGCCGCTGGCCTGCTGGCTAATTTCGTCGAAGCTAATGTCGAAATGCGAGGCGTCGTACACGCATTCGCCCTTTGAGATCAATAAGACCTGCGGCGACTGGTGGGGTACGTCAAAGGTGTCGGCCACTTCGTTGGACAAGGGTCGCAGCGAGATTAGGTCTAAATAGTAGGGAGCCAAATCGCCCGCTTCGTCGCCTTTCCATTTTCTTTCGAATCGCGCCTTAGCCGTTGCGCTGATGTTACAGCGGGTGCTATGCTTAAAAATAAGCACCGGATGCCGCTGCGATTCTTCCTTAATTTCTTCAAGCTGAGAAGCTTGGGTAAGTTGGTGCCAATTCATTGTTTCGTTGTTTTGTAATTGTTTAATCGTGGAACGGGAGCGCCCGCCCGGCGTGTAATTGCTGCTAATTTGTTGACCTGTGTAATTAATTGTTGGGCTGCTTTCACGTCACGAATCAGGCAGACTGCTCAAAACTCAGTAATTAAACAGCTAAACAAACAAACAGTTCAACATCAATTACACGACCGCGCGGGGGGCCGCCTCGGGGCGCCCCGCCGTACACAGTTCCACATCCTTCAATCACATACCCTTCGCATGGCGTGTGTCCAATTTCTTGATCATTTCGGACGAGAGCGGGTCGGCGTAGGTGCCATAGGCGTTGACGAGGGTCCCCTTCAAGCCGCCTTGAGACTCGATGGCGTAAAGAATCGAGTTGTCGGAAGGGTTAGACATTCCCTCGAAGCGATGTACCTCCGTGATGTCGAATTCGTTGGGAGAAAGTTTGGTGACTTCATCTTCGGTCTTGCTTTCCAGGCCGTCCGAAATCAGGTTAAAATTACAGGTGTATCCTTTTTCTTGCAGGGCGGTCAGGGCCTCGGTCATGGTATCGTAGCCGCCTTCTTCGTTTGGTTGCGCTTTCATGGGAATTGCTGTCTAGAGAATGGTTATGATTGAGAATAAGTATTTTTGCAAAAATCGTATTCGTCTTCTTTGTTCGCCTTTTTATATCCCCTTTCTATCCGTGCCTACGCATTATTGATGCGTTTAGCGACTTTTTTTCATCCCAAGGCCCGGCAATGGGTGCAGGGGAGAGAAAACCTATTGCCCCGGCTCCTTTCTGACTTACCACCCTTGATTGAGGAGCGCCCGGTGGCTTGGTTTCACGCGGCTTCGCTGGGTGAATTCGAGCAGGGACGCCCGGTGATGGAAGCTTTTCGCGCCGGATACCCGAACTACTTTATTTTCCTCACTTTCTTTTCGCCATCGGGCTACGAAGTACGAAAAAACTATGCCGGAGCTGATTTTGTGACGTACCTCCCCATTGACACGCCCGCCAACGCCCGGCAGTTGGTCGGTCTGTTGCGGCCTCGCGTGGCCTTTTTTATTAAGTACGAATTTTGGTACAACTACCTGCGCGAACTCCGGCGCAGCGACGCGGTCATCCTCTCTTTCTCGGCTATTTTTCGGCCCAACCAGCTTTTTTTCAAACCTTACGGCAAATTCTACACGCAACTCCTGCGTTTCTTCGACCATATTTTGGTGCAAAACGAGGAATCGGCTCGCCTGCTGCGCAGCGTTGGCATCAATAAGGTCACAGTAGCGGGCGACACGCGCTTCGATCGCGTACAGCAAATCGCCGAGGCGGTCCGTGATTTACCTGAAATTGCGGCCTTTGTGCAAAACCAGCCTTGCCTGGTGGTGGGTTCGGCCTGGGAAGCCGACCGCTCGGTGATCGTCCCGGCTTTGAATGCCTTAACATTTCCGCTGAAAGCCATCATCGCCCCGCACGAGATCCACGAAGCCGAACTCGTCCGCTGGGAGCAAACGCTGGTCGGCCCAACGCTTCGCTACTCAGCATACCAGGCTTCGGGTTTTGATTTTGCCAAAAATAAAAATGCCCAATACCTGCTCGTTGACAACGTCGGGATGCTATCGTCGCTTTATCGTTACGGACAAGTGGCTTACATCGGCGGTGCGTTCGGAGCCGGGTTGCACAATATTCTGGAAGCCGCCACTTTCGGGCTACCGATATTTTTTGGCAACAAAAACTACGAAAAATTTCAGGAAGCCATTGACCTCACCCAACAGCAAGGCGCGTGGACCATCGGCGACGCGGCAGAATTTCTGAAAAAACTAGAAGAAATCCTGACCAATCCCAGAGCCTTACAAAAAAGCGGAACGATCACCCGCAACTACGTCCAAACCCGCACGGGTGCCACCGACGCCGTGATGCAGCGTGTGTCTGAGCTGTTGAAATAAGGCCGACCGGGACGACAGACCAAGCCGACTGCCGAGAGCCGAAAGCCAATTAACGAAACTCCCGCCCTACCAACTGCTCCACCAAATGCACCTGCACGCCCCACTGCCGGGCCTTGCTGCCTAGTTGCGACACCCGCAGCGTGAGCGCATCCCTAAAATCGGCCAGGCAATATTGGTGAATCGCGCGCTTCACGGGATCAGCGATAAACGGACCGGCCTCGGCCAGTAAGCCCGTAATAATCACAATTTCGGGATTGAACATATGAACGGCGGTGGCGAGGCCTTTACCCAACTCCGTCCCCAGATTGGCCAGCAACTCGATGCAGAACTCGTCGCCGTTATGCGCCGCCCGGATGATGTGATGCGTGTCAAGTGGCTCGTTTTTGCCTAGTTGTTGGGGTAATGCCGTAACGCGCCCTGCGTCGATACCAGCCTGCGCTTCCCGAATAAGGGCGAAGCCGGAGGTGAGCGTATCCAGACAGCCGATTTTGCCACAATGGCAAAGTAGCCCGTCGGGCTGTACCTGAATGTGACCCAACTCGCCTGCGAAGCCCGACGCGCCGTTGAACACCTCGCCGTTGAGCAAAATGCCCAGACCCACGCCCCAGTCGATATTCACCGTCAGGACGTGTTGCTTGCCCTTGGCCAGTCCGAAGCGGTATTCGCCGATGGTGGTGGCGTGAGTGTCGTTGATGAGAACCACGGGCAGTTGAAACTGGGCTTCGAGCCGCGCCGCCAGCGAAAGGTCGGTTCCCGCTAATTGCGGATAAGTTTGGTTGGTCCCCTTCTGGACGTTAATCAGGCCAGGCATAGATACCCCAATGCCCCACAGCCGTTTGTGGCTAAGACTATGGACTTTCAGGAAAGCGTCCGTTTCCTCGATGAGGGTATCCAGAAACATCTCCGAATCGTCGAGTTTGAGGTTGACTTGCTGCCGGGCCACAAACTCATTGGCCAGGTCGAACACCACGAGTTGGGTATCGTGCCGCGTGATGTCGAGGATGAGCGTGGCGTATTTTTCGGTATTCAGCCCATAAAGAGCGGGCGGGCGTCCGGCCCTGGCCACGCCGGTACCCATTTCCTGAATCCAGCCTTCCCTTATCAAATCATTCACAATGCCCGTTGCTGACGGAATGCTGGCGTGGAACAGGCGGGCCATTCGGTTGATCGAAGTTTGCCCGTGCTGGTAAAGTTCGAGGATCAATTGACTACGCAGTCGATTACGGCGAATGTCGATGACGGAACTGACTTCTGCGGATATAGCGGGCATGGGATTGGGGAAGGCGAAATCGTGGTGTTGGGAGAAATGGTAAAGAAATAAGAGATAAGCGCTCGTGCTTACAAACCCACCTCATAAAGGTGTAGTCGAGCATTTTTTTACTCTTTACAAGCAAGTAACTGTCAAATTCATATCTATCCAAAAAAACTTAACCCCCAAATTTGCTACATTCGTATCTACATCGACAAAAAACGAAGGGAACAATTTGAAAAAAGGACTGGTAATGCGCTCCACGGGTTCGTGGTACGACGTGCGCGACGCCGAGGGCCACCTGTGGCAGTGTCGCCTGAAGGGAAAATTCAAGCTCAAAGGCTTCAAGGTCACTAACCCCATCGCTGTGGGCGACCGGGTAGAATTTGATGTAGAGGACGAAACCGAAAACACGGGCATCATCTTCGACATCCTGCCGCGCGAGAATTACCTCGTCCGGCAGTCGGTACACAAAACGGCCCACGCGCACCTGCTGGCTGCCAACGTGGACCAGGCGATTCTGGTCGTGACGCTGTATTTTCCCCGCACTTCACTGGGTTTCATCGATCGCTTTCTGGTGTCGGCGGAGTCGTTCCGCATTCCGGCGGTGCTAATTTTTAACAAACAAGACTTACTGGATGCGCCAATGCTGGAATACCAGGCCGAACTTATGGCGCTATACGAAAGCCTGGGCTACCGTTGCCTGGCCACCACGGCCATCGAAAGCGAGGGACTGAACGAAGTAAATGAACTATTGCGGGGCAAAGTTTCGGTGCTCTCGGGGCATTCGGGGGTGGGGAAATCGTCACTCATCAACGCCATCGCGCCCGGCCTCACCCTGCGCACCAAAGAGGTTTCGACCTTCGCCAATAAGGGCGTCCACACCACGACTTTCGCCGAAATGTTCGAGCTGGCCCCCGAGACCTACCTCATCGACTCGCCCGGCATCAAAGAGCTAGGCCTGTCCGACACCGAATCCGCCGAAATCAGCCACTATTTCCCCGAAATGCGCGACTTGCTCAATGAATGCCGCTACCACAACTGTCTGCACATCAACGAACCCGGCTGCGCCGTGAAAGCCGCCGTAGAAGCTGGCAAAATAGCCCTAAGCCGCTTCGACAGCTACCTAAGTATGGCAGGCGGCCAGGACAACCGAAGATAAATATGATTCCCATACACCTCACCCTCCAAGGTTTATATTCTTACAAGGAACAGCAGGAAATCGACTTCTCCCGTCTGACCGAGACGGCCATTTTTGGCATTTTTGGTAAAGTCGGCAGCGGTAAATCGTCCATTCTGGAAGCGATCACCTACGCACTTTATGGCGAGACGGACCGCCTCAACAAGTCGGGCGACGATCGCAATTATAACATGATGAACCTGCGGTCGAGCGAGTTACTGATCGACTACGTGTGCCGCGCCGGGATCGAGGGTCACAAATACCGCTTCACGGTGAAGGGGCGGCGCAATAGCAAGCAGTTCGACAAGGTCAATACTTTCGAGCGCAATGCGTACCAGTGGAATGAGGCCATCGAAGACTGGGCACCGCTGGAAGTGGACGATGCGGCCGAGAAAATTATCGGCCTGAGTTACGACAATTTCAAGCGCACCATCATCATTCCGCAGGGTAAGTTCCAGGATTTCCTCGACCTGCCGCAGGCGCAGCGCACCCGGATGATGAACGAGATTTTTCAGCTCCACCGTTACGATTTGGGCGATAAGGTGAAAATCCTAAAAAATCGAAATGACAACCAACTGGAAAACCTAGCCGGCAGCCTGGCCCAACTTGGCCAAACTACGCCCGAAGGTTTGGAGCAGTCGCGTAGAGATTTGAAAAACGCGCAGCTACTTATCGTCAGTAACGAGCGGGAATTAAAAACGCTGGCCGAAGACGAGAAAAATCTCGAAACATTGAGAGGATTATTCACCGACAAACAATCTGCCCGACAAAAAATCACCGAACTTGCTACGCATGAGGTTGATTTCACGGCCCGAGCCGCGCGACTGGACCGCTACCAGTCGTGCCGCAATACGTTCAAACTGGTGCTGGATCAAAAGAAAATTCGCACGGCTGATTTGGCGCGGGATACCGACATTTTACAAAAAAAAGAAAAAGAAGCGGCAGAAAGGCAGCAATTGATCGAAGCTGAGCAAAAGAAACTCGACGAAATACAGCCTGCCTACGAAAAACGCGACCGTCTGAAAAAAGAAGCCGACGAACTGGGCGTGGTGCTGATTTTAGCGCAGTCGAAAGAAGAGCGAGCAAAATTAGCCGATGACCAAAAGCGCGGTAGAATTGCCTTGGTGGAGAAAAAAGACGTCGTTGGTCAATTAAGTCAGCAGAAAGCGGATATGGAAAAAAAGCTGGACGAAGTCAAAGCCGGACGCGTGGATTTGGAAGTCGTCACGCAGGTTTCGGAGTGGTTCTCAACTAAAAATGCCTTGCTGGCTACTCGGGAATCGCTCAAAAAAGAAGCCAAGGGGGTGGCCGACGACGAGGAAAAGCTCGAAATGAGCAAGGTCGATTTAATGCTCGACGTACCTTTCGATGAACTCTTCGACCCCGAGGATGCACCGCTGCCTCCAGCTTCCTTGCGTGAAAAACTTGACGCCGAAAAGCAGACGCTCGTTCGCCAAAACGCCGAACTTGAAAAGGACATCCTGCACCTGAAAACCCAGCGTGAACTCCGCAAGTACGCCAACGACCTGCAAGACGGTGAACCCTGTCCGCTCTGCGGCTCGGTGCATCACCCGCAAGTGATGGGCGGCGCGAACGTGTTGGAAAATGAGTTAACGGCTTTTGAAAAAAAACAAAAGAAGCTGCGCGAAACGAGCGAGGCGTACGACCGGCTGCAAAATCAGCTTGGCAGCCTGGAAAAAGAGTTTGCTTTTTACGAGAAACAGAAAAAGGCCATTCGGGAAAAGTGGGAGGAGAATAAAGCACTCTTGATCGAACACGATGCTAAGTTTGTGTGGCCGGGCTTTTCCAAAGACGATGACAAGAAAGTTGCGGCGGCCTTTGCGCAAGCCAAAACGCAACAAAACGAAATTCAGGAACTGGAGAAACAGCAGCGGACGAAAGAACGCGAACTAACCGAAGCGCGTGACGTACTGGATAACAAAATCAGTCCCGCGCTGTACGGCATCGAGCAGAAACTCGCCGCCAAACTCGCTGAAATCGATACCTACCAAAAGCAAATCACGCAACTCGACGTGGCCGAATTCGCCGACCAAACGGCGGAGCAAATCAAGTACCGAATTCACGCCCAAAATACCGTTTACGACAAACTCACCGCCGATTACGAGCGGCTGACGAAGCAAATTCAGGAATTTACAAATCAGCAAAACAGGCTTTCGGGTGAAATCTCTTCCCTAAAAACCAACACCCAACAGCAAGCCGAGGCCTTGCGGGAATTGAACGGAAACCTGCAAAAAGGCATCGCCGCCTCCGACTTCGCCGACGAAAGCGAAATACAAGCGATGCTGAATACGGAACTGGACATTACCAGGGAAAAGCAGCAAGTCGACGCCTACCTCCTCACCTTAAATACCGCCCGACAAACCCTAAAAACGCTGGAAGAAAAAACCGAAGGGCTGCGCTACGACACCGAAATCCATCAAAAATTGCGAATCAGTTTGGAAGAAAAGGCCATCCGCCTCAACGAACTCCGCAAGGAGGAAGGCGGCTTAGCCAATCAGGTTAAGAAGCAGGAGCAAGACCTGACGGCGCAAGCGGATTTGCGCAAGAATAAAGACAAACTCGACCTGCGCGCCAGCGACCTCGACACGCTGAGCAAACTGTTCAAAGCGGCGGGTTTCGTGAGCTATGTCTCGGCCATGCACCTGCAAAACCTTTGCAATCAGGCTAACGCCCGCTTCCACAAAATGACGCGCCACCAATTACAACTCGAACTCTACGAACCCCGCCCGGCGGAATATGATTTCCAGGTACGCGACCTGCTCAACGAAGGCCGCACCCGCGCCGTCAAGACGCTCTCGGGTGGACAGAAATTCCAGGTCGCGCTTTCGTTGGCTCTGGCCCTGGCCGACCAGATTCACAACCAGTCGCACGCGATGCACAATTTCTTCTTCCTCGACGAAGGCTTCGGCTCGCTGGATAAAGATTCGTTAAGCGAGGTATTCGAGACACTGCAATCGTTGCGCCGCGAAAACCGCATCGTGGGCGTCATTTCGCACGTAGAGGAGTTGCAGCAGGAAATCCAGAATCATTTGAAAATAGAAATAACGGAACAGGGAAGCGTGGTGATTCCGCATTGGGGGTGACGCAGGTAGAGACGCAGCATGCATCGCGTCTCTACACCAACCAACGCTCAAACCATCCAAATGCCTCCACCTGCATATTTTTATCAAACTTATGCGGGCCGTCGTAGAAAATGGTCTTATAGGCGTCGGGGGCTTTGGCGATTTGATACACTTCCCTCAGGATTTCGTCGCTCTTCTGCATTTCGGGCAACGTGTAAAGCTCATCCTGCCTGTTGCTCATGACCAGCGTCGGCAGCGGCGTACGCAAACCCATGATTTCGGGAAATTCCAGGTAGTTGGAGAGCAGCGGCGTGTAAAGCATCCAGGTATGGGTGAAAGCCTTGTTGAGCAGAAAATCATTCCAGGTGGACATGAACCCCACGGGTACGGCGCACTTCACGCGGTGATCCAGGCCACCGAGGTACACCGTCCGCAAACCGCCGCCCGACAAACCCGAGCAGCCCAGTCGCTTGGGATCGACGTCCGGCCGCTGACTTAGAATGGTCAACGCCATTTGGTCTTCGGCCAGCGTCACGCCCGGCCAGGTAGTACCCGCGCAGAAGAGCGATTTGGACATGATGTGCTCGTGGTCGGACGCCCAGCGGTTGTAGGCATCTATTTCCTCGGGGGTGTCAATCTGGTTGTCTTGCCTGTCAATGTCTTTAGTAGAACCCCAGGTAATGCCGTCCACATCTTCGTAATGCACCCGGCGACTGCCGAACGCAAAAACGTCGTGCACCAACACCGCGTAGCCGCGTTTGGCGAGTTCATTGGCCCAAGCCCGGTTTTCGTAATATTCCTCCCGGTGGGCGGTCATCAGCGGAATGGGCTGGTCGCTGGTCACGACAATCTTTTCCCAACCAAAATATTTATTACCACCGTGGTCGTGCAGGCCCAGCACGGCGGGTAGCGGATTTTTGGCCCCAACTGGTTTTAGAAAAACCGCCTTGGTGGGGCGTCCGTAGGGTAATTGCCACGAGAGTTCTTCAATTTCCAGCCCTTCGTATTCGTATTTTTTCTCCACCGTCACCTCTGGTACCGCGCCCATTGGCGGACTGGCTACCAATTCTACCGCCTTGGCGAGGGCCTCGTTCCGCCAAGCGTCCAGGTTTTTACTACGGTTTGCGCGTAGCGATAACTTCGGCGGGCTTGGCCGCAGCCCGGCGGCCCAGGTTCCGTATTGGCCAATGATGCTTTTGTCTGGGTCGGGAAGATTCAAGGCGACGTCTTTTTGGGAAGTATTTCTAAAAAAATCCAGCGGTGCGGCCTGAGCAGTGAAAGGTACCGTGGCCACCAATCCAGCGGAGCTTTTCACAAACTGACGGCGCGTGGTTGTGCCTTTTTTATCATTCAAAACTTTGGGAATTTATTTATTGATGGGCGAATGGTAATCTTTAATATTACGTCCTTTCAGAGCTTGTTATGTAAGCTTTCCCTAAATCGCAGGGTTTCACCCTGCGCAAATATATAGCGCCCTTTCAGGGCTGACAAAAGCAGGTGGGTGACTTTATCCACCCATCGATAAGAAGCAAAAAGGAAACCGACTTCCTCAACGCCACGAATAATGCAGCCCCAACTGCGGCAGCGAAATCACCGCGTTTTCCGAAACCGGATAAGTGGGTCGCAGCATATACAGGCCTAGGTCGGCTTTCAATTGGCGCGTCAGGCGGAAGCTCACGCCTGGCATGAGAGCCACAAACTGCCAGCCCCGGCGGTAGGTTTGCCCACTCTCTTGCCCCATGAGGTATGAGACTTCGACAAAGGGGGAGAAAGCCGTAGTGCTGATGTGGTAGCGTACCATCGGCCCCACGGCCCAGCCCGTGAGCGGCGACTCGATGGGTGTGATGGTCGAGTACGCACCAAAACCCACGGCCCCCACCAAAATGCGTTCGGCAACAAAAATACCGCCCCGCGCCGCCACGTTGGCAAAGGTGCCGCCCGTTTGGTAAGGAATAACCACGCCCGAGAAACCGGCAATGACCGATCCGACCTGAAAGTCGGGACGATTGCCCGCCCGCTTGCCCACAACGGGCGTATTGTACGGACTCATGTAATTTCCCCCGCGTTTCCAGGTAAGGCTTTGCTTATAGCCCACTTGCAGGGCCAGGTAGCTACCCTTACTCACGACATTGGCGCGGTAGTTCACGCCGTTGAGGTCGAGTTCTTTGGTGGAAATATGGAAAAGGTCACGGAAGCCCTGGCTATAAATAACGTTTACGCTGAGCGCTTTGTACTGACTAAGCTTGTAATCCAGTCCGCTGCGGAAGGAAAGCGCCAGACCGTTGTTGCGGGTGTGGGCGCTTTCGAGTTCGTACTGATACACGTCGCCCGGCCACTGGCCATCTACTTTGGGGTCGTCCTTCTCGCGCACGTAGCCGTCGAAGCGATTGACGATGTAGTTGATATCGGCTCCGGTAGTCAGGATCAGCCGCCGCCACAGGAGTTTGGAGTTATAGGTAAAACCGACGTTGAGGTTGGCCGGAGAAAACTGCGTGTAGCCGTCGCTGCGCCCCCAGCCATTGACGGCCCGCGTGATCGAATCCCGCGCAATGTATTTGGTGCGGGTACCGACTTTCAGGTTGGCCGTCCTCACCCCCATTCTTATAGAAAAATTTGGAGTCAGACTACGCTCTAGCGTGAGGTCGTAGGCCGCGCCGAAGCGGTCGGGAGCCTCGAACTTACCGCTTGGCAGGGGTTTGTCGGAGTGGAGCGTATTATAGGAAAGCGATGGCCCCAGCGACACGCCCAGCCGCCACGGACTCTGCGCCGAGGCCCTATCGGTGGCATTCAGGAGGAACAATACCGATAAAACTTGTAGAGTCTTTTTCATATCCACTGCCGTAACGTTCTGAATTTTAGCCCTAAAATAGGAAGCAGTTAGCTAAATTGCTATAATAATCCTTAAAAAATTAGCGGCAAATATTTTGTGGTTCAAAAGCGAATACGCATTTTCTCGACTGATTATGGCGTTCAGCCGTTTCAGTTCCTTTTTTTTACCAAAAAAATTATGAAAAAAGCCTTCCTGACCTGGCTGCTGGCGCTGGCCACCCTCCCCACTTTTGCGCAGCAAATCAACCCGCCGACCAATCCCACCGAAAGCACGGAGGCTTTCTTTAAAGCCCTGCTCGACGAAAACGGCGCAGCCCTGCGCCCGCTGCTGACGACCGATTTCGTTATCCTGAGTTTCGACGGCTCACTGGTGGACGGTAACTCGTTGGCCGAAGCCATGAATGGTGGCTACTTCAACATTGAAATAGGTACTTTGTCCGGCACCCAAACCCGCACCTACGGCGATGCCGCCGTGGTAACGGGTACCTGGCGCGCCAAAGGAAGCTTTCAAGGGAACCGCTTCGAGAACACGCTGGCGTTTACGAGCGTATGCGTGCGGCAGGGCGGAGCCTGGAAAGTAGCGTCGGTGCAGATGACGCCGACGATGTAAGAGGCGTTCATTCCACTACGCCGAGATAATTGAAGGGCGTGATGAGGCGGAGTTCTTCGCGTATGGCTTCCGACACGTCGAGGGTTTCGATGAAGCGTGTCAGCGTGTCGTGCGTTACTTTTTCGTTGGTGCGGGTGAGTTCTTTGAGGGCTTCATAGGGTTTCGGGTAGCCCTCGCGGCGCAGGATGGTTTGGATGGCCTCCGATACGACCACCCAGTTTTCTTCCAGTTCGGCGCGGATGACGTTTTCGTTGATTTCCAGCTTGCCCAGGCCCTTTAATAACGAATGCAGCGCGATGACCTGGTGCGCGATGGGGACGCCCACGTTGCGCAGCACGGTGGAGTCGGTCAAGTCCCTCTGCAAGCGCGAGATGGGCAATTTGGCCGAAAAATGCTCAAACAGCGCGTTGGCGATGCCGAGGTTACCTTCCGAATTCTCGAAGTCGATCGGGTTTACCTTATGCGGCATAGCCGACGAGCCGATTTCACCCGCCTTTATTTTTTGTTTGAAAAAGTGCATCGAAATGTACGTCCACAGGTCGCGGTTCAGGTCGAGGAGGATGTTGTTCAGCCGCTTCAGTCCGTCGAAGGTAGCGGCCAAGTTGTCGTAATGCTCTATTTGCGTGGTGTGGCGGCTGCGCTTTAGGCCCAGGCCCTCCACAAAATGGTTGGCAAACTTCATCCAGTCTACCTCAGGATAGGCTACGTGGTGGGCGTTGAAATTGCCCGTTGCCCCGCCGAACTTGGCCGAGTAGGGAACTTGATCCAATAACTCGAACTGCCGTTCCAGCCTTTCCACAAACACCAGAAACTCCTTCCCGACCCGCGTGGGCGAAGCGGGTTGCCCGTGGGTGTAGGCCAGCATCGGCACGTTGCGCCACTCGATGCTCATGCGCTTCAGTACAAAAAGCACCTGCCGGAACAGCGGCTTCACCTGCCGCTCGAGCGCGTCTTTGAGCGAGAGCGGGATGGCGGTATTGTTAATGTCCTGCGAGGTCAGTCCGAAGTGGATGAATTCGCCGTATTTCTCCAAACCTATCGTCTCGAATTTTTCTTTGAGAAAATACTCCACCGCCTTCACGTCGTGGTTGGTCGTTTTCTCAATTTCTTTGATCTGTTGGGCGTCTGTCTCATTGAAATCTTTATAAATATCGCGCAGCTTCGGGTAGAAACTATCGTCTATCTCGCTTAGTTGGGGCAGCGGTACTTCACAGAGCGCGATGAAGTATTCCACTTCCACCATGACCCGGTAATAAATGAGGGCGTACTCAGAAAAGTAGGAAGAAAGCTCGGTGACTTGCTTATGGTAGCGGCCATCCACGGGCGAAATGGCCGTCAGTTGATTCAGATTCATAGTTAGCGGGATGATGATTCGGAAAGGGCAAAGGTAAAGCAATTGGCTCTTTGGGAAGCGGCCGGAATTTTATTTAAAAACTCTTTCTGTATTTCTGCTGGATATTTTAAAACAATTCTGGTACTTTCCGCCCCAGATGATACGCTTGACTGCATTGTTATTTTTTCATTATTTACTTTTCATTGAATGAGCCCTTCTCCCTTCCTAGGTGAATTACTAGGCACTACCGTGCTGATGCTGCTCGGCGACGGCGTCGTGGCCAATGTCGTTTTGAAACAAACCAAAGGCAATAGCGGCGGCTGGATCGTGATCGCCACGGGCTGGGGCCTGGCAGTACTGATGGGTATTTTTACGGCCAAACTTTTCGGTAGCCCCGAGGCGCACATCAACCCTGCCGTGACGCTGGGCAATGCCGTACTATCGGGCGATTACTCCAACGTGCTGGGCTTTATCACGGCGCAGATGATCGGGGCATTTTTGGGTGCGGTGCTGGTCTGGATTCATTATATGCCGCACTGGGCCGCCACCGAAGATCCCGCCGATAAACTCGCCTGCTTTGCCACCGGTCCCGCCATCCGCGCCACCGGTCCTAACTTTGTGAGCGAGGTTTTAGCGACGGTTTTCTTGATTGTCGGATTGAGTGGCATCGGCCATACCGAAGACGTGCCGCCGGGCCTCGGTCCTTACCTGGTCGGGATGCTGGTGTGGAGCATCGGCCTGTCACTGGGCGGACCCACGGGCTATGCCGTCAACCCGGCCCGCGACCTCGGCCCGCGCGTGGCCCACGCCCTGCTGCCCATCGCGGGCAAAGGGTCGTCGGACTGGGCCTATGGCTGGATTCCCGTCGTGGGGCCATTCGTGGGGGCGGCGCTGGCAGCACTGCTTTTAGGAATGGTTTCTTTATGAATGGGTATTCAATTTATTAGGTCTTACCTTTGTGGCTGTAAATACGCAGAGAGACGCGGTCGGCTAGACGCGAAGCATCGCGTTTATTCCCCCCCAAAATTAACACCCAAGCGCATCCTTGTTCGACTGGTTCCGTAAATCTCCGCCTCCCAAACTCGACCTGTCCGCCCTGGGCATGGACCTGCACTCGCATTTGTTGCCGGGGCTTGATGATGGTGTCCAGAGCATGGAGGAGTCTCTGGACATGATTCGTCGCTTGGCGTCACTGGGCTACCAGCACCTCGTCACCACGCCACACGTCATTTGGGATTGTTATCGCAACACGCCGGAGGGGATTCTCGCCAGCGTCGAAGCGGTTCGTGCCGCCTGCCAGGAAGCGGGCCTGACTGTGACCATCGACGCCGCTGCCGAGTATTTTCTCGATGAGCATTTCAGCGATATACTACGGAACGAAGAGCCGCTGCTTACGCTGGGCGAGAAGCGGGTTTTGGTAGAGTTGCCCTACACGACGCAGTTGATGAACGTTTCCGAAACGCTCTTTTCTATCATCGAACACGGCTACCGGCCCGTCCTGGCGCATCCCGAGCGCTACGCCTACTACCACACCGATCCCGAAGCTTATCGCCGTTTTACGACCCAAGGCGTCGAGTTGCAACTCAATGCACTCTCCCTCACCGGACACTACGGCGAAGGAGTGGCCCACACCGCTGAGTGGCTCCTTAAGGAAAACCTCATTACTTACCTCGGTACCGACGCTCATCGCATGAGCCACCTCGACGGGCTGAAAAAGCTGAGCCGCTCCAAGTGGATCGGTACTTATAAGTTTTATAACGAGCAACTACTGCCAAAGAAAGAAACTGTCTAAGCAGCGATCGCTCCTACCCTACCTTTACAGAAACCCAAGCTTTACCTTTCAAACTTTCGATCGCCGCTAATGCGGCTTTCGTTGTGTTGAAAATTTCGACCAGTGGAATCAGCGGTTCGCCACCTTCTCGTACTGCTTCCAGGAGTTGCCGAAACTGCTCGCGGTGGCCTTTATCCTGCTGGGTTTTTAGTTTGGAAAAGTTTCCGAATCCATATCCTTTCAGGGTACGGAAATTATCCAGAATTAGCGTCCGATCTTGCGAATACACCTCCATACGTTCTTTGGAAGATGCCTTGCTACCATTGGCGAAGTAGTTGACGACGCCCGTGGAGCCGTTGGCGTATTTTAGCAAAATACTGGCATTGTCGGTCGTTTCATTGGGATTTTGGCCCATCGCATTCATGCACACCTCTGTGACCAGGCTACCCGTGAAGTAAGTGATGAGGTCGATAAAATGACAGGCTTCGCCCAAGATGCGCCCACCGCCCACCGCGCGGTCGTGGACCCAGGAATTAGCCGGAATATGGCCCGCGTTCATCGTCGCCACTACGTTCATTGGGGCATTGCCGAGCAGCGTTTTCATCTTCTGTGCGTGGGGCGAGAACCGGCGATTGAAGCCGACGGTCAGAGAAAGCGCAGGGCTGTTCTTGGTAAAAAAATCCTCAATCTGGTCCAATTCTTCCCGAAAAATCGCCAGCGGTTTTTCTACGAAAACGTGCTTCCCTGCCCGTAAAGCTTCCAGCGTCAGCCGGGCGTGCTGGTCGTGACGAGTGGTAATAAGGACCAAATCCACTTCGTCGTCTTGCAGGATTTCACGGTAGTCGGTGGTACTGCGGGCGATACCGTACTTTTGCGCTAGAGCCGTACCCGACAAGCCGTTGGCACTGGCTATGAATTTCAAATCCGCACCTTTGAGAGCGGGCAGTAGCGTCATTTTGGTAAAATTCCCTGCGCCAATAATCCCCACGATGCCTTTACGTCCCGCAAAAGAAGTTGTTTGGTGCTGAATTGTCGCTTGTAGAGCAATTTCCTCCGGGTATTCCAGCAGCGAGGCGATAGCCTTAGACGAACCAATTTTCCCATAAATCTTATCGAAGTCCGCCAGCGGCACGACTTCCGTGATGAAGGGTTTCACATCCAGCAGTCCGGTGGCTAGTAGTTGGAGGATGGTCTGGAAGTTACGATTTTCGGTCCAGCGGACGAAGGGGAGCGGGTAGTCCTGACCTTTTTGCTCGTAGCCGTCGTCGTAGCGGCCCGGCCCGTAGGAGCAGGATACCTGGAAAGTCAACTCTTTCTCGTAAAATTCCGTCCGGTTCAAATCCAGACCCACCACGCCAATCAGCACGATTTTGCCGCGTTGCCGCGACATCCGCGCGGCCTGCGAAATGAGATCGCTGTTTTTGGCCGAGGCGGTAATGATGACACCATCGGCTCCTACACCGCCCGTCCTATCTTGCACGAACTTTACCGGATCGTCGCCCTTGGCGGGATTGCAGGATTCGATGCCCTTGGCGCGAGCGATCTCGAGTTTAGCTTCGTCCAGATCGACGCCCACCACGCGGCAGCCGTTGAGTCGCAGTAATTCGGCGGTTAGCAAGCCGATGAGCCCCAACCCGATCACGACCACCGTTTCGCCCAGTGTGGGATCGAGCAGCCGGATGCCCTGCAAGCCGATGGCTCCGATGATGGTGAAAGCCGCTGCGTCATCGGAGACATTGTCGGGGATTTTGGCTACCAAATTGCGCGGCACGCTCACCACCTCGGCGTGGGGACCATTGCTGGCTACGCGGTCGCCAATTTGGAGGTCGGTAACGCCCGCGCCGAGGGCGATGACGGTACCGGCGTTGCAGTAGCCCAACGGAATGGGTTGCTCCAGTTTGTTGAATACTGACCGCAGGGTGGTCGGCAGGCCGTCGGTCTTTATTTTGTCCAAAACCATTTTCACCTTCTCAGGCTGCTGCCTGGCTTTGTTCAGCAGATTCGCTTTCCCGAATTCTACCAGCATCCGCTCGGTACCCAGCGACACCAGGCTGCGACGCGTTTGGATCAGCACCGCGCCGGGCTTTACCTGCGGAGCGGGGACTTCCATCAGGGTGGTTTGCCCGGTTTTAAGGTTTTGGGTGAGTTGCTTCATGGGGAACGCAAGTTACCCTTTAAGCGGCACTTTTTTATCCGTAGGAAACCAAGGAAGGTAGATTCTCAATGAGCCAGGCCTTTTTCGTTTATACTTGCTCTTTCAAGAATGCACCCCAACTCCTTATGAAGGCTAAACTCTTTGTTGCATCGCTACTGCTAACCCTCCTCGATGCCCAGGCCCAAACCGTCTACCCCACCCTCGGCCAAATCCAGTACGACGACCCGCGCTTTGAAAAACTGGTTCCGAAAGACACCAAGCTGGAAGTACTCGCCACGGGCTTCGACTGGTCGGAAGGTCCCGTTTGGGTAAAAAATGGTGGCTTTCTGATTTTCTCGGATGTACCGCAGAACACTATCTTCAGATGGTCGGAAAAAGAAGGAATCAGCGTTTTTCTCAAACCCTCCGGCTACACCGGGTTGGCGACCTACAGCGATGAATCGGGTAGCAATGGCCTGGCCATTGACGACAAAGGTCGCCTGATTTCCTGCGAACACGGCGACCGCCGGATATCGGCCATGCCGCTGACGGGCGGCGGCAAAATTACCCTCGCCGACCGCTACCGGGGCAAGCGCTTCAACAGCCCCAACGACGTAGTGCAGCACGCGGGTAACGGCAGCTACTACTTCACCGACCCGCCCTACGGCCTGCCGAAAAAGGCCGACGATCCCACGCGCGAAATCGATACCTTCGGCGTGTATCGAGTTACCCCCGACGGACAGGTCACAATGGTTATCGAAAACCTAACGCGACCGAACGGCCTGGCCTTCTCGCCGGATGGCAAGACGCTCTACGTAGCGCAGTCCGACCCGGATAAAGCCGTAATCATGGTTTATCCAGTGAAAAGTGACGGAAATTTGGATGCGGGTAAACTTTTCTACGACGCTACACCGTTGGTTAAGAAGGGATTGCAGGGGCTACCCGACGGCTTAAAACTGGATCAGCAGGGTAATGTCTGGACCACCGGGCCGGGTGGTATATTGGTGCTAAGTCCCGAAGGTACGCTACTGGGCCGCATCGAAACCGGGCAAGCCACTGCTAACTGTGCCTGGGGCGACGACGGTAAAACGCTTTACATTACCGCCGACGGCTACCTCTGCCGGATTCGGGCGAGCGTTAAGGGAGCGGGATGGTAGTTTCCCCTTTGATTCTTAACATTTTCTGACGAACTTCGCGGGAAAATTTGTGGGGCAGGAATTTTTATACGTAAATGCTTGATAATCGTCGTTTTGTAATCATTAGTTTTTTCGGAGTGATAGGAGCCGTCTTTCTGCTTCGGCTATTCCATTTGCAGGTACTGGACGATAGTTACTCCATCGAGTCGTCGGCTAACTCCATCAAGCGGATTGCGGAGGTTCCCTTCCGGGGGCAGATTTACGACCGCAATGGCAAACTGATGGTGTACAACACTCCTGTGTATGATCTGCTGGTGACGCCTTACAAAGCCAAAGTGCGCGATACGCTGCAATTCTGCCGACTCCTCAATATTGAGCGCCACTCCTTCGACAGCTTGATGACGGCGGCGGCGAGCTATTCGCGCGCCAAGCCTTCGATGTTCCTGCGGCAACTCTCGCGGGAGGATTTTGCCCGAATTCAGGACATTATGGTAGACTACCCCGGTTTTGAGTTTGCCAAAAGCTCCATGCGCACCTACACGGCCCCGACGATGGCCAACTCGCTTGGCTACGTCAGCGAAATTACCGGTGGACAGTTGAAAAAACAGGATGGTTTTTACTACCAGCAGGGCGACTATTACGGGCAAAGCGGGTTGGAAAGTTTTTATGAAAAAGAACTGAGGGGCCGTCGGGGTGTCAAGTTCGTAATGCAAAACGTGCACGGCGTGGTCAAAGGCTCCTGGAAGGACGGCGAGCTCGACACGATGGCCGTGGCCGGACAAAACCTCTACACGGGTATCGACTTTGACCTACAGCAGTACGCCGATAGTCTGATGGTCAACAAAGTGGGCAGCGTGGTAGCCATCGAACCCAGTACCGGACAGATTCTGGCCATCGTTTCGGCCCCCAACTACGATCCCAACAAACTCGCTACCCGTCACTTTTCCGAAAACTACCAGGAATTGGTCGAAAACCCCTACAAGCCGCTATTCAACCGTCCGGTCATGGCGAGTTACCGACCGGGTTCGACTTTTAAAGTGATTCAGGCCCTCACGGCTTTGCAACAGGGGGCCATCCAGCCCGGCACGGCCTTCTCGCACGCGGGCGTACCCATGAAGTGCCACGGCGGCGGCCACGGCAACAACGTCCCGCAAGCTGTTCAGCATTCCTGTAACCCTTATTTCTACCGGGTATTCCAAAGTATCCTATATAATAACGACCTCAGTAACACCTACGAAGCCTCCCGCGCGGGACTGGCTAAGTGGCACGACCAGGTGGCTAAATTCGGCATCGGCGAGCGGCTCGGCGTGGACCTGCCCAGCGAGTACAAGGGTAGCCTGCCCGACGTAGAATACTACGACCGAGTTTATGGCGTGAAGCGCTGGAAGTTTTCCAACGTCTATTCGCTCAGCATCGGTGAGGGCGAACTACTGATTACTCACCTGAAAATGGCCAACGTGGCGGCAATCATCGCCAACCGAGGTTATTATTATACGCCGCATATCGTGAGCGGCATCGGTAAAAAGGACAACCCGCTGCCCCAGTACAAAGTACGGCACGAAACGGGCATCGAACGTCAGCACTTCGAAACCGTTATCCCCGGTATGATCGGAGCGGTGGAGGCGGGCACGGTGATGCGGATGGCTCGCATTGAGAACATTCAGATTGCGGGCAAGACGGGGACCTCTCAGAATAAAAAAGGTCAGGCCCATGCCATATTCATTGGCTTTGCTCCCGCCAACAATCCTAAGATTGCCATCGCCGCTTTCGTCGAGAACGGCGTATGGGGCGGCGTGTCGGCGGCTCCCGTCGCTAACTTAATCATCGAGCGATACCTGAAAGGCAAGACGGAGAACAAAGCGATTGAGAATTATATTCTCCACAAGAACTACATGCCGCACATCGCCGCCCCCGCTCCCAAAAAGCCCGAGACGAAGGATACCACAAGGAAGAAGGAATTGGAAGCTCCAATTGCCGAAAAGAAAGCCAAGCCAGTCCTCACGGCGAAAGCGACTATTTCGGTAGGAGAATGAACGAGTGAAGAATATTCACTAATTCACAATTCACTAATTCACAATTAGAAGGTGGCTCCTAAGAAAAATACTACGTTAACGCAAAACCTCGACTGGATCGCGGTCCTGATCTACATCCTGTGCGTACTCATCGGCTGGTTTAATATCTACGCCGCTGTGTACAGCCCCGAGGTGCCGACGGACATCTTCGACCTTTCGCACAACGCCGGCAAGCAAATGATGTGGTTGGGTACAACGGTGCTGCTGGTCATTTGCATTCTGGTCGTCGACTATAAATTTTACGACACTTTCGCTTACATAATCTACGGAGCTTTTGTGTTGCTGCTGGTAGCCGTACTTTTTGCGGGAAGCGAGATCAACGGTTCGCGCTCCTGGATCAAAATCGGTTCTTTTTCGATCCAGCCCGCCGAATTTGCCAAGTTGGCCACCAGCCTGGCGCTGGCTAAGTACCTGAGTGACCCGGCGGTGAGCCTGACCCGCTCCTGGAAAGACTATGTTCCCATTGCGGGGATTATCGGCATTCCCGCGTTGCTCATCCTGCTGTCCAACGAGACGGGTTCTATGCTGGTTTTTGCCTCCTTTGCCATCATGCTTTACCGCGAGGGAATGCCGGGCATTATTCCCGCCGTTGGGATAATCATGGCGATATTGGTTGTGCTGACGCTGTTGGTCTTGAAGTGGTTTATCGCGCTCGGTATCCTGATCGTGGCGGGGCTGGTCATTTGGCTGATGCCCAAGGGTACGCGCAAAAACGGCGGCATGACGGCGACTGTGGTGGTGGCCGGGCTGATGATCGCGGTGGTGTTCGGGATGGACTTTTTTATCAATAATGTGCTGCAAAAGCACCAGCGCAGCCGCATCATGGTACTCGTTGACCCTTACTCCGACCCGCGCGGCGCGGGCTGGAACGTCATTCAATCAAAAATCGCCATTGGCTCGGGAAGGTTGGCGGGCAAGGGCTTCCTGGAAGGCACTCAGACTAAGTTCGACTTCGTGCCTGAGCAAAGCACCGACTTTATTTTCTGCACCGTGGGCGAGGAACACGGGTTTATCGGCAGTGCGGTAGTCATTTTCCTGTTCGTGGGCCTCATCATGCGGCTGGTAGTGCTGGCCGAGCGACAACGTACCCGCTTTGCGCGGGTCTATGGCTACTGTGTAGCGGGAATCATCTTTTTCCACTTCATGATTAACATCGGCATGACCATCGGCCTGATGCCCGTCATCGGGATTCCGCTGCCGTTCTTTAGCTACGGCGGTTCGTCGTTGTGGTCTTTTTCTATTCTGCTCTTCATTTTCCTGAAAATGGATTCCCAGCGCCCCTACACTTTGTCCCGCACGTAATTATGGCGCTCATCAGCAGGAAAAAAATTCCCTACCGCATCAATACCGACCTGCGGGAGTACCTCGTCAAGTACCAGCGCGAGGTGCCTTTACAAATCCACTATACCGATTTGCTGCGGTTTTCCAACGCCATTTCGCTCTACGACTTAAAAGGCAACGACACACTTTGGATTTCGGTTTTTTACGATCCCGGCGATACGGCGGATATTTTTCAAGCGCTCAAAACCATCTATGCCCACCTGAAAGTGGACGGTGACCTCTCCATTCTGAAACACTTGATGGTGGACCGCGTGGACCTGTGTACCTACGGCAACACGCGTCCTTTCCGCATTAGGATCGTTAACCAGATCAACGATAACTTCGATTATTTTTACATCAAAAATGCCGACGCCTCGCGGGTTTACGGTCTGGAATTGGAGGATATTTTCTCACCCAACCAGGTCAGCTACATGACGAGCGGCCAGTCACTGGTGGAGGAACACATTGCCGGGATTCCGGGCGATGCCTTTTTGAAAACACAACTCGCCGACCCCAACCTGAATCCCATTCGGCTTTGCAAGGAGTTTGTGAAGTTCAACGAACGTTGTTTCGTGCGGCTGCTGGGCGATATGCATTCCAGCAATTTCGTGGTGGACATCACGCCCGATTTCGAGGAAATCTACTACCGCTTCCGTGCCATTGACTTCGACCAGCAATCCTACGAGGGCAAAAAGACGGTCTATATGCCGCAGTATTTCAAGCAAAACAACGTCATCATTGAGCTGGGAATGAAGTACATGACTTCTGAAAGTGTACGGCAGTACCAAATGGAGGAACGCTCCCAAATCGCCACCCGGATGCGCATCGAGAAATCCCGCGCCACCGACATTATGGACGTCATGGCCGACGATATTATTTCTTCCTCCGAGTACGTCGCCTCCCTCCGGCGCGACCTCGCCCGCCACTACCATCACCAGGGTTTCATGGATTGCCAAACCATGGGCCAAATCGTGCGAACGAGTCTAACGTTACTTTCTACTCATTAGCATTTTTTTCCTGGGGTTTAAAGGTCAATGGTTAAAAGGTCAAACGGCATTCTGCAACTGTTGCCTTCAAGATAGCAAGTAGCCATTGACCTTTTAGCCCTTTAACCCACAAGAACACTTCACCAAATCCTACTACGTTAGCTTTCCCGCAGCCAAAAACAGCAGCACCCAGCCCGCGATCATGAGAAGACCGCCGAGGGGAGCCACGGCCCCGAATTTGGTGATGCCCGTAAAGCAGATCGTATAGAGGGAGCCGGAAAAAATCAGGACCCCGCCCGCAAAAGCGTAGCCCGCCCAGTTAAGCCACTTAATAGCTCCGGGGTCGGCTCTCGATAACAATATTCCCACCAGCACAATGGCCAGAGCGTGGTAAAACTGGTATTTGACCGCCGTTTCAAAGGTATCGGCGCGGCCCGAGGCTTCGAGTGAGGCTTTCAGGGCGTGGGCACCAAAGGCGCCGATGGCAACGGCCAGGGCGCCGATGACGGAGCCGAGTTGAAGCATAGTTTTCATTTTGTTGTGGAAGTGTTTAATCGTGGAATTGTTTAGTCGCGGAGTTATTAAGATTTTTATTCACCGATATCTAACAAGCTAAATGCCTCAATAAAAACTTTGTTTCTAAAAAAAGTTATCCCTGCAAAGCAATGCGGATTTTTTCCATAAAACGCGGAAGTTGGACGCGCGGGTCGCCGCCCAGGGTTTCGATGGGAATATAGCCCCGGTAGCCGGATTCCCGAATGACTTTTACGATTTTGGCCGGGTCGGTCTTTTCCTCCACGCCGTTACGATAAACCTTTTCTTTAATCTGCCAAGTATAGGCATAGGGGGCCAATTTAGCAATTTCTTCGTAAGGGTCCCCCGCGCGCAGGCTACCGATGTCGAGGTTGATGCCCAGCCAGTCAGAAGGGATTTGCTCGCGGATATATCGCACCTGCTCCACCGTTTTGAGGAGTTCGTTATGGTTCTGTACCACGATCATTACGCCTGCTTTCTTTCCATATTCCACGCATTGGGCGATGCTTTCTACGGCCCGGTCCATCGTTTGTTTTTCAGTGTTTCCTGCCGGGATCCCTTTGCCCGCGAAGATTCGTAACACGGGGGCGTCCATTTTGGCGGCGACCGCCACCCATTTTCTTACCAGTTCCACGTCGGCGGCGCGCTGGGCCGGGTCGGCGGCGGAGAAATCCGTGCGGACGCCCGTGCCGCTGATGTCCAGGCCCAGGCGGAATGCTTTCTTTTTCAGGTCAAAAATGTAATCGTCTGGCGGTATTTCGGGGTAGTTGGGGAAGTAGTAACCCGTCGGGTCCACGGCGGCAAAGCCCAGGTCGGAGCAAAAGGCGAAAACCTCCTCAAGCGTCATTTCGCCCTTGCGAAGTGGGTCGTTGAAGGAGTAGAGGTTACAGCTTAGCTTGATGGGGCCGTGGATGGTGGATTGTGCTTGCAGGAGTGGGCTTTCGCTTAAGGTGGTCGATGCGATAACGCCCAGCGGTGCGGCTTTGAGGAAATTCCGTCGGTTGATTGCCATAGTGAGCTTTTTTTGATCTGACTAATCCTGATGAAGTAATTTTTCGTACAGCCAGAAATTCTCGGCATCGTAACAAACAAAAGTCGCCTTCTCGATGCCTTTTTCTTTTTCTAAAAACGTCCGCACGGCCCCGACCGCAATTTCAGCGGCTTTCGCCTTAGGAAAATGATATACGCCCGTGCTGATATTGGGGAAAGCGATAGTTTTCACCCCCTTATCGGTGGCTAACTGTAGGCTACTGGTATAAGCAGAGCGCAGCAATTCCACCTCACCCTGCCCGCCGCCGTGCCAGACCGGTCCAACGGTATGGATTACGAAGCGGGCCGGAAGATTTCCCGCCGTGGTAATGACGGCTTCGCCCGTGGGGCAGCCGCCCTGCCGGTCACGGATTTTGCGGCATTCTTCCAATATCGCCGGGCCGCCTACGCGGTGGATGGCCCCGTCCACGCCACCGCCACCCAGTAGCGAACTATTGGCCGCATTGACGATGGCATCGGCTACTATTTTGGTGATGTCGCCTTGGATCAGTTCGATCATGGTGTTCTGCTAGAATTTCGGGTAACGTTCCAAAACCAAAGATAGGCGTTTTACGAAAAAATATGGCTTATACGAAAAAGGGGTTCGACCCATGCCGAACCCCTTTTTGCCATTGAAAAATTCTACCAGTTGACTAACCAACATCCTCACTTTCCGATTTGAACTACCTTCTCCGTAGCGGATGCTTTTGGGGCCAGATACAAATTCTGTCCTTGCTGCCCAATGGGTCCATCGAAACCACAACCCCGAGGGAGGACTATACTAGGAGTAGTAAGTCCCATAGGTCCCTGGGGGCCAGTCTCCCCAATAGGGCCCTCCTGCTGATTGCGGGGGCCGCAGGTGGCACCGATGCGGAGGTATCTTTCGGCAATTTTTTCACGAACTCTCATCGTCACGCCGTAGTAGCAGATGGTAACCAGGTCCTCGGGCGGAGCAACGGTAACTGTCTTCACGGCCACGGGTTGGTTGCCCATGGCAATCCAGATTACATCGGTTGATGGGGCAGTTGGGGCTTTGGACGGGCCGGAAGAAGCCGGGAGACAGAAAGCGGGAGAAGCCAGCAAGGCCAGCAGGATCAGGGTACTGAGTTTACGCATGATCAGTAATCGTTTGAGATAAATAGTGAAGAAATAAGTTTGGGTTCCCAAATTAGGGAAAAGATAAATACACAAACGCAATCGAGAACTTTTTTTTATTATCCAGCCGAAAGAGCGGAGCCCGATTTGTCAAGCCCCGCTCTTTTTACGAAAACATAAAGCCTCAAAACTTCTCCTTATTGATCATCGTCGCCACACCGCGCGTGGTCACCTTACGCGTTTGGGCGTCCAGGATTTCGGTACTGAGTTCGGCCAGGTGCTTGTCGGGGTCGAGGCGGGTGATAGTGAACACCGCTTCGTAGTCGGTATCGACAAACATGGGCCGTAGGAAGCTGAGTGTTTGGCTTACGTAAATGGAGCCGTAGCCGGGGTACTCCGTCCCCAGGACTTTTGTAAATACGCTCGCTCCGAGCATTCCGTGGATAATGGGCCGCTTGAAGGCCGTGGTGGCTGCGTAGTCGGCGTCGAGATGCAGAGGGTTGTTGTCGCCCGTTACGTGGGCGAAAGCCACCACATCTTCCTGAGTGAACTTGAATAAGTGGGTAAATTGGCTGCCAATTTTTGGTTCGATGTTCATCTTTGGTGCTTGACTTTTCGGTTCGTTAGAGGTTTCTATGGTAAAGAAGCCAAGATACCGAATTTTGTCAATTCAAATTACTCTGTGTTTTTTCTTCTGCCGGGTTTGAAGTACAGAGAAATAAGAATAACCAGCGAAATAAGCCCCAGCACGAAACCCGCCACGACGTCGGTAAACCAGTGGTCGCCCAGGTACACGCGCGAGAAAGGTATCGCCAGGATTAGCAGCAGACTGAACCCGCCCACCGACCAACGGACGAACGACGGCACCTGCCGTAACCGAAATAGCAGGAAAATCAGAAAGCCAAAAAAAGTAACGTAAAACACCGTGTGGCCGCTGGGAAAGCTTTGGTGCTGCGCTTTGACCACAATCCGCACCATATCTTCGGTGGGTCGGGAGCGGTCGACTAACACCTTGATAACAAAGGTGACGATCGACGACAGCAGCGTCAGGCTTAAGAAAATGGCTTCGCGCCGAAAACCATTTATCAGGAAAATCAGCGCGGTTCCCAGCGTGAGCGAAATGGCCACCCACTGCGTCCCGAACCAACTTACGCCTTTCATCAGCGTGTCCAGCAACGGGAAGTTGTGTTCCTGCACCTCCTCCGAGAATTCAAGATCAATAGAAGTCGTGGGCAGCAGCAATACGAAGGCGGTCAGTAGCAGAAACAGGACAGTCAGGCCCAGCACGACGTACACCGCTTTTCGGCGGCTATTTTGCAAATCCAGGTACCTTATAATATTCATTATGGATTCGTTGATGGCGATTTTTTGTGCGGCAGACCATGTATTACCTTCATTTTACTGCCAATCGGCAAGGATAAAAAGGAAATCTGGCAGAATTCTGGAACGGTTTTGTTAGAATACCCACCAAGCTAGCGACCCAATTCTTCTGAAACCAAATCCAAACCTAATGAAATTGACCATACAAGACCCCAAGGACGGCCAAGAAATGAAATTCGATGTAGAACCCGAAATGTACGGCGACGAGGAGGGGCTGCGAATTATTTTCCCCGAAAAGGACTCTTTCGTAATGGTGTATCGGAACGAAGCTTGGGAAGTTGTAGATGAAAAATTCGTCAATCCTGAGCTGGTGGAGATCATCGGAAAGGGTTTGCATCCCCGTGCACATTACGTTTCCAATTCCAACCCTTCCTGATTTTTATATATATCCACCCAGAAAAAAGCCCGCAAACAAATGTTTGCGGGCTTTATCAATTTTAAAAATGGTCCACCCGTACCGGCATACCGATAAACTGTCAACTTAATGAACAATCACCCAGAACGCCTTGACGTCGTCCTGATCGGCGCGGGCATCATGAGTGCTACCCTCGGGATGCTGCTCAAAGAACTCGACCCCTCGCTCACCATCGAGATCATCGAGCGCCTCGACCACGCCGCCGCCGAAAGCTCCAACGCCTGGAATAACGCCGGCACAGGCCACTCGGCCTTCTGCGAACTCAATTACACACCCGAGCGACCCAACGGCTCAATCGACATTACCAAATCCGTCAAAATTGCGGAATCTTTTGAACAGTCGCGACAGTTCTGGGCATTTCTTACCCAACATGAGTTCGTGGAATTGCCCAATACCTTTATCCGCTCCATTCCGCACATGAGTTTCGTGTGGGGCGACAATAACGTTGAGTTTCTGAAAAAGCGCCACGAAGCTATGCGAAAATCCGTGCTGTTTCAGGAAATGCAGTATTCCGAAGACCGCCAGCAGCTTGTCGACTGGATGCCGCTGATTATGGAAGGCCGCGACCCGGCCCAGCGGGTTGCCGCAACCTTTATGCCCTTGGGTACCGACGTAAACTTCGGGGCGTTGACCCGCGCCATGTTCCATCGTTTGCGCGAAATGGACGGCGTCACGCTGCACTTCAACCAGGAGGTTCATGACCTTGATCGCGCGGCCACCCGTCGAGAGAATGACAAGCATTGGAAAGTCAGCGTCCGCGATCGCGAAACCCGCGAGCGGCGAAAAATCCACGCCAAATTCGTCTTCATCGGCGCGGGGGGCGGGTCGCTGCCGCTTTTGCTGAAATCCGGTATCCCCGAAGGGCGCGGCTACGGCGGCTTTCCGGTGAGCGGGCAGTGGCTGCGCTGCACCAATCCCGAGGTTATCGCGCGGCACCACGCCAAAGTCTATGGCAAGGCTGAAGTTGGTTCGCCACCGATGTCGGTGCCGCACCTGGACAGCCGGATGATCAAGGGCAAGCAGGAATTGCTGTTTGGTCCTTACGCTGGCTTTTCCACCAAATTTTTGAAAAAAGGCTCATTTTTGGATTTGCCGTTATCCGTCAATCTCAGGAACATTCGTCCCATGATCGCGGCGGGCCTGCACAATATTCCTTTGACCAAATACCTTATCGAGCAGGTGCGGCAGTCGTCCGATGAGCGGGTGGACGCCCTGGAAAAATATTATCCCGAAGCCCGTCCCGAAGACTGGGACCTCGAGATAGCCGGGCAGCGGGTGCAGGTCATTAAGCACGACGAAGATGAAGGCGGCATTCTGGAATTTGGCACTGAGGTGGTGAGCGCCGCCGACGGTAGTCTGGCTGCCCTGCTGGGCGCGTCGCCGGGAGCCTCCACGGCGGTGTCGATTATGCTCGGCCTGCTGGAACGCTGCTTCCCTGAGCAACTCCACACCGACGCCTGGCAACAGAAACTGGGGGAGATGATTCCTTCCTATGGGCAGTCGCTGGGAAACGATCCGGCGCTTTGCCGGAAAGTGCGGGAAATGACAAGCGAAGCACTCGACTTGTACGTCCCTGCTTGATTTGGCGTAGCTTTGTTGCTCCTGATTCCTTCCTTTAAACTTTCAGAAATGCCCTTTCGTCGGATTACCTACCTGTTTGCTTTACTCTTTGAAATGTTGTTTTGTTACGGCTGCCGCTCCCAGGACGCCAATTCGCCGGCGGTCAAGGATGAGCGGGTACCGTTCGCGGATCGGACCACCATTATTCCCGTCGATGGTCCGCCGCAGCACGTTACGATGCCACCGCTGCCCGACACGTTGACCTTCGCGGGGGTGCGGGTGCCGCTGGAGCGCGACGACGTGCGCGAGGGACTCGAGCGCGAACTGGTCGTGAATACTTTCGGGCATTCGCGCACCATTTTTATTATAAAAAACATTGAGCGATGGCGGCCTTTGATCGAAAAAACACTGCGCGAAAATGACATCCCGACCGATTTCATTTATCTGGCCGTGGCCGAAAGTGAATTTGAAAACACGGCGCAGTCGCCCGCCGGGGCGGTGGGCATGTGGCAGTTCATGGCCCCCACCGCCCGCGACTACGGCCTGCACATCGACGCCGACGTCGATATGCGCCGTGACCCCAAACTGGCCACCGAAGCCGCCGCCCGCTACCTCAAATGGTCGCAGGTGCGCCTGAAAAGCTGGCCGCTCGTGGCGACCTCCTACAACAAAGGACTGACGGGGACGCAGAACGTTTTAAAATACCAGCAAGCAGATAATTTCTGGGATTTGTACCTGAACAGTGAAACCGCGCGCTATTTCTATCGCATTCTTTCCTTTAAAGTGATTCTGGAACACCCGGAGAAGTACGGATATTTCCTGAAACCCGAAGCGCAGTACCGCCCGCACCAGTTCAAAATAGTGAAGATAGCGACCGATACGGATCTGGTGGCTTTTGCCAAAGCAAACAACACGACGTACAAAGAGTTGAGGCGGCTGAATCCCTGGTTCAATAACACGACGGACTACCGTTTGCGGGTACCGGCCAGTTTTAGCTATGAAGTTAGGGTGCCGGAAGGGAAGGAAAAATAGCAGCCTGAAAAACTCACTCCGCCAAAGAAACTAGCTTCACTTTTTAAGGTAAAGAAAAATACCAGGGCTATGGCGGTGGTGAGGGCAAAAAATAGATTGAGGAGCAGAATTGGCTTGCGTCCGACCACGTCGGAAACACTGCCTAGAAAAACGTAGCAAGGCTGCGTTCCCAGAATATAGGCCGCCAATACAAGGGCCATTTGGCTGTTGTTGTAGCCCGCCGCCGCTGCGCAGGGCCGGAACAGCGGCATCGACATGCTAACTGCCAGCGTGATGAGGAACAGGCAGAAAGGAATAAGGTAGTCGGGGCGAGTAGTCTACACTATACCCGGTGCGTGGCGGGTTGCTCTACTGGTGGTTTGGTTAAGCCGTAGGCAGGGCATTGCTTGCGAGTGCAGGAGGTGGCGAAGATCATACCTCCAAGAACGGCAAGGGCGAATAATTTTTTCATTTTATAAAAAAGTTAGTTGAAAGTCAAAGGATCGCTTCTACCAAAACAAATATTGGGCCGAAAACTTCGGTATCTACATTTAGGTAAAGACTAGCTAGGCCGGGCGATAGTCCAACGTCCGAAGTCCAAAATCTAATATCTTGATAGTCAACTTTTCGCTTCGGCCATTTCCATCACTTCTTCTTTTTGGGAGGGCTTAGGTTTGCTCGGAGCGATGGCCTCAGCTACGCCATTCTTAGGATTCTCATTTTTGAATTCGGACGTCGTTTCTTCTTCCTCGTCGTCCGAGGGTGGCAGCGGCTGCACGTACGATTCGTCGCGGAAGCCCAGGATTCGCAACATGCTTTCACTGTCTTGTTCGTTGGCGAAAACGCGCGTCGTGATTCGGCCTTCGGGGTCACGATCCACCAGTACGTGTTTGGGAGCGGGAATCAGACAGTGCTGAATACCCCCGTAGCCACCCAGCGACTCTTGGTAGGCACCCGTGTGAAAAAAGCCGATGTACTGCGTCTCGTCATCGGTGATGATCGGCATGTACAGGTCCGAGCTGTGCATTTCGCTGTTGTAAAAATCCTGCGAATCGCAGGTCAGGCCGCCAAGATTCACCTTTTGGTACGGATTGTCCCAGTTGTTGATTGGAAGCATGATATATTTTTGGTTCATACCCCATGAATCGGGCAGTTGGGTGATGAACGAGCCGTCGATCATGTACCACAGCTCCTTATCGTTTTGGAGCTTCTTATCGATCACCTTGTAAATCACCGCGCCGCTTTCTCCCACGGTATAGCTACCGAATTCGGTGAAAATATGCGGAACCGGGACGTTATTCTTGTTACAAATCCACTGAATATTCTCGATGATTTCGTCGATCATCTGCTGGTAATCAAAGCCAGCCTGGAGGGACGTCTGAATGGCTAATCCGCCGCCGATGTCGATCGAGTCGAGGTCGGGACACATCTTCTGCATCTCGCAATACTTGAACATAAACCGCGTCAGTTCGCTCCAATAGTACGCGCTGTCTTTGATCCCCGAATTGATAAAGAAGTGGAGCATTTTCAGCTTGAAACGCGGATTCGGCTCGATCTTCTCCTTATATAATTGATTGACGTCATTGTAGCGAATGCCCAACCGCGACGTATAGAAGGCAAAGTTTGGCTCCTCGTCGGTCGCGATGCGGATACCAAAATTGACCGACTCCGCCGTGGTGGATTTCTCGTAAGCCTCGATTTCCTTCAGGTTGTCCAGAATCGGAATGGCGTTGAAGCCTTCGTTGATTAACTCGCTGAGGTACTGGGTATAAAGCGGCCGTTTAAAACCATTGGCCAGAATATAAGTGGATTTACTAATCCTACCCCGGCGGTACAGTTCCCGAATGATCGGCACGTCAAAAGAAGAGGACGTTTCGAGGTGGATATTGTGCTTGAGCGCCTCCTCCAGGATAAAACTGAAATGCGACGACTTGGTGCAATAGCAATAAGTGTAGTTACCCTTATAGTTGAAGCGCTTCATTGAATTACGGAAAAACATCCGCGCGTTCTCGATGTGCTCGCCGATTTTAGGCAGGTAGTTCAGTTTCAGGGGTGTACCATGTTCCTCGATGATGTCCATCAGGGGTACATTGTTGAATAGCAGTTCGTTGTCTTCATTGACGTGGAACTCCATCGTCGGAAACTCGAAGGTTTGCTGAATCAGGTCAATGTAGCTTTTCATTCTTCTGTACGGGGCAAAAAGTGACTAAATGGCTGGGAGTGAACAACGCTAAGGGGCCGCAAATTTGCCCAAAACACGCGCTTTTTCCAAACGCAAAGGAGTCGTAAATCATTCCGGTAAACTTATTTCATCCTTAATTCTGATGGGTTCATCCCGTAAACACCCTCATTTGTACATTTTTAGTGGCAGCCGATAAGCGCTGTCTTTACATTTGGCAGCGCAAATTAAGGCATCGGGTGCTGGCGGATTTAGCGTGTTTTAATATGCAACATTATCTGTATATAATGCAAATTATATTTTTGTTAAATTTTATTTGAATAAGGGGTCGGTGCCCGTTCAATAATACGCTCATAAAATATTTTACGTATTTGATTAATATAATCTTCTGACCTTAAACATTTTATATTAATCTTTTTCAGATAAGCAACTCGCCAATTTCTGTTTTTTTGCAAAAAATTTCAGAAACTTAGAATCTTTTCAGAGTTTCCTTAGTTTTTATCCTTGGAAAACTACAAATTTGCAGCGTGAAAGAGAGAATACTGAAAGCGGCGGTCGATTTATTTTGGCGCTACGGCGTCAAGAGCGTCACGATGGACGACATCGCCAAGGAATTGGGCATTTCGAAAAAGACCATTTACCAGCAGTTTAACGACAAGGACGCGATCGTTAAAGAGGTCGTGGAACGCGAGTTGGATTGCGAGCAGACCGACATGGACCGGCTGGAAGCCGAGGCAAGCGACCCAATCGAGGAAGTGATGCGGACTTCGGACTATATTCGGGCGAGTTTTGCTACCATAAATCCGGTGTTGCTGAACGATTTGAAAAAATACCATCCCAAGGCGTGGGCGATTTTTCAGAAACACAAGCATGAACACATCATTCAGAGCATCGTCGGCAACTTGCAACGGGGCATGGATGCCGGGCTTTACCGCAGCGACCTCGACGTGAATGTACTGGCGCGGATGCGGGTGGAGCAAATAGAGATGGCTTTCGACCCGGCAATTTTCCCCCCCCAGAAGTTTGCCATTATTGAAGTTCACATCCAACTCATCCACCATTTCCTGCGCGGCATCCTGACCGACCAGGGGTTCGAAGTTTACAATAATTACGCAGAGAAGTCAGTATTAGAATCCAACCAATCATGAAACGAACACCACCCCTAAAAATAGCCGGACTGCTGGCCCTGGTCGGGCTAATGAGCATCTTCCAGGCCCATGCCCAGACGCCCTACACCCTGGAAGCCGCCGTCGATTACGCCATCAAGAACAACCTTAACATCAAGAACACGCAATTGGACGCCAGATCTGCCGAGGCGCGGATTGGCGAAATCAGGGCGGCGGGTTTGCCGCAGGTAAATGCGAACTTCAGTTTTAACGATAACCTGATTATTCAGCGAGCCTTCTTACCAGCCGTATTTTTTGGCGGAACCGGCGACGATCCGCCCGTTGCAGTTCAGTTCGGGGTCAAGTATTCGGGGAACTTAGGGGCCACCGTGAACCAATTGATTTTCAGTGGCTCATATCTCGTAGGGCTTCAGGCAGCGGCCACCTACCGCGAACTGGCGCAGAAAAACGTGGTGCAGTCCAAAGTCAATGTCGCCGAAGCCGTCACCAAAGCCTACTACTCAGCGCAGGTGGCTGTGGAACGGGCCAAAGTGCTGGACTTGAACATTGAGCGACTCGACACGCTGATGCGCGATACCCGCGCTACCTTCGAGGCAGGCTTTGTGGAGAAAATCGACGTAGACCGCCTGGAAGTGCAGTTGAACAACCTTAAAACGGAGCGGCAGAAAGTGCAGAATCTCATCGAACTGAGCTATACTTTACTCAAATTTCAGATGGGAATGCCACTGACCGACCAAATTGTCCTGACAGACATTGTGGACGAAAACGACGCCAACAACCTCCCCGCTCCCATCAGCAACGCTGTGGACTATAGCAAGCGCATCGAATACTCGTTGCTGAACACGCAGGGCGAACTAGCTGAACTGGATATCAGGAGAATCCGCTCGGGCTACCTGCCTACGGTGTCGACCTCTGCTTCGTACGGCTATAATAGTGGACGAAACAATTTCGGGGAAATTTTCAGTAAAAAGTGGTTCAACAGCGCGGCCATCGGCCTGAATGTTCAAATCCCGATCTTTGACGGTTTTACCAAAAAGTATCAAATACAGCAAGCGCAATTCACCCTTGACAAGCTAAACCAAAGCCGCGAACTGCTTTCGCAGTCTATCGACCTGCAATTACAACAAGCCAACATTACGCTTACCAACTCGCTTCAGACCCTCGATACGCAGCAGCGCAACGTCGATTTGGCCGAGGAGGTTGTGCGGGTGTCCAAGATAAAATACCAGGAAGGCGTTGGCTCCAACATCGAGGTCATCAACGCCGAGTCGTCCCTGAAAGAATCCCAAACCAACTACTTCGCCGCCCTCTACGACGTCCTGATCGCCAAAGTCGATCTGTCGAAGGCAAGGGGAGAGTTGTATGGAGGGCAGTAAGGTTATGTAATTGTTGAATCGTGAAAACAATCGTGTTTCTCCGTACGATTAAACAATTTACCAGTCAAACAGCAACTCAACGATTAAACGACCGCGCGAGCGACCCCGTAAACAGTTCAACAATAAAAACAACACAATGAAAACCAATAAAAACATCATAATCGCTGCCCTCACGGCCCTTACTCTGGCGGCTTGCGGCGGCGGAAACGACAATAGCCTGGCGGGAAAACGCGAGGAACTGACGAAGCTGAAAAGCGAGCAGAACACCACAGAAGAGAAGATCAAAGCCCTGGAAGGGGAAATCGGTAAGCTGGACACGACGGCGACGCGCGAAGACCGCGCCGTGGCGGTGACAGTATCGCCCGTGGCGAGCGAGAACTTCAAGCATTACGTAGAAGTGCAAGGCTCGGTGGACGCCAAGAATACTGTCATGGTCAGCCCGAAATCGGGTGGCGTGCTGACGGCGGTGCTTATCAAAGAAGGCGACAATGTACGTCAGGGCCAAACCATGGCTCGCGTGGACAACAGCATTATGCAGGAATCCATCGCCGAAGTGAAAAACCAGCTTTCTCTCGCCAACATCGTATTTGAAAAGCAGTCGCGGCTGTGGGAGCAGAAAATCGGCACCGAGATTCAGTACCTGCAGGCTAAGAACAACAAAGAGTCGTTGGAAAAGAAGATTGCTACGCTGAACACGCAGCTTGGGCAGTCGAACATCGCCGCGCCGATCAGCGGTGTGGTGGATCAGGTCATTGCCAAGGTGGGTGAGATGGCTGCACCGGGGGCACCCGTGGCGCGGGTCGTGAACCTGAGCAACCTGAAAATTGTGGCCAAGGTCTCCGACAGCTACGTGGCGACGGTCAAAAAAGGCGACGAAGTAATCGTAAAATTCCCCGACCTGGATCAGGAATACAAGGCCAGAATCACCTTCGTAAGTACCACGGTGGACCCGCTGAGCCGTACGTTCCGCATCGAAGCCAATTTGCCCTCGACCAATTCGATCAAGCCCAATATGCTGGCGACCGTTCAGATCAATGACGCTACCAAGAAAGATGCCCTGGTCATCGACCAGAACGTCGTGCAAAACACCGAGAACGGTACGGTAGTTTACGTAGCGGAAAACGAGGGCGGCAAGAAGGTAGCCAAGTCGCGCGTCGTCAAGACGGGCCTTAGCTACAACGGACAAATTGAAATTCTGGCGGGCCTCAAAGCCGGCGACCAACTCATCACCCAGGGCTACCAGGATGTGGCCGACGGGCAAGCGGTAATTTTTTAATTAGAGAATGAGAGATTTAGAGAATGAGTGAATGTTGCTTTCGCCAGATTATTCACTCATTCTCTAAATCTCTCATTCAAAATTGATTTTCTATGAAAAACAACAACCATAACCTAGACGATCACAAGACGCTCGGCTTCACCAACTGGTGCGTGGAGAACCGGACGACGATCTACATCTTCACGTTTATCATCACGCTGGCGGGTTTTTTGGTGTATTCGACGCTGCCCAAAGAGCAGTTTCCCGACATCAAGATTCCGCAGGTGTACATTAATACGGTGTACTTCGGCACCGCCCCGGCGGATGTGGAGAACACGATCAATAAGCCGATCGAGAAGCAGTTGAAGTCCCTCACGGGCGTCAAGCGCATCAAGTCGAACGCTTTGCAGGATGTATCGGTAATTCTGGTGGAATTCAACCCCGATGTGGACGTGTCTGACGCCCTGCAAAGGGTGCGCGACGCCATCGATAAAGCCAAGCGCGACTTACCCCAAAAGCTGGACTCCGGCCCCACAGCCCAGGACGTGAACTTTTCGGAGTTTCCGATCATGAACATCAACATTGCGGGCAACTATTCGCTGAAACAGTTGAAGAGTTACGCCGAAGACTTGCAGGATGCCATCGAGGCCATGACCGAAATCAGCCGCGTAGACATCGTGGGGGCCTTGAACCGCGAGGTGCAGATCAACGTGGATTTGCCCCGGATGCAAGCTGCCGGTTTGACCTTTTTTGATATTCAAAGCGCCGTGCAAGGCGAAAACGTGAACGTTTCGGGTGGTGAACTTCCCGTAGATGGGATGCGCCGGACGCTGCGCGTCAAGGGCGAGTTTTCGGATGTAGCCCAAATCGCCGAATTGCGCATCCGTACCAGCACGGGAGCTATTCTCCGCCTCGGCGATGTGGCCGACGTGCGCGACAGTTTCGAGGAGCAGCAGGATTTTGCCCGCCTCGACAACAAGCCCGTCATCACGCTGAACGTCATCAAGCGGGCTGGGGCTAACCTGATTTCGGCCTCCGACCAAATCGAAGAAACCATCGCTGACTACAAGGAAACGCGCTTTCCGCAGGGCCTGGATATTCAGATTACCGCCGACCAGTCGGAGCGTACCCGCGAAAGTGTGCACGACCTGGTCAACACCGTGGTGTTGGGCTTTATTTTCGTCGTGCTGATCCTGATGTTCTTCATGGGCGTTGCCGATGCCATTTTTGTGGCGCTGGCCGTGCCATTGTCGGCATTGGTGGCTTTCACGCTGATGCCCATTCTCGGGCCAATCGTCGGTACTGCCTTTACGTTGAACACCATCGTACTTTTTGCCTTTCTGTTGGGGATAGGTCTGGTTGTGGACGACGCCATCGTGGTGATCGAGAACACGCACCGACTCTTTAACCAGCATCCCGAATGGAACATTAAAGAAGCCGTGAAAGCGGCGGCGGGCGAAGTATTCATTCCGGTACTTTCGGGTACACTCACCACCATTGCGCCCTTTTTTCCGTTGCTGTTCTGGCCGGGAATTGTGGGGGAATTCATGAAATTCCTGCCACTCACGCTCATTCTGACGCTAATGTCGTCGCTGTTCGTGGCTTACGTGATGAACCCCGTTTTTGCGGTGTCGTTCATGAAGCGGCACGACGAAACCAAGAAGGAAAACGAGACGCAGAGTTTCAAGGCCATCCGCCGTCCGATCATTATCATCGGAGTAGCCGCTCTGATTGGCTACTTCATCGATCGCGGTATCGGCAACTTCCTGGTGTTGATTCTGGCGCTGTACGTCTTCAACTACTACATCCTGACGCCCAAGATTCTGGCTCCCTTCCAGGATCGCTTCCTGCCCGCCTTGCGCGACAACTACCGGAAGCTGATCACGTGGCTGATCAAAGGATACCGCCCCGTGTTCACGATCGTGGCGATGTTCGTACTGCTTATTTTCACCTTCGTACTGACGGGTATCGTGCAGCCCAAAGTGGTGTTTTTCCCCAGCGGCGACCCGGACTACGTGTATGTTTATAACAAACTGCCCGTCGGTACCGACGCCCGCGTGACGGACTCGGTGACCAAGGTGATCGAGAAAAAAGTGTTCAAGGTTTTGGAAAACGAGAATGCCATGAACCTGGTCAACTCGGTGATTTCCAACGTCGGCAAGAACGCCGGTGACCCCAGCAACCCCGACCGTGCGGCCACGCCCAACAAGTCTAAGGTAACGGTAGCCTTCGTGGCGAATGAATTCCGCGGCGACCGCTCGACCGAAGATGTTTTGGTGAAAGTAAGGGAAGCGCTGGTCAATATTCCAGGAGCCGAAATATCGGTAGAGCGCGAGCGAACCGGTCCGCCGACGGGTAAGCCTATTTCCATCGAAATCACGGGCGACGACTTTGTCGAACTTCAAAAGCTGGAAAAAGAAGTCTTGCAAAAAGTGCAGCAGTCGGGCATTAAGGGCATCGACCAGCTCCGTACCGACCTGGTGACCAATAAGCCCGAAATCACGATCGACATCGACCGCGAAAAGGCACAGCGCGAGGGCATCAGCTCGCAGCAGATCGCTTTCTCGATTCGTACCGCCCTATTCGGTACCGAGGTGTCCAAATTCCGTGACGCCGAGGACGAGTACCCGATCATGGTACGGTTAAAAAAGAACGATCGTGACCAAATCAGTCGCCTGCTGAGTATGAACATCGTGTACCGCGACATGAACAGTGGCGGGGCACTGCGGCAGGTACCGATTTCGTCGGTGGCCAACATCAGCTACTCGACTACGTTCAGCCAAATTAACCGCAAAGATCAGCAGCGCATCGTAACGCTCAGTTCCGACGTGCTGCCGGGCGCCAACGCCAACGTCATCGTGGGACAGATCCAGCAATTGGTCAACAATCTCGAAGTACCTAACGGCTACGCCGTCAAAATGGGCGGTGAGCAGGAAGACCAGCAAGAGTCCATGACGTTCCTCATCGGGGCGTTTGGTGCGGCTATTCTGTTGATTTACCTGATTCTGGCGACCCAGTTTAACTCGGTGGTGAAGCCGCTCATTATCTTTTTTACCATCGCCCTGTCGCTTATCGGCGTGTTGCTTGGGTTCATTATCTTTAATAAAACCTTCTCCGTCATCATGTCGGGTGTGGGCATCATTGCCCTCGCGGGTATTGTGGTGAAAAACGGTATCCTGCTCATCGAGTTCATCGATGAACTGCGTGAGCGGGGCTACCCGCTGCGCGAGGCTATTATCGAAGGCGGTGCCATTCGTCTGAATCCCGTGCTGCTAACCGCCTCGGCGGCGGTATTGGGTTTGATTCCCCTAGCCTTCGGTTTGACGGTTGACTTCGTCGGTCTTTTCCGCGACTTTGACCCACACGTCATCATCGGCGGTGACAGCGCGGTGTTCTGGAACATCCTGGCCTGGACGATTATCTTCGGCCTGATCTTCTCCACCGTCCTGACGCTGGTCGTGGTGCCCTGTATGTACTACGTCAACGAGCGCGTGCGTGAGAAGTGGTTCCGCAAAGGCAAGACTGACGAAGTTGCACCAAAGCAGGATAAAGTTTTGGAAGCGGAGACGGTTTGACTCTTCGGATCCGCTCAGAGTGACAGGTGAAATAACAGTTGAAAATTAACAAAAGCGCCGAACGGAAATATTAAACTACGGAGCGTGTTTTGTTTGTGTTTACTTGAAAATTCTTTTTTATTCTATAGGCGAT
>JBBSUC010000005.1:0-159097 GCA_038235275.1 Cytophagales bacterium | reverse complement strand
GCCCGAGCAGATGCACCAGCAATCGGAGATAAAAATGCGCACCTATTAAGAAAAAAGGCCGCCGCAAGAATGAACCTGCAACGGCCGAAAATGGTAATCTAAATTAATCTCAAATCTGTATCGCTATTTTAGGACGCGACAAACTAAAAAATAATAAAGTCGATTGCCGACGGCCAACTGCCGAAAGCCCTCAAAATGGCTTCCCGTCTTCGTCGTCGTCAAAATCAAAGCCAAAGTCATCGTCGCCGCCCGGCCCGGAGAACATGCTACTGACCAGATCTTTGAAATGCGTTCCTTTATCAAGGGCCTGCTTACCAATGAGCGAATACTCCGCCATGCCGTGCAGGGCGAACTCCATCATAAATAGTTTCTCTTCCTTGGGCAACCGCCGCGTGAACTCGTCCACGAAGTCATCAAGGCCGTCGATTGTTTTCAGGCGAGCTTCGTAATCACGGTTAGTCATGTCGCTCATCAGATCCATTTCATTATTGGCCGCGAACCAGTCCACGATTTTGGCGAAGGGGTTCCGCTTGGATTTTTTGGCTTTCTCGGGGTCAGGGAAAAAATTCAGGAACTGGGTGCGGATGGCCTTGCCGATCAGGTTCTGGGCCACAATGACCGGGCCTTCCACTTCACCCTCATAAACTAATTCCACTTTACCACAAATGGCGGGGACCACGCCGTACAAATCCGAAATGCGAATGTAGGTCTCCTTCTCACCGTTCATCAACGCCCGTCTTTCGGCGGCGCTCAGCAGACTTTCGTAGGCCGAAATCGTCATCCGGGCCGACACGCCGCTTTTGCTGTCTACATACTCGCTCTCGCGGGCTTCGAAGGCAATCTGCTCAATGAGGGTTTTCGTCAGATCGTTTACTTTCACCATACCTTTTTGCTCTGGCTTCACAACCGCCTCCTGTTCCGTAATCCTTTGGCCAGTTTCCAGGCTCTTCGGATAGTGCGTCACGATTTGGCTGTCGATGCGGTCTTTGAGGGGCGTCACGATGCTACCCCGGTTGGTGTAGTCCTCAGGATTGGCTGTAAAAACGAAGAGAATATCCAGCGGCAGCCGCAGCTTAAAGCCGCGAATCTGAATATCGCCTTCCTGCAAAATATTGAACAAAGCCACCTGAATCCGCGCCTGCAAATCAGGTAATTCGTTGATAACGAAAATACCCCGGTGCGAACGCGGAATCAGGCCGAAGTGAATCACCCGCTCGTCGGAGTAGGGTAGTTTCATGGTCGCGGCTTTAATGGGGTCCACATCGCCAATGAGGTCAGCCACCGACACGTCGGGCGTAGCAAGTTTTTCGGTGTAGCGGTCGGAGCGGTGCATCCAGGCGATGGGCGTTTCGTCGCCGTGTTCAGCCACGAGGTCTTTGGCGACGCGCGAAAGCGGGTCGAGCGGATCATCGTTCAGGTCGGTCCCCGCTACGTAGGGAATATGCTCGTCGAGCAGGTTGACCATCATCCGGGCGATCCGGGTTTTGGCCTGTCCGCGCAAACCCAGCAGATTGATGTTGTGCATCGAAAGAATGGCACGTTCCACGTCAGGAATGACGGTATCCTCGTAACCCCAGATGCCGGGGAATACCTCCTCTTTTTTGCGGATTTTAGTAATCAGATTATCGCGAAGTTCTTGTTTAATGGGTTTGGGCTGGTAGCCAGCAGCTTTCAATTCGCCCAAAGTGTGAATATTCAACAATTGCTTTTTATTGAGATCGGCGTAGTTCATGTAGTCTTTTAGGAGAAAAATTAAATATAGGACGGCGGTGACCGCCATAGCCTAACAAGGCCGGATTGTAAATGGTTTGCCGTTACATGCCGTAGAACCACATCAGGAGACGCTCGAAAATACGCTGCGGTAGAATCCGCCGCAGCAGGATAGCGGATTTTTGGATAAACGGTCCGACGGTGTAGTGTAATTCGGGATTCTTCTTGTCGATAATCCGGGCTACCGCCTGGGCAATGACCATGGGCTGCGCTGCCTGACTGACTTCCTCGTTGATTTGCCGATGGATTTTGGCGAAACGCTCGGCGTAAACTGAATTTTCCCGCAGGTTCACAACTAGGCGGTTTTGGTTAATGCTGGTCGCGATGTCGCCGGGTAATACGCTACACACCCGAATGTTGAATTCCTTTAACTCCATACTCAGCGTCTCGGTCAGGAGTTCCAGCGAAGCTTTGGAGGCACTGTAAATTCCCCGGAACGGCAGCCCCATTTCGGCGGCGATTGAACTGACATTGAGGATTAAGCCGCTCCGCTGTTCCCGAAAAATGGGAATGACAGCGCGGCAAACACGTAACATCCCGAATACATTGGTGTTGAAAACTTCTTGAATAAGCTCATCGGTCGTTTCTTCCAGTGGCCCCACGATGCCCAGTCCGGCATTGTTGATGAGAACGTCGATGCGTCCGGCTTTTTTCAAAACCAGTTGTATAGCCTCCCGAACTGATTCCTCGTTGGTGACGTCCATGTAAATCCACTCAAAAGCAATTGCCTCCGGCTGGCTGCGACTGGCCCCAAATACCCGATGTCCCTTTTTTACCAAATATTCCGCTGTACTCAGCCCGATGCCCGACGAGGCACCCGTGATGAGAATAACTTGGGAAGTAATAGACATTGGAGAGTTTTATTTCGGGGGGCGAAGATACTTAGAAGAAAAAACCTACGACCCTCCCCGCGAGAACCATAGGTTTCTTGAGAAAGAAATTAAGCCGGATTTACCGGGCGTAGGCCACGGCGCGCATTTCGCGAATGACCGTGACCTTGATTTGGCCGGGGTACTGCATTTCTTTTTCAATTTTTTGGGAAATATCGAACGACAGCAAGCCCGCTTTCTCGTCGCTCACGTTCTCAGCGTCCACGATAACTCGGATTTCGCGCCCTGCCTGAATGGCGTAGCATTTGTCCACGCCGTCGAAGGCCGTGGCCAGGTCTTCCAAATCACGCAGCCTTTTGATGTACGACTCCATCATCTCACGCCGTGCTCCCGGCCGCGAGCCGGAAATGGCGTCGCAAACCTGAATAATGGGGGAAATCAGGCTGGTTTTTTCAACTTCGTCGTGGTGAGCGCCAATGGCGTTGCAAACTTCAGGGTGTTCCTTATACTTAATGGCTAAGTCCATACCCAGCAAGGCGTGTGGCATGTCCGATTCTTCGAAATAAACTTTGCCGATGTCGTGCAACAGTCCCGCCCGCTTGGCAAGCTTGGCGTTCAGGCCCAGTTCAGAGGCCATCGTGGCGCACAACTTGGCCACCTCGCGGGAGTGTTGTAGGAGGTTCTGACCGTAGGACGAGCGGAAACGCATCCGTCCAATCATCTTGACTAATTCGGGATGCAGACCGTGGACGCCCATGTCGATCACGGTACGCTCGCCGATTTCCACGATTTCGTCCTCGATGTTCTTGCGGGTTTTGGCTACCACTTCCTCAATGCGGGCCGGGTGGATGCGGCCATCCTGCACCAGGCGGTGCAACGACAATCGGGCGATCTCGCGTCGCACGGGGTCGAAGCCCGAAATGACGATGGCTTCCGGCGTGTCATCTACGATAATCTCCACGCCCGTGGCGGCTTCCAGAGCGCGAATGTTGCGGCCTTCGCGGCCAATGATTTTACCCTTGATGTCGTCGTTTTCGATGTTGAACACCGATACGCAGTTCTCGATGGCGTGTTCGGCGGCGGTGCGCTGGATGGTATCGATGACGATCTTCTTGGCCTCCTTGGTGGCCGTCAGCCGTGATTCTTCCATCACATTTTTGATGTGCGAGGCGGCTTTAGTTTCGGCCTCCGCTTTCAGGGCGTCCACCAATTGGTCGCGGGCTTCAGCGGCGGTTAGGTTGGCGATTTTTTCCAACTGCGAAACTTGCTGCTGGAGCATACGCTCGGCTTCTTCGCGGCGCTTGGTGGCGACTTCGGTTTGTTGGGTCAGATTAGTTTTCTGGGATTCCAGATCGTTCTCACGGCGCTTGTTTTGCTCCATCATTTGGGAGATGGACTGCTCGCGCTGCTTCAGTTTCTGCTCGTTGGTTTGCAGCAGGTTCTTCTTGCGATTGGATTCGTCCTCGAATTCTTCTTTCAGGCGCAGGTACTTTTCCTTGGCTTCGAGGATGCGGTCTTTCTTGATGTTTTCGGCGCTCACCTCAGCGTTGCGCAAAATCTCGGCGGCACGGGCGTTGGCTTCTCCTTCCTTCTTTTCGGAGGCTTTTTGGTAAAGCGACTTCCCGAAATAGAATCCGGCACCCGCTGCAACGGCCACCGCTATAATCAAAACTAATAAGTCTGGCATATTCATTTCCTGTTAGGTGGTTTACGATACCGACCACCCACACGCAACTAGATACCGAACTGTAACGTCGAATCAAATATTTTGAGTTTGAACCTATAAAGCCGCCAAAAGGGTGGCATCCAGGTCATCCATCTGCGTTTCCAGCGCAGATATCACATCTTTTAGTCTCTTCTGAGATTTTTGAAGCGCCACCATGCACTCGATGGCGGCCAAAGCCACGGCTTCTTCCGGAAAATGGGTTTTCTTATGGTGTTCCACCTTCATGATAAACGTATCGTACCCCTCGGTATAGAACGGTACTTGACTGGCTGGAACGCTGAGGTTGAAGCCTTTGTCAAAAATTCTTATGGGTACGTTTTTGTACGGTTCGGGCCGATTCTTATCCATTACATGGTATCTTCGAGCATCTCAATGCATCGATCTATCTCAATTATATATTGTTCGACTGATTCTTTCAGTTCGCCTAATCCGTCTGTGGGTGTCAGCTTATCTCTGACAACGTTAGCAAAATTTTTAGATTTATTAAAATCTTTTTGTATTGTGATGTTCTCTTTTCGGATTTGTCGGAGCTGCTCTTCGAGTTGCCGATTGGTTTCTTTTATTTCGGCATTCTCGCGCTGAAGCTTCACTAGGTCCCATTTCTGCTTGCTGTTGATGGCAATCAAATGCCCCAACTTCTCCTTGATGTCATTGAGCTTCTTGTTTAAATTATCGAGCGGAAAAACAGACATTTTATTTGAGAGAAGAGTTGACAGTTGACAGGGCGTGTGATTCCGCAGATAAAGCTACTTCCGAATCACCGCGCCCAAATCCTTCTCGAAAGTCGTCATCAGGCGCTGCATGGTTTTGTCGATGACTTTGTCGGTGAGGGTTTGCTGCTCATCTTGCAAAATAAAGCTCAAAGCATACGCCTTTTTACCTTCCAGCGACTCACCTTCGAATACGTCAAACACGTTGACGTCCCGCAATAGCTTCCTTTCGGTGCGGTAGGCGATTTGTTTTATCTGGTCAAAACTGACCGGCTTTTCCAGCACCAGCGATAAATCCCGGCGCACTTCGGGGAAGCGGGCCACTTCCTCGTACTGCACTACCGGGCTGTACTGCTTTAACAGGTAATCCCAATCGAAGTCGGCGTACCAGACGGGCTTTTTCAAACCCGCTTTCTTGGCCAAAGCGGACTGCACGAGTCCCAGGCTGACCAACGTTTTTTTATTCAAAGTAATTTCGAGACCCGACTGAAAGACCTTGTTACTGATCTTTTCGGTCGCGGTTTCCTTCACCTTCATGGCGGTCATAATCCGCTGTACGGCTCCGGCTAAATCGTGGAATTCGATAGGCCGACTTTTCTCGAACCAGCTCTCGGCGGCGACATCGCCCGTCATAAAAACGCCGAGACGTTCCTTTTCTACGTACTTCCCGTCTTTTTTATGGTAAGTTTTTCCAAACTCGAAGAGTTTTAGATCCGTTTGCCGACGGTTCACGTTATAGGCCAGCGTCTCCAATCCGCCAAAAAGCATCGTTTGACGCATCTCCGACAGGTCTTCGCTCAGGTAGTTCAAAATCTTCACTGGCTCACCCGGTAGTTCGTCCGCCAGCGCGGCTTGCCCCTCGGGTTTGGTCAGCGAGTTGTTAATTATCTCAAAGAAACCGTCGGCGGCCAACGTTTCGCCGCAGCGCAACCGAAGTTTGTCGGGATCGTTGAGCGGGAAATCCGACAGGAAATCCGAACCCAAAGCGGGTGACAACTCTACGTTATCGAAGCCATAAATCCGCAGTACCTCCTCGATTATATCGGCTTCGCGCTGTACGTCCACGCGGTAGGGCGGCACGATGGCCGTAAATCCTTCCTCGCTTTCGTCTTCGATCCGGATATCCAGCTTTACCAGAATGGATTTGATCAATGACCGCTCCAATTCTTTCCCGATCAGCCGATTGACATTTCGGTACTTGACGGGAACCACAAAGTCAGCAATGGGTTCGGGATACAAGTCGGTTACGTCGGAAGAAACTTCGCCGCCCGCAATCTTGTGTAGCAGCAAAGCCGCTCTTTTCAGCGCGAATAGCGGCATATTCGGGTCGGTACCGCGCTCATAGCGGAACGAGGCATCCGTTTTCAACCCATGTCGTTGGGCAGTGCGCCGAATCCAATCCGGCGAGAAATAGGCCGATTCCAGGAAAATGGCCTTGGTATCGAACGTCACGCCCGACTTGGTGCCGCCAAAAACGCCCGCGATGCACATGGGTTCTTCGGCGTTGCAGATCATTAAATCGTCCGCCGACAGCTTGCGCTCGACGCCGTCCAGGGCCGTGAAAGGGGTGCCTTCCGGTAAAGTCTTTACAATTATTTGATTGCCCGTAACCGCCGCCGCGTCGAAGGCGTGCATCGGCTGTCCGAGTTCGTGGCAGACGTAGTTGGTGATGTCCACCACGTTGTTAATGGGCCGCACCCCAATGGCCGTCAGGCGCTGCCGCAGCCATTTTGGCGATTCTCTTACGGTCAGATTGTTCACCGTCAGGCCACAGTAGCGCGGCGCAGCGGCGGCGTTTTCCACTACCACGCCCATCGGCAGGTCGTGGTTTTTTATTTCAAAACTATCGACCGAAGGCAACGTGATTTCCCGATCCAAAACAGCTTTCAAGTCACGAGCCACGCCGAAGTGTGAGGCGGCGTCGGCGCGGTTGGGCGTGAGGCCAATTTCGAAAACGTGATCGGATTCTAAACCAAAGTATTGGGAGGCGGGCGTGCCGTTGGGCAAGTGAGTGTCCAGCACCAAAATCCCAGCGTGGGAAGTGCCCATGCCCAGTTCGTCCTCGGCGCAAATCATGCCTTCCGAAACCGCACCCCGGATTTTGGCTTTTTTTATCACCAGCGGCTGTTCACTGCCCTGTGGGTGCAACGTCGCGCCGACCATTGCCACGACGACTTTCTGCCCGGCGGCCACGTTGGGTGCCCCACATACGATGTCGAGCGGTTTTTCTTCACCCACGTCCACCGTCGTGATGCTCAGTTTATCGGCGTCGGGGTGTTTTTCGCAGGTCAGCACCTCACCGATGACCACGTCGCGCAAGCCACCTTTGATGGTTTCGACTTCCTCGATACCTTCTACTTCCAGGCCGGTACCCGTCAGTAACTTCCCGATTTCTTCGGGCCTTTCTTTTATGTCTAGCAGCGTTTTAAGCCACTTATAGGAGATTTTCATTTTTAAAAAAGTACCAGGTACTAAGTACTTGGTTTCGATATATTGATTTGGGTAATTGACGGAAGCGTCTTTTGTACGCAGGCTCTATTTTTACAAAACGCAGTACTCAATACCTAGCGCCCACTACCAATCCGCCAAGTATTAATTATTACAAAACTAGTGCTTTTCGTCGTGAAATGTTTCCCCGGCTTCGATGGAGGCGGCCAGCGTGTTTTCGGGTGGAGGCAGCGGACAGGCGAAATTAGGGGCGTAGGCGCAGTAAGGATTATAGGCGTCGTTGAAGTCGATGATGAGCGAATTACCCTGCACTTTCTCGGCGGGCAGGTCGATGTAGCGACCGCCCCCGTAGCTTTCCATGCCGGAGGTGGCGTCGCGGAACAGAATTGAAATAGTCCCTTCATTTTTAAGCAGAAGCAATCTTTGCGGCACGCCTTTCACCGTAAAATCGGCGTAAGCCATACGTTCGTAGGTGGCGTTGGTACCATCGGTGTAGGGCAGTTTCAGCTCTTTATTGGGGCCGTCGTAGGGTGTGAGTTTGGCCAAAACGCGGTAATCCTGGTTGGGTTCGTAGTAATGCAGCCCATGAAATTGTTTTTTATCCTCAATGGGCGAATCCTCGGAAGTGCGAAACAATTGGTCTTTTTGCTTTCTTTGCTGCGCCAAATCGGCGGCGTAGCGTTCGTCAGGAATTTTCTCCATCGTGACCAGACCCGGAACTTCGGCGGGCTTGTGGAAGGTTTCAACCAGGAAATAGGCAACGATGGCCACGAACATGGCCAGGGTACTATATCGGATTATCTTATTTTTGAACATAGTTGCGTTTTTGGGTTTGCAAAACTCCGATGTTATAGGGGGAATAGCAAATCTGCAGGAGGCAATCGCCAATTGGGCGAAAACATAGGTTGGCATGGGCACCTTTCCGACCCTACAAGTACAAACTCATATTGAATAGATGTTCACTGGAATTATAGAATCTGTTGGTAAAGTAACTGACATCCAGCAGGAAGGCACCAACCTGACCTTTCATTTGAAATCATCACTAGCGGGCGAGTTAAAGGTGGATCAAAGCCTGAGCCACAACGGTACCTGCCTGACAGTCACGTCGGTGGCAGACGATGTGTACTCCGTTACAGCGGTGGAGGAGACACTTTTGAAAACCAATTTAGGAAAACTAAAAGTCGGCGACGCGGTGAATCTGGAACGCTGTATGGTGGCGAACGGACGCTTCGACGGTCACATCGTGCAGGGCCACGTGGACCAGACAGGCGTTTGCGCCAGGGTGCAAGAGCGAGAGGGTAGTTGGTTGTTCGATTTCGAGTTTGATGCGAGTTTGGGAAACCTTTTGGTAGAAAAGGGCTCGATTTGCATCAATGGCGTGAGTTTGACGGTTTTCGACGTCACTGACACTTCTTTTCGGGTCACGATTATTCCCTACACTTATGAAAATACCAACTTTCACGAATTACAAGCGGGTAGCGTGGTGAATTTGGAATTCGACATTTTGGGAAAGTACGTGCAGCGCATTCTGGCGCGGGCTTCGACCGCCGGGCGGCCCCGTACGCTCAGCCCGACAGGGTTGTTGACCCAGCCTGACGGGGTTGTTGGCGGGACGGGAATTTAATTTTACTTTTACCGTTCAAAAAACGAAATGCCCCCGCTGATTCATGGCCAAAATAAGTACCAACTCCCGAACCGACCTGCTCATCCACATCGGGATTATCGTCTCCCTCATCACCGTTCTTTTTCTCGCTTTTTTCTTCCTTTACCTGCCCATGCGCACCAACCACGGCGAGTCGATCACCGTGCCGGATTTGCGCAAGATGAACGCGGAGGAACTGGAAGATTTCCTGGACGAGCGCGATCTGCGCTACGAGGTGAGTGACTGCACTTTTGTGCCGAAAGTACCCCCGTTGACGGTTATTTCGCAGTATCCGCAGCCGGGTTCCAAGGTGAAGGAGGGGCGCAAAATTTACGTGACGGTCGTGTATCGTACCGCGCCGCTGGTCAAGATGCCCAAGCTGACGGACATGACGCAGCGCAGCGCCCAAATGCTGCTTAAAAGCTCGGGGCTGGAAATTGGGAACCTGCGTTACGTTCCTGACCTTGCGCAGGGCGCAGTGCTGAAACAAATGTTCAAAGGCGAGGAAATTCTGCCTGGCCAACCGATTCCGAAGGGTTCAAAAATCGATTTGGAAGTGGGTGACGGGCTGGGCGAGACCCGCTTCGATATGCCGGAGATCGTTGGCATGACGCTCGACGAAGCAAAATTCCAGATTGTGGGTGCGGGCTTAAAAGTTGGCCAGATTATGGTAGTGGAGCCGGATGACGCTAAGTATGGCGACGCCGCGCCCGGTACGGTGGCGAGACAAAATCCCGAACCGAACAATAATGTACGCATCGGGGACGTAATTGACCTGTGGGTTATCCGCCCCGACGATTCGAATGAACCTCAGACCAATTTCTAGCCACCTTCCTCGTTTTGCGGCGCTTGCGCTGGGCTTCTGCCTTTGGCTGAGCCTGTCGACAACCGTGCGGGCGCAACTCGAATTGGTGCCTTTGGGACCGACTTACAAGGTTTCAAAAAACGATGTCCAAGCGTCGGCTGCCCGCTTAAAGGCTTTGGCACTTCCTTTTTTTGACGATTTTTCTACGGCTACTTCTACCAAGCCCGATCCGCAGCTTTGGGTGCCGGGCAGCGGAGTGTATATCAATAATACGCTTACGACAAATCAACCATCGATCAACATCGCGACCTTCGATGGCCTGAAAGCCGATGGCGTTCCTTATAATTTTGCCAACGAACAGGCGCAGGACGACTCCGACACGCTGACTTCGCAGCCGATCAATATGACCGGACTGGTGGCGGGCGATTCGCTGTACCTCAGCTTTTATACCCAACCCAAAGGACTCGGCGAACTGCCCGACCGTATGGACACGCTCCGGCTGGAATTCTTGAATCAAAAAGGCGACTGGATTGCGGTCTGGAAACGCAGTGGTGGCGACCCGGACACTACTTTTCGGCGGACGTTTCTTCCCATTAAAGACCCAAGTTTTCTGCACGCTAATTTTCAGTTTCGCTTCCGGGCTTTTGGTCGCTCGTCGGGTGCCTTTGATACCTGGCATCTCGACTATGTTTATTTAAATAAAAACCGTTCGATCTCTGACCGTTTTATTAAAGATATCGCCGTCAGGAAGCCGCTCACCCCGCTTTTTAAGCGCTTTACGGCGATGCCGTTCAAGCATTATTTTGCCAATCCCGCCACCGAAACCGCCGACAGCGTCCGCACCGACATCGTTAACCTGTTCAATAATTTCAACTTCACGTCTTTTACTTTTACGATCACCAACTTGCTCAGCGGTAAGGAGGTACAGCGCTACCAGGAGCCCGTTTCGCAAATCATTGCCGCCGAGCAAACCCAGCGTAAAAGCGTTCCGGTTAAGCCGATCACCAAGCCCGACACGGGCCAGCGGATGCTGCTGCGCTACAAATTCGACCTGCTCACGACCGATGACCAGAACCCGACCATCCCGACGGTGAACCTGCGGCGCAACGACACCATAAGTGCCACCGCCGAACTGGCCGACTACTACGCCTACGACGACGGCAGCGCCGAATTCGGCGTCAGGATGAACCAGCGGCTGGGGCGTACCGTCGTGCGGTTTATCACCAAAACGCCCGATACGCTGGGCGGGATGCGCATGGCCCTGGTGCCTATTCGCAAGGACGTGAGCGGCCAGGGTTTTACCATTCAGGTGTACAGCAATCGCAACGGCCGTCCCGACCGCGTGATGTACCAGAAGTCGGTACCCGTGAAGTACGGCGCGACCCGTAACGCGTTCACTTCCTACGAGTTCAACGAGGGTGTGGCCGTTACGGACACCTTCTACGTCGGCTGGCTGCAAATCGCAGCGGACGGCCTGGCCGTGGGCTTCGACCGAAATTCGAGTCTGGGTACATCGCAACTTTTTTCCAACCTCTCCACCGAGTGGGCGGCCAACACCGAATTGCAAGGCAGCGTAATGGTGCGGCCCTTTTTCGGCGGCAAAGCCACAGGCATTATCACGGGTTCCGAGCCTTTACCGACCCTTCAAGTGCAAGTTTTTCCCAACCCCACAAACGGCATTCTTCACTGGGATAATGAATCTATCAATCAAATCGACGTTTTCTCCCTCCAAGGCATCAAAGCAAAAACCATCCAACCCACCGACGGCCAGCGTGAAGCGTCCCTCGCTGAACTGGCAGACGGGCTTTATATTATCCGGCTCACGGACGGAGTGCGGGTAGTCAGTCAGAAGATTTTGTTAAAGAAATAGTTAAAAACGGCGGCTTGTTGGCTTATTCCTAAAAATTCGACACCATTTCCCCCTACAATTCCATCATGGACATTACTGTACAAGAACTGAAAGAGCGCCTGGACAACGGCGAAGAAATGAATTTCTACGACGTGCGCGAAGAACACGAGTACGAAGAAGACAACCTAGGCGCCACACTCATTCCGCTGGGTAGTCTGCCCGATGAACTGGAAGATTTGAAAGTCAAGAAAGACGAAGAAATTATCGTCCATTGCCGCTCGGGTGCGCGTTCAGCCAACGCTCAGAAGTATTTGATTGCCAATGGCTTTTCCAATGTCCGTAACGTAACGGGCGGGATTTTGGCGTATCGGCGGATGGAGGAGGAAGATTAGATTAGTTGAGAATTGATGGTGGGGAATTATTTTCGGTCCAACGATTCAATAATCCCCGCATAATCCTCCGCCTGAACCCAGCTATAACTTCCCTGATGCCGGAACCAGGTAAGCTGGCGCTTGGCGTACCGGCGGGTGTTTTGTTTGAGTAGGCGAATCATTTCTTTTTCGTCGTAATTGCCATCTAAAAAACCGTACACCTCCTTGTACCCGACTGTTTTGAGTGCGTGATGGTCACGGTAGGCGATTACGCTTTTGGCTTCTTCGACCAGACCGTCGGCCAGCATTTGATCGACTCGTGTTTCGATGCGCTCGTAGAGTTCGCGGCGCTCGCGTTCTAGGGCGATGGGGATGATGTTGAAGGGACGCTCGACGGGTTTTTCCTTTTGGAAAGACGAAATGGGTCTGCCTGAACTGTAAAAAACCTCCAATGCCCGCACGAGGCGCTGCGGGTTTTGGAACTCGGCCGTAGCCGAAAAAACTGGATCGACGCGCTGCGCGTCGGCTTGTAAATATTCCAAACCGTCTTCCCGCAATTGCCGCATCAACTCCTCGCGCAAGCCGGGCGTGGGGCGCGGCAAATCGTCCAGGCCTTCACATACGGCTTTGATGTACAGCCCCGAGCCGCCCGTCATAATGACGCAATCTTTTTCCTGGAACAGTTTATCTAACAAAGCCAAAGCATCGCGTTCGAACTCGCCCGCGCTGTACGTTTCAGCCACGGAATGAGAATCGATGAAATGATGCGGTACTTCGCTGAGTTCTGCGGCGCTCGGCTTAGCTGTGCCGACGGACAACTCCCGGAAAAACTGCCGCGAATCGGCGGAGATAATCTCCGTATCCAATTCCTTGGCCAGTTTCAGGCAAAGCTCCGTCTTGCCCACGGCGGTGGGGCCGACGATGACGATGAGATAGTTTTGGGAAGCGTGGACGGTGGACATTTTCAAATATCTAAATTCGTAACCCTATAAGAAAAGTATTTGTCTATCATTTTCATTGCCACTCGCGAAGGAATCGCTTTCATAGTGAAATTTCGTATGCTTGTGAGAATCGGATTTTTAAGCTGCCCCATTTTTCCCATTTTCAGACTTTGATTTACAATATCTTTTGAGCGAGGAAACTGTAATTCTTCGTATCGTCGATATGCTTTTGGCGATAATCCATATTTTTGAATTGATTTTGCCAGAATGTAAGCACCTTCAATCGCCATACACCCACCTTGCCCCAGGTTGGGTGTCGTTGGATGGGCCGCATCGCCAAGTAAAACTGCGTTTTCTTTTGTCCATCCTTTATGGGGTCCTCTATCTGCTAAACTATTCTTGATAATATTTTCAGTCTTATTGATTAATTCAGGAATGGGTTGGTGCCAATGGCCAAATAAACGATTTAATTTTAAGTACCTGCTGCTGCACCGCTTTGGCGAGTCGCTGTTTCCGTACCGCCATTTGCTGGGTATTCACAAGTTTCTGCATGGTCCGCTGGGCAAGCCCGTCACCGGAATGCTGACCAAGGGCATTGGCAAGTTGATTGCGGCGCAGTTGAAATTGAAAAAGAGCGGCCTGTTGCCCGACAAACCCTTCGACAGCATCGCCAACTGCGCCATCGGCCTCAGCTCAGACAACTTCTACGAGCGGGCAGCGTCGGGCGAAATTCAACTCGAAAAAGGCGAAATATCCCGCTTCGTACCCGATGGCGTGGTGCTGAACTCTGGCCAGAAAATCGAAGCCGACCAGGTGATTTTCGCCACAGACTTCAGCCAGTCGGTGCCGTTTTTTGGGGAGCAAGTTAGTAACCGTCTCCGCAACCAGAAAGGCTGGTTTCAATTGTATCGCAACGTGCTGCCCGCCGAGGTGCCGAACCTGTCGTTCGTGGGCTACAACCCTTCCCTTTTCACGCCGTTTACCTCGGAGTTGGCGGCGCACTATTCGGCGCAGTACTTCAAGGGCCAATTGCAGTTGCCCGACCGCCAGGTCATGAAAACGGAAATCGCCCTGCACCACGACTGGCTACAGCAACGCGCGCCGCACAGCAACGCTTCGGGTACCTGCGTTATCCCGTTCTCGTTCCACCACGCCGACGAACTGATGCGCGATATGGGACTTAACACCCGCCGCACCCGCAACCCGATCAAGGAGTTCATGGCACCCTTCAATCCCGGTATGTATAAAAGGCTTACGGACGAACTGCGGGCGCTGGCCAAAGCCGACACCGTTGCCGTGAAACCTTTTATTTTAGAAGAAGCATGAACGCGCAATTTTTGACGACCCGCCCTGGTTCGCGTTCCCTCGACCCGACCTTGCCCGTGAATTCCTTCGTCCGTACGCTCGACCGCCTTGCCAACTGGAAGATATTGCTGCTGTTGCTGGCCCTTTACGTAAGCTTCCCGGCCTACTGGCCCAAAAACGCCGAAGCCACGATCAACCAATTGGCGGGCAAAACCATTGGTCCCGTCGATCTGACGATGGGCTTCGATCTTGCCCGGACGCTCGGCATGATCGCCGACTACGGCCCGGCCGCCCGCGCTTACTATACCCGCGTCGAACTGACCACCGATTTGATTTACGCGGTTGTGTACGCTCTTTTCTTTGCGGTAGTGCTGACGTTGCTGTTTCGTGGCAAAACCTACAAACCATTCGGGTGGGTGACTTTGCTACCCTTCGTTTGTCTTCTGTTCGATTACCTGGAAAACGCCACGATCGTCGGCTTGCTAAGGAGCTATCCCGGCCAGTCCAATACTTTGGCTGTGTTGTGCGAGCTTTTCAAGCTGGCAAAATGGTTGTCCTTTGGCCTGATAATGGGGTTGATTGGGCACGGACTGATTCGCTTGCTGGTTGATACAATGCAAGGCCGAAAACGAACGGTAAGACGCAGATTAAGTTGAATTTATGCCCAAACTGCTGGGAAGACAAATGCAGGGGAATGGTTTTTTTCGTTAATTTGAACGTAGTTGCGGCGTTTTGATTGACAACCTTATTCTTACATGGAATTTTCTACCCTACTGTTTTTTTTGATTACTCTTGGATTGGGCGCTGGTGGGGGAATATGGGCGTACAGCCGCTACGGGAGCGGAAGTCGCAAGCCGGAACCGACCAAAGAAGCTTCGGTGCTGATCGACCGCATCGAGAAAGTTTTTAAGGTGGTAATGGCCGAGGGTTATTTCACAGAAATCTACAACTACCAGCACGACCTTGATATCTGGCACCTTTTTAAGGATAAGAAAAAGGCGCTTATCATTGCCAAGGCCAAAGTGCTGGTCGGTTTTGATTTTTCCAAAGTCCGCTGGCGCGTCGAGGGCGAGAGTCGACAGTTGGTGGTGGAGTATTTTCCCGCTCCCGAAATCCTGTCGATGGACACCGAATACAAATTCTACGACATCGAGTCGGGCTGGATCAATCGCTTCAAGACCGACGACCTGACCAACATCCTTTCCGAAGCCAAAGACGTAATGAACGATAAGGCGATGGAGAGCGACCTGCCGCGCATCGCCAACAACCAAATCCAACTGATGATGTACCAACTCGCCGCCAGCATGAACTGGAAGGTGCAGATGGAACTCAGCGAATCTAACCAGAAGATGCTGGAAGTATATTCGGCTTATCGGGAATTGGATGCGGAGGTGTTGCCTTTAAGGAAAGATGAAGGAGTTGAGGGGCAATAGTCATCACCGGGATTTCTTGTGATGCCTTTTGTGAAATCAGGAATCAGGGCGCTCCCCAAAATCTTTCCAGAATTTGGGAGAGATATAAAATAATTCTGGCTACCTGTGATCAAACCATCAGGGGACAAGTTTGTACAATGCCCCCTTTTCACTGTCCAGCAGTACCGTCAGCACGTAAAGCTCTCCCGCTTTGTCCTCGCCGAAGCTATATACGTGCCAGTACCCGGCATCCCTCGAAATGGGAAGCTTTTCTCGTTTCCAGGTTTTGTCCCCCGTATCTTCGAGCTGCCAGATGGGGCCGGTCCAGTCGGCAAAGACGTACTTTCCTGCCAGGGAAGGAATGGCCTTGCCCCGGTACACAAACCCGCCGGTTACGCTCAGCCCTTCGGGGTGCGGGTAATCGATAATGGGGTCGATCCAGTTTTTAGGGTCCGGGTCGCTTTCGTTGAACCCGTGGTATCCTTCCCGCACCCGCCAGCCGTAGTTGCCGCCATTCTTAACAATATCGATCTCCTCAAACTTGTCCTGACCCACGTCGCCCGTGAAAAGTTGGCCGGATTTACGGTCGAAACTGATGCGCCACGGATTGCGGAAACCGTACGCAAAAATCTCGGGCCGGATGGGCTGGCCCTGCCCGTCTTTCTTATCCACAAAGGGGTTGTCTTTGGGAATTCCGTAAGGCGATTTGTTTACGTCGATGCGCATGATTTTTCCCAGCAAATTGGTGAGATCCTGGGCGTTGCCGATGGGACCGTGTTGGTCTTTTTGCCCGCCGCCATCGCCCATCGTCACGTACAGGTACCCGTCCGGGCCAAACTTAAGGTCGCCGCCGTTGTGGTTGCCCTGCGGATCATCGACACTGAGCACGAGCCGCATCGTCGTTTTGTCGGCCACGTTTGCCTGCTTCGAGACGGTGTATTCCCGCACTTCTTCCACGTTGTCGACGCCTTTCCTGCTCTGCGAGGGCGTGCTGCAAAAGACGTAGAATTTTCCGTTTTTGGCGTAGTCGGGGTGAAAGGCTAGTCCCAGTAGTCCCCGTTCTTCGTAGCCTTTTCTTTTGACCACTTCCTGCGAGATATCCAGGAAGGGTTGCGGGTCAAGCCGACCTTTTTCGATGATGCGGATGAGACCTTCCTGCTCGCAGACAAAGAGCCGATTGTCGTTTTTGCCGGGGGCTGTGGCAAAGGCGGTGGGGTGCGAAAGCTGATCGGAAATTAGTTCGAGCTTGACGTTGGCCGCCGGAACCGGTGCCTGCCCAAAGAGGGTTGATCCTGCGAATAAATTAGCAGCAATAAGAAGGTAAAACGCTTTCATAATTTTGGGCAAATTGTTTGTAAATAAATAAGTTATGAAGAAGTTATCGGTGCAGTGAGTTCGCTAAGGGTCAGGTCACTACGCGCAAAAATACACAACAGTCCCATCAGTTGGCTTTGGGTGGCTGCACCGAAAAGTCCAACCGCAGCTTGCCCGTTACGGGCATGTAGTTCAGCATCGTGTTTTTCTGACTTTGCGGCCCCATCTGGTCGGCATTCTGGAATTTGGTGCCGATGGCGCTGATACTGTTCATAAAACCGATGCTGCCCGATGGAAAAGGCGGGTTGGTGTTGTCGTTGTTCGCGGCCTGGGCTTTACGGGGTTGCAGCATTTGTAAAAAAGGAATTTTATCGTCGGCGTACACGGTGAAATTACCCTGCGGGGTTTCAATGACGACCCATTTCACGTCGGCGTGGTAGCCTTTGAATTCCGGGTACTGGAAATCTTCACCCGTTACGAAATCATTATAGTCTTTGTGCCAAACGCCGTATTTCATGCCTTTCAGGCGGTTTTTCCAAACTCGGTACGGCCCGCGTCCCAGCCACTTCATGCCCGTGATCAGTTTTTCGGGATAATCGAAGGTAATGCCCATGAAATCGGCCTCGCCCCGCTGCGAATACGAGTAGCTCAGTTCGGCGGGTTGGTTGGCCACCAGCAGCCAGTGCGCCGTGAACTGGTTGCGGTTGCCCTCGTACTCCGCCACAATTTCGTAACCCGCTTTACCCGCGAAATGCCGGAACGATTTCAGCGTCAGTTTCACGCCCGCCAGCATCGGCCCGTTGGCCAGCGATATTTCTGAGGCTGGATTTTCCACTTTGACCAGGAAACCCGTCGTCTTATTGAAGGTGTAGGTTTGACTGCCGGTTTTGACGGTTAGTAGGTTGCCGCTTTCGGACACATCGGCAGCGGTCGGGATGGATGATGAGGCTGCTACGGATGTCGGATCTTTTTCGGATGCAGGAATCGGCCAGGACCAGGTGAAAAGCTCTTTCCCGTTGGGATCCGTGGCCGTCAGGTATAGGGCTTCGCTATTGTTCCAGTTGGCGGGCAGATTCAGGCGCAGGTAGCCCGTTTCGCCCGGCGGAACTGCCACGTTGACGACTTTGCCCGACTCTTTCACGATCGCCTGCGTGGACGCATCGGTCGGTTTGGGAAACGACACCAACTGCCAGCTAAATTGGCACTTACTCAAATCGGTGAACGAGTAGTGGTTTTCGACTTCGATTTTGCCATCGAACTGCCGTGGCAAAATGGTCCGGGTGATTCTAACCGGCGACCAGAGTTCTTTGATGGTATAGAAACTGGCTTCTTTCTCGTGGTGCGGCCCCACGATGCCGTCGGGGGCGTTGTTGCCAAATACATCGATGACCGCCGAGCCGTCCGGGTTTTTCTTATCAGTTCGCACCACGCCCTCGTCGGCGAATACCCACAGGAATCCCCCCGAACTGTGCGGGTGCTTGAGCATCAGGGACCAGAAATCGTCCAGTCCCGCCCCGTGGCCCCCGTCGAACAGGCCGTGCATGAACTCGGTGGGCATCAGGATATCGGCGTCGTACAGGGAAGAGTTCACCAGATAATCATAATTCATGTAGTGCTTGGTGTCGAAGCCGTTGAAGCGCTCCCAGGGATGCAAAACCGTGCGATTTTGTGGATCATAGAGTGCGTAATCATTATCCAGACCCCGGTTCCAGCCGCCTTCGTTGCCGTTGTCCCAGAATAGGATGGACGGGTGGTTGACATCTCGGATGACCAATTCCTTTACCAATTTTTGACCCACCAGCGTATCGTACTTGTTCTGCCAGCCCGTCAGCTCGTCCAGCACGTACATACCCAGTGAGTCGCAGGCATCCAGAAAATGCACGTCGGGCGGGTAGTGCGACATCCGCACCGCGTTCATATTCATTTCCTGCATCAGTTTTATATCGCCGATGCTGACGGCTTTGCTGGTGGTGCGGCCCGTTTCGGGGACGAACGTGTGCCGATTCACGCCCCGCAGCATTACTTTCTGCCCGTTGACGTAGATGCCGTCGCTCTTCCTGACCTCGATCGTGCGAAAACCAAACCGCTGGGTGTGCGTATGGATTACGCCCTGCTGCCCCGTCAGCGACACCACGACCTGGTACAGATTGGGCGTTTCGGCATTCCAAAGATTTACGTTTTTGAATGCCTGTTTCAGGGTCGTTTTTTCATCGGCGGGATTGGCATTAGCCGAGAAAGCCGCCCCCACGTTGCGACCATCCAGGGTTTGAACCTGCACTTCCAGTTTTTGGCCCGAACTGGTTTTTGAAGAGAACACATCGACGGAGAAAGCCCCATCGGCCCGCGCATCGATGGCTACCCGTTCGATGAATTGCGGGGGGACCACCTCTAAATAAACGGGCCGGTAAATGCCGCCAAACGCCCAGAAATCGCCGTGTCGCTCGGCCACATCGACCGAGCGGTTGGCCGATTCTTTGTGTACCGTCACCTCCAAAAGGTTACGGCCTGTTTTAACGAACGGCGTGATTTCGTACTGAAACTGGGTGAAACCGCCCTGGTGCGTGGGGCCGACGGCTTTGCTATTGATTTTGACTTCCGTATCAGTCATGGAGCCGCCAAAGACGATGAAAATGCGCTTGCTTTTCCAGTCCTTCGGCACGTCGAAGTTGTGTTTATATTTCCCCGTTTCGTCGGCTTTGGTGCTGTCGCGCCGATTTTGCACGCCGTAGCTATACTTGCCAAAGCCCTGCAATTCCCAGTTGGAGGGAACGGCGATTTTCGTCCATTGGCCGCTGTTCATTCCTTTATCACAAAAAAAATCCCACTGAACCGTGTGGTCTTTGTCGGTGCCTGACAGATACACGCGCTGGGTAGGTTGCGCCAAAGCAAGGCCGGAAAGGCTCGATAGAAAGAGAACAAAGGCAACGCTGCGTAGCCGGAAAAAAAGCATAGAAAAATTATTTATGAATGAATAAAAAATCTCAAATCACTCCAACGGTTCCACCATCACCACTTCCTCTTTCTCCACCACCACTGCCCCCGGCGGCAGGCCCTTGGGTTTTCTGACAAATTTTTTGGGCGTGACTATGACCGGACACAGGCTGTCGGTGCGGCGTTTGGAGTACCAGGCGGCCAGTTCGGCGGCGCGTTCGATGACGGGGGCCGGGAATTTCTTGCCCGCCTGATGCTTGACGAGGACGTGCGAACCCGTAACGTCGCGGGCGTGGAGCCAGAGGTCTTCCTTGTGGGCGTATTGCTGGGTGAGCAGGTCGTTGTTTTTGGCGTTTCTTCCTACTAATATCACAAAGTTTTGGAATTCGACACGGCGAAAAAGTTGCCCTTGGTCCTCGGTGGTTTTGCCGGGAGCAAGGCTGTTTTTCTTGACGTAAGTGCGCAGATCGCGCAGCCCGTCTATCTCCTCAATGTTGGCATAGTGTGCCCGCAATTGGGCCAGCGCCTGCGCTCGCAAATCCAGGTTTTCCTGAATTTTGTCCGTCTCGATTTTCTCGTTTTTGGCCTTACGGTAATAGACTTCGGCGTTTTTTTGCGGCGAGAGGTCTTTTTTTAGCTTAATAAAAACGGGTTGATCGCGGTAAAAGTCGTGCAGTTCCACCCGCTCGCTGCGCTCGGGGATTTGGTGCAGATTGGCCATCAGGATATGGCCCAGTTCTTCGTTTTTGCCGCCCTCTTCCAACTCGACTAGTTTTTGAAATGAATTGGTGAGGTAGTTTTCCGTCTGCTTGATACGCTTTTGCAAAAGTCGCAGCCATTCGCTCTTTTCTTTTTCAAGATTGCCGACGCGAGCATACGCGTAGTAAAAGCGATTGAGCGCTTTCAGCGGGTCATCGAATGTCTCGGTGATTTCACCGACGGGCAGCAGCGACAGCGTCGGCAGATGGTGGAGTTGCGTGAGGTGAAAAGTAGGATAACTAAGTTTTTCTAAAACTTCTTGAATAATTTCCCATTTCTGTTCCAGATTTTCTGCCGTTGCCAGTTTCAGTTGGAGATATTCCTTGACCACTTTTCCAAAAGTTGGAAACAGCTTCTCAAACTTTCCCTCCTGCGCCATAAAAGCAGCATATGACTGGTCTAAATCGCGGTCAAGATCAGCAAGTTTTAGCGCGTGATCACCCGTGAGTTTATTATTGAAAATATCGGTTACCTCGCCCTCGGCACTGAAATGCAAAATGTTGGAGCGGTTGCCGAACAATTTGAAAACTAACAATTCGCCGTTTTCAAGGTAAATCCCTAAAGCCCGCTCGTTGTTGAATACCCGCACTTGACTGACCGTCTGTCCGTACAAACTAGTAAACAAATCCACGCTGTTGCGGCGGGCGCGGTCGAACTGTTCGGGAAAGCTAAGGCTGGCAAAATCCGGCCGCAGCGAAGCTTTGATAAAGAAAGGTTTGTAAAAATTATGCTTTCCCCGTCCCTCGGCAAACACCAGAATAATCTCATCCCGCTCCTGACTAAAAGCCTCTAAAAACTGCTTTCCTACGATCTCACGGTCGAGTGCCGGGGCCAGTTGGCGGAGGAAATAGTGGTTTTGGTGCATGAAGGTGGGGTGTATGGAAGCTTAGTAGTAGAGGGGCAAAGGCACAAAGTATAAATTATCTTCTGTAATCAAAGCCAATTTCAACTTGCGCCAGCCTACTTTGTGCCTTTGTGCCTCTGCCCCTTTGGGCCTATTTCCAGAACTAATCCGTCGAAGCCCAACCTCACCCCCTCCGGCAGTTCCCTTTCCACTTCCTCGTGCCTGCCCATGCGGTGGCTGAGGTGGGTGAGGTAGGTTTGGGGAATGTCGAGGCGTTCGATGAGGGCGAGAGCCTGGGCGAGGGTGAAGTGGGAGAGATGGCCTTCACGCTGCAAGGCGTCGAGGACGAGAATTTTGGTGCCTTTTAGTTTTTCGAGTTCTTCTTCGGCGATGTAATTGGTGTCGGTGATGTAGGCAAAGTCGCCGATACGGAAGCCAAAAACGGGCAGCAGATGATGCATTACCTGGATTGGCGTAACCGTCACGCCCTCCACCTCGAAGGGCTTATTTTCGATAGGATGCAGTTGTAAGCGCGGCGCACCGGGGTAGGGTTTTTCTACGAAAGCATAAGCAAACTCGGCCTTGATTTGGTTCAGCACCGATTGCCGCCCATAGAGCGGCATATCTTTCTTTTGGGAAAAATTAAAGCCCCGCACGTCGTCCAGTCCGGCAGTATGGTCCTTGTGTTCGTGGGTGAACAGCACGGCGTCGAGCTGGTGAACCCGCGCCCGCAGCACCTGCTGCCGAAAATCGGGGCCGGTGTCGATGATGAAGGATTTGCCATCCACCTCGATCCAGACCGACACCCGCAGCCGCTTGTCGCGGTAGTCGAGCGAACGGCAAACGGCGCAGTCGCAGTTGATGATGGGGACTCCCTGCGAAGTACCCGTACCCAGAAGCGTAACCTTCATGCGAACTATTCCGTCAGGTTCGCCACCACTTCCACCAGGCGGTCAAAGTTGAGGGGCTTCATCAGGGCATCGTTGAAGCCCGCTTCCTTGAAATCTTCGTCGGTATAGTTTTTGGCATTACCCGTAATGGCCACGATGGGCGTCTTGGAATTCTCGGCGTCTTTCAGGCTGCGAATGCTGCGGGCGCACTCCATGCCGTCCATAATAGGCATGTTTATGTCGAGCAGGATGATGTCGAATTTCTCTTTTTCGAGCAGTTGCAATACTTGCTCCCCGTTTTTAACGGCGGTGATTTCGTAGTTTTGGAATTCCAGGATTTTGCGGGCGAGGTTTTGAATGACCGAGCTATCTTCGGCGATCAGGACACGTTTGGTGTACGACATGGGGAGTTGTTGGGGTTGCTGGTTTAGTTTGGCCTTTGCTTTGGCATGGTGAATTTAGGGATAATTTTCGTTTTGGGTCAACGGTTAATGATCAATGGTCAACGATTGGCGGATTATTAGCCTGAATTTCAGTTTTTTATAAAAAAAAATCTTTTGAAAATGAACAAATTGCTTTTACCCATTTCGCTAATTGTTCCTCTCTGCCTTCATTTTTCACTGAGGGCGCAGAATTTTGGGGAAGACGTTGCGCATCATCGGGAGGAGTACAAGGCGGAGTTTTTGAAAACCCCCAACTCACCGCTCAAGAAGGGTGATCTCGAATATCTACGGTTTTTTGAACCGGATTTGACTTACCGTCTGCGGGCGGAGTTCGTGTCGACGCCCGGTAGTGAGCCATTCCAGATGCTGACGTACAGCGGCAAGCGCAAGCCCTATGTCAAATACGGAGAGCTGCGCTTTGAATTAGCCGGGAAAAAGCAGAAACTGAATGTCTATCAAAGCCTGGATTTGCGCCGGATGCCGCAGTACCGCGACTACCTTTTCGTCCCCTTCAAAGACCTCACCAACGCCCACGAAACCTACGGCGGCGGACGTTACCTCGATTTTAGGATTAAGGATATTGAAGAAAATGATTGCGTGTTGGATTTCAATAAAGCCTATAATCCGTATTGTGCATACTCAGAAGGTTTTAATTGTCCGATTCCGCCCAGAGAAAATCATCTGGAGGTGAAAGTCGAGGCGGGAGAGATGAATTTTGGAAAAGATTTCTGATTTGACAAAAACAGCAATTTGCCAACGGAAAATCTCTGAAAAGATCTCAATTATTATTCACCCCCATGCCTCCCGCTGAAAGTCCCGCACCATCGCCGTGTAATCATTCTCCATACGACGTTCGGTGGCGGCGTCCCAGCTCAGTTCCCGACCCATCAGGTCGCAAACGGTCGGCAGACATTCGAGCGTGGCGTTCCAGTCGGTGATTTCCAGGCGGATGCGCCGGGCCAGGAAGTCGCGGGGCATAACGGCCATTTCGTGACGGGCGGCGTACACGACTTCGGCTTTAAGGTAAGGAAGGCGTAAAACCAATCGCTCGGCGAGCATAGTGTCTTCCTGAGTTAATTTCAGGACGTTATCTGCCCGAGAGCCGTACTTCAAAATCAGGTGCTTGCAGGTATCCTCGTCCAAATCGTATTTTTGCTGAAGGTTTTTCCAGGCGTCGTAGCTGAAATTTTCGCCCCCCGCCAGCAGGTGGTCGGCGGTCAGACAAGGATGGCTTTGGCCCAGGATCTCTTCCACGCCATCCAGCGTATCTTTGGCCATCAGGCGGTAGGTTGTCCACTTGCCGCCCAGTAAACTTACCAGGTTCGATTCTGCGTCGTGTTCCACTTCGTGGTCGCGAGTAAGGCCTTTGGTGGATTTAGTCGGATCGGCGGCCAGCAGCGGCCGCAAGCCACCAAAGCCCGCCGTCACGTCCTCGGGCTGCGGCGATTTTTTCAGGTAAGGCCGCAAGGCGCCGAGCAGAAATTCAACCTCATTCTTATCCAAAAAAGGCTCCTGCGTCCCGTCCTTAAATTCCGTGTCCGTGGTACCCACGACGAGTTGTCCCTCGAACGGAATAGCGAACACCACGCGGCCATCGCTGGTCTTGGGAATCAACATGGCATCGGTGCTGTTGAGCGTTTCGTAAGGCAGCACCACGTGAACGCCTTTGCTGGGGCGGATACGGGAGGGAAGCTTAGGGTTGGCCCAATGCCGGATTTGGTCGGCAAAGGTTCCGCTGCAGTTGATGAATATTTTGGCTTTAATCGAAAATTCTTCCCCGCTCAATTCATCCTTGGCGTTAGCTATCGACAATTTTTTGTGTTCGTCTTTTTCAAAACCCGTTACGCCCACGTAGTTGGCTACGGCCACGCCCTGCTCGTAGGCCGATTGCACGATGGCCAGGCAGTAGCGGGCGTCATCGTGCTGACCGTCGTAGTAAAGCACCGCGCTGTGGAGTTTGTTTTTATCGAGCGTTGGCATCCGGGCCATGACTTCTTTCTTGGAAAGCCACTTGCCTTTGGGTAGCGTTTCGTCGTTGGCGAACCAGTCGTACATTTTTAATCCGATGCTGTAATACAAGCCTTCGAACAGGGAAAAAACGGGCGTCAGCAACGCCAGTGGGCGGGCCAGGTGCGGGGCGTTTTTGATGACTATACGACGCTCTTCCAGTCCGTGCCGTACTTGCTTCAATTGGGCGAAATCTAGCCCCGTAAAGGCCTGTTCCAGGTACCGGACGCCGCCATGAATGAGTTTGGTGGAGCGGGAGGAGGTTTCGGAGGCGAAATCTTTCTTATCAATCATGGCCACCTTATAGCCGCGCAGGGCCGCATCCAGGGCACAGCCGGAACCGCTGGCCCCGCCACCGATGATGCAGATGTCGAAGGTTTCGGTTTGCAGTCGGGCGATGTTCTCGGAGCGGTTCATAAATGGAAGGGTGAAAAGGTGGACGGTGAGTAGTTCGCAAAACTAGCACCTTTCCCGGAAGTCCATCTTTGGAAAACGGAATGGCACACAAAAAAGCTTGGCGGGAATAGATTTTGTTTGAAATAGTTTGTATTTTCAAACCCATTTAGCCTAAACCTAAACTCAACTAACCATGAATAAGTCCGCTAACCCCCCTAACCTTAAATTCGAGCATCTTCTCTGGAAGAACGAGCTTGAATTCAACCGCCGCGAACTGGCCATATTTGAGAGTTATCTCCTCAATCTCCAGGGGAATATTCTTCCCCAACGGCTTTCGGAATTGATGAGTCAGCTCCATGATTACCTTCGCTCGATCAATAAAATTTTGGCGGAGATTACGGCCGACGGTAACACCAATGCACAGGCTGTTGCTGCAGACCAACGGTTTGTCAACTGGCAGAAAAATAAACCGGAATGCAGTTACATTCGAGAGGAGATTTTTTACTTTGAGCAAAATTATCACGAGTTTAGGAATCAGTTCTGCACCTTCGCCGCCGGGCTGGAAGCCGCTTGAGGGATTTCTTTTAGATGTGACGGGCATAATTCTTTTACGTATATAGATTGTCGATTTAGTCAAAATCTCAGATTCGGGCCATTCGATTTTTTACATTCATTTATTTAAACAGAAGAGAAACATGGGATTGATGTCATTTTTGAAAGGAGTTGGTGAAAAGGTTTTTCACAAGGAAGCCGCCGCCGCTCCCGCCGCCGAAGCCGAACCCCTCCGCGCGAGTGCCTTATTGGCGCATGTGAAGGCTTTGGGATTAACTTATAAGACCATCCAGGTCAAGACCTCCGGGGACACCGTGGTACTGGAAGGCGAAGTGGAAAAGCAGGCCGATGCCGAGCGTATTGCACTTGCAGTAGGTAATGTGGAAGGTGTGTCGCAGGTGGACAACCGCATGACAGTTGCCGAATCGGCTCCCGAAGCGACTTACTATACGGTGAAAAGCGGTGATTCACTCTCCAAGATTGCCAAAGAAGTATATGGCGACATGAAGAAATATCCCCAAATCTTCGAGGCTAACAAGCCCATGCTGTCTGACCCCGATAAGATTTATCCCGGTCAAGTGTTGCGCATTCCGGCTGAGTGATAGTCGCAAGAACATCAAATAAAAAAGGGGCCATCCGTCGGATGGCCCCTTTTTTATTTGATGTTCTTGCGACGGTTTCGCTGAAAATCTTCCAAAACGAAACTTCCCAGGCCGTCCAGATTACTGTAATAAGCCCGGCCATTGTTGACTTGAGTAAAATTCTGGACAAATTGCTTCAGATACGGGTCAGAGGCAATCATGAACGTCGTCACCGGAATATCCAGTCGACGGCATTGGGCGGCCAGCGTCAGCGTCTTACTAACGATTTTGCGATCCAGGCCGAAGCTGTTTTTGTAGTAATTAATTCCCTCTTTCAGACAGGTCGGTTTGCCATCGGTAATCATGAAAATCTGCTTGTTGCGCGTTTTGCGGCGGCGTAACAAATCCATCGCCAGTTCCAGTCCCGCCACCGTGTTAGTGTGGTACGGCCCAACTTCCAGGTACGGTAAGTCCTTGATTTGAATTTGCCAGGCGTCGTTGCCGAAGACGATAATGTCCAGCGAATCCTTGGGATACTTCGTTTTAATCAATTCGGCCATCGCCAGCGCTACCTTTTTAGCGGGCGTGATGCGATCTTCGCCGTAGAGAATCATAGAGTGGCTGATGTCAATCATCATCACGGTCGAGGTTGTCGTCTTTTGCTCCTTTTCCACCACTTCCAAATCCTGCTCCATGAGCGTGAAATCGCCGATGCCATGATTCACCTGGGCATTTTTAATGGACTCGGTCATGGAAATTTGCTCGAGCGAGTCACCGAATTGATAAGCCCGTACATCGCTGCTCAACTCGTCGCCGGTACCCGTGAAGGGCGTGTGGTGGTTGCCACCGGAATTGGAGCGTTTTAACTTGCCGAAAATTTCGTCCAAAGCGCTCTTGCGAATACTCTGTTCACCCTTAGGCGTCATTACGAATTGGCCTTCGCCTTCTTTCTCAGTGATGTAGCCCTTTTTCTTTAAATCTTCGTAAAAATCGCCAACTCCATATTTGTCGTTAGTCAAACCATAACGCCGGTCCAATTCGCTGAGCCACTGCATGGCTTCGCTTACATCACCGGAAGTCATCAGCAATAGTTGTTGGAAAATATTGAGCAATTGCTCGAACTTGCTATTCGGTCCCTGCTCCTCGGGGATGAATTTAGAAAAATGATGTCCTTGCATATCAATTTTGAATTAGAGAATGAGTGACGGGGGCGCCCGTGCGCTGTCGAAATAATGGCGGTGGATGTCATTTTTTCTAACGCATGAGCTAAGGTTTTGGTTTTGTAAAATAAGAGCAAAGGCGACCAATAGGGCCGCCTTGCTTTTGTTTTGCTCTACAAAGAACTTTGAACGACTTACGCTTTCTCGCCGCAAAATTCGTCGAACGCCATCACCAGGTGCTGGGCGATCATTTCAGCGGAGCGACCCTCGATGTGGTGACGCTCAATGAAATGAATCAGTTCGTCATCGCGGAATAAGGCGATAGCGGGCGACGAAGGAGGGTAGGGGAGGCAATACTCCCGCATCTTGTTCACAGCATCGGTATCGACACCGGCAAATACCGTCACCAGATTGTCGGGCTTAATCTCACTCTTGGCTAGGGCCGCTTTCACGCCGGGACGTGCAGCACCCGCCGCGCAACCACAGACTGAGTTGACCATCACCAGCGTGATGCCTTCGGCGTTGGTCATGAAATTATCTACCGCCTCGGCGGTCAGAAGTTCCTGAAAACCAACGCTCGTAAGGTCGGCCTTCATGGGGGCAACTAAATGTGGAGGATACATATGTTTTGTTGTTTAATTGTTTAACTGTGTAATCGTTGAAGCGGTTCGCCGCTCCGATGCTGTTAATTTGCTTAGACGTTTAGGTTAGGAACCTTACTAATAACGCAGTTCTTAAACTTTGTGCCTATGTGCCTATGTGCCTATCTTCTTACATAAACCCTAACTCCAACCTCGCTTCTTCGGACATCATTTCGGTCGTGTAAGGTGGGTCGAAGGTGAGTTCCAAACTCACGTCATTGACGCCTTCCACTTCACGAATGCGCTGCTCGACTTCGCCTGGTAAAGTACCCGCTGAGGGGCAAGAGGGAGAGGTCAAGGTCATAGAGACGTAGACGTTGTTGACGGGGAATATTTTGAGGTCGTAAATCAGACCCAGTTCGTACACATCCACTGGAATTTCCGGGTCGTACACGCGCTTGATCGCCTTGACAATTTCCTCTTTAAGTTCTGCTTCGGTAAGGGTGGTAGTTTCCATTTTTTTAGATACGAGATACGAGATATTAGATATGAATTATGAGAGAAGAAGAGTCGGCACAAAAGCCAAACTCTCATATCTAATATCTACTGATTAAGGCTTTGATACGCCAAGCCGTACGTTCTCATTTGTTTCACCATACTGGCCAAGCCGTTTGAACGGGTTTGGGCCAAGTGTTGGTGTAAGCCGATCTTCTCCATAAAATAAAGATCAGACTTGGCGATTTCCTCGGCATTATGGCCGGATAAAACTTTAACAAGCATACTGACTAGACCTTTTACGATAATCGCATCGCTGTCGGCCTCAAATTTAACGTTCTCGCCGTCGGTTTCGGCGTGCAGCCATACCCGCGACTGGCAACCTTTGATAATATTTTCTTCAGTCTTGTACTCTTCCGGCAAAGGCGCTAACTGCTTGCCCATATCAATGATGTATTCGTATTTGCTCTCCCAATCGTCAAAAAGAGCAAAGTCTTCGATGAGTTCGTCTTGTTTTTCTTTGATAGTCATTTTATCCTAACATCTTTTTCACTTTCTCCAGCCCCGCTACCAGGCGGTCGATTTCTTCGATTGTGTTGTAAACAGCGAAGGAGGCGCGGGAGGTTCCGGGAATGCCAAAGCGGTGCATGAGTGGCTGCGTGCAGTGGTGGCCCGTGCGAATGGCGATGCCCTGCTGGTCGAGCAGCACACCGATGTCCTGGTGGTGAATACCGTCCATGAGGAAGGAGATAACGCTTACTTTTTCTTTGGCAGTTCCCACGATTTTCAAACCCTGGATGCTGGATAGCGCGTTAGTGGCGTATTCCAAGAGATAGTTTTCGTAATCGGCGATGGCATCTTTGCCGAGGTTCTCCACGTAGTCGATGGCCGTTTTGGCGGCGACCACGTCGGCGATGTTAGGCGTGCCGGCCTCGAATTTATAAGGCAGTTCGTTGTAGGTCGTCTTTTCAAACGTTACTTCCTTAATCATCTCACCGCCACCGCGATAAGGCGGCATAGCATTCAGGATTTCTTCTTTGCCGTACAAAATCCCCATGCCCGTCGGGCCGTAAAGTTTATGCAACGAAAAAGCATAAAAATCGCAGTCCAGCGCCTGCACGTCGATGTCGATGTGCGACGTCGCCTGCGCCCCATCGATCAGAACTTTCGCCCCTACCGCATGGGCTTTTTCTATGATTTGGGCTACGGGATTAATGGTACCCAACGCGTTGGAAACGTGGACAACGGAAACGAATTTCGTCTTTTCTGAGAGCATTTTTTCGTACTCGTCCAACAGTAACTCACCCGCCTCATTAATGGGAATGATGCGCAACACACAGCCCTTTTCCTCGCAGAGCATCTGCCAGGGGACGATGTTGGAGTGGTGCTCCATCGTGCTAATGACGATCTCATCGCCCGCTTTCAGGAAGGCGCGCCCGTAAGTCTGGGCTACCAGGTTGATGCTGTCCGTGGTGCCGTAGGTGAAAATCACCTCTTCCGGCAGTCGAGCGTTCATAAACTTCTGAACCCGGCGGCGCGTGGCCTCAAAATCAGCCGTGGCCTTCTCGGCCAAATGGTGGATGCCCCGATGAATATTGGCGTTGGTATGCTCGTAGTAACCCGCCAGCGCGTCGATCACCTGTCGCGGCTTCTGCGTGGTGGCGGCATTGTCGAAATATACCAGTGGTTTACCGTTCACGACCTCGTTCAAAATCGGAAAATCCGACCTGATTTTGGCAATGTCCAGTTGGGATATGGTGTCTGTTTCTGTTAGCATAATTTAACGATCGACTATTTCAACTTTTCCGCAATAATCTCTTCCAAATACGCCCGAATTGGCTCGATTTTGATTTGGGTAATCACGTCTTCGCAAAAAGCGAACATGAGCAAACTCATAGCTTCGGCTTTGGAAATTCCGCGCGAACGGAGGTAAAAGAGCGCTTCGTCGTCCAGTTGTCCGATGGTGGTGCCGTGCGAGCATTTGACGTCGTCGGCCCAAATCTCCAACTGTGGCTTGGCGTTCATAGTCGCCTGCGGCGACAGCACTACGTTTTTGCACGACTGAAAGGCGTTGGTTTTCTGGGCGTCTTCGCGGACGAAAATCTTGCCATTGAACACGCCCGTCGATTGTCCGCGCAGCACGCCTTTGTACAACTCGTTGCTTTCCGAATTGGGCTTGCAGTGGTCGGCGACAGTATGGTTATCGATGTGTTGCTTGCCGTCGGGAAAATACAGCCCGTACATGTGGGCATCGCAACGCTCGCCGTCGAGGGCGATGTGGAGGTTGTTGCGCGTAAAGCCGCCGTTCAGCGAAACCGTAGCGGCGTAAAAGTGCGAGTTGTCGGCCATGCGCACCTGCGTGGTGCCGATGTGGTAGGCTGCGTCGCTGTCGTTCTGCACCTTGTAATATTGTACGTGCGCGTCTTGGGCCACGTGAATTTCGGTCACGGCATTGGTGAAGGCCGATGACTCACCCAGCGTCAGGAACGTCTCGGTCAGTTGCACCTGCGCGTTCTGCTCAATGACGAACAGGTTTCGCGGCTGCGCTCCCACGTTGCCCGAACGGGCGTCATTGATGAAATACAGCACGATGGGTTCTTCCACCACTTTGCCTTTCGGCACGTGAATGAAAACCCCATCACCCGCGAAGGCGGTGTTCAAGGCCGTAAAGGCCTCGCCCTGCGTATCGACCAAAAGGCCAAAGTAGGTGCTTACTAACTCAGGATTGGCAGTAAGGGCTTCTCGCAAAGGCTGAATGGAAACCTGCCAAGCGGGTGATATAATGCTGGAAAGTCCGGCCTCGTATCTGCCATTGATAAAATACAGGATGTTTCCGGTCAGATTTGGAATTTTAAGAGAGTCGATGTCCTCAGCCGTAATCGCGTGTTCTCCCCCAAAATCAAAATCCTGATTCGTCAGGTTCCGCACATTACTGTACTTCCACTCTTCATTCTTAGGCGTAGGGAAGCCCAACTCCTCGAATCGGGCCAGCGCTTTTTGCCGCGTCTGGTGCAGCGGCGTTTTTGCCTCCCCGTTCATCGCTGATTCCCGTAAGCGGAAATCAGCCACCAGCTTTTCTTTTAAATCTATAGTTTCAGTACCCATTTTTTTCATTTTGGACGAGTGAATAGCAGAATGTAAAGAGTTGGCCCTGTCTCTATCTCAAGGCCAGCAAACCAACATTCATCACTCATCATTCATCACTAAACAACGGCTTCCACCTCCGCCTTAATCCAGTCGTATCCTTTATCTTCTAGCTCCATCGCCAGTTCCTTGCTGCCGGATTTTACTATCCGTCCTTTGTAAAGTACGTGGACAAAATCAGGGACGATGTAGTCGAGAAGGCGCTGATAGTGGGTTACGACGATGGTTGCTTTTTCGGACGAGCGGAGGGTATTGACGCCCTCGGCTACGATGCGCAGGGCGTCGATGTCCAGACCAGAATCGGTTTCGTCCAGAATCGCCAGTCTGGGTTCCAGCACGGCCATTTGGAAAATCTCATTGCGCTTTTTTTCACCGCCCGAGAAGCCCTCATTGAGTGAGCGCTTCAGAAGCGAGTCGTTCATTTTGACCAGCTTAGCTTTCTCGCGAACCATCCGTAAAAACTGTGCGGCGTCCAGCGGGGCCTCGCCCCGGTACTTGCGCATTTCGTTGACGGCGGTTTTCAGGAAGTTGATGGTGGTCACGCCGGGACTTTCAACAGGATACTGAAAAGCCAGGAAAATGCCCTCCGCCGCGCGTTCTTCGGGCGCGAGGTCAAGCAGATCTCTGCCCTCGAAGTCCACGCTACCGCTCGTTACTTCGTATTCTTCACGGCCCGCCAGTACCGAGGCCAGGGTACTCTTGCCCGAGCCATTGGGTCCCATGATGGCGTGGACTTCGCCTGGTTTTACTTCCAGATTGATGCCCCTTAATATTTCTTTGCCTTCAATGGAGGCATGTAAGTCTTTAATGGTAAGCATATAGGGTGTTTCGTGTCATTTTTTTTTGCGTAAATGCAAAGATACGCCGCCGGAAGCGGGAAAAGAAACGGCAATTAGAACGTTTCTAAACAACTCCGGCAGTCTGTATAACCCCTAAGCACGGTAGGTTGTTCCCCATATTCGGGCTTTGTGCCGGGACCTTGGAATAGGTTGGATTTAACCGACTTTTTATTGAAAAATAATCCTCCGTACTTTGCGAAAGGCATTTTTAGGCATGAAACGATACTATGAAAATCGGCAAAAGCAATTCTGATAAAATCAAAGTAACCTCCGAAGTGGGGCGGCTGCGGCGGCTACTCATTCATAGTCCCGACCGGGGGCTGGGGAAAGTAGTGCCTTCCAAAGCGCAGGATTGGCTTTTCGAGGACATTGTGCACCTGGACACCATGCGGCGCGAGGAATACGACTATTACGTGAAGCTTTTGCTGTATTTTCTCGACCCCGAAAAGGTCAAGGGCAAAATCGCGGACATCGACGCCGATGCGTCGCGGGCCTTTTACAAACCTGGTAATGCGGGCTATTTCAATTCTGAAAAGGTAATCGACCTGCAAAACCTGCTGGCGGATATTCTGAAAGACGAGGTGGTGCGCACCAAATTGATCGCTTCCATCTGCGGCATCGAGAAATGCTCCCACGCTACGCAAATGGAACTGGCGAAGCACGACCCGGAGGAATTGGCCAAAATATTCATCTCGGGGTCGCAGTCCGACGAGCAGATGCTGTTTTCACCGTTGCCCAACCTGATCTTTACCCGTGACATCGGCATCGTTATAGACGATCACATCCTGCTCAATCGCCCGGCCAAGGCTGCCCGGACGCGCGAGTCACTGCTGGCGCAGTACATTTTCTTCCATCATGCGCTGTTTACCGACTACCGCGACAAGATCATCGAAATCCCCGACAACGCGCGGCATTTCCTGATTCTGGAAGACGAGCAACTGAGCGACTTCAACCGCTCGACGCTGGAAGGCGGCGATGTCATGATGGTCGCGCCCCGGCACCTGCTCATCGGTTGCAGCGAACGCACGACGCTCTACGCCGCGCAGCAGACGATGAAGATCTTGTTTGAGAAAAATGTGGTGGACACCATCACCATCGTGCAGATTCCAAAGAAGCGCGACTACATGCACATCGACACGGTTTTTACCCAGGTCAAGAAAAACGTGTGGGTGCTGCTCGGATCGCTGGCGCGGCAGGGCGACGAAAGCCGCAAGAAAGACGTGTTGCATTTTTTCGGCCCCAAAGTGCTGGGCCAAAAGATGAAGATCATGCAGTTCTACAAAGGCTTGGAACAAAAGCCGATCGAAATCGAGAACCTGGAAGACCTGCTGGCCGACATCAGCGAGAATGATTTGGGGAGCAAGGAAGAGATAAAATTCATTTACTCCGGTAATAATGAATTTCCCTTCGGCGAACGCGAACAGTGGACCGATTCCTGTAACTTGCTTGCCCTGAAAGACGGCGTGGTCATCGGCTACGACCGCAACGACAAAACCCTCGACGCCTTCCGAACCGCTGGTTTCCGCACTATCAAAGCCGCCGATTTATTGGCTGAATTTGAAGCCGGAACGTCATCACCCGACACCATTATCGACACCTTCATCATGCTCCCTTCTGCCGAACTCTCCCGCGCCCGAGGCGGCTCGCACTGCATGAGTATGCCGATGCTGCGGGAAAGTTGTTGAACTGTGTAATGATTAAACTAGACGCCTCATGCCTCCCGTCCGCGCCATAACGCCTCACCCCCAAACTACCCCGCACATTTTTATGGTGCGTCCGGTGCGCTTTGCTTACAATGAGCAGACCGCCAAAAGCAACGAGTTCATGGATGCCGACTTTGCGGAGGAAACCCGCCGCGTCGCGCAACAGAAGGCGCTGGAAGAGTTCGAGCGGATGGTTGCCAAACTGTCCGACGCCGGGGTGGACATGCGCGTTTACGAAGATACGTTAAACCCGTATTCGCCCGACTCCATTTTTCCCAATAACTGGATCACTACGCACCGGGATGGGAAAATAATCCTTTTTCCTATGATGGCCCCCAATCGCCGGGTAGAGCGCCGTACTGACATCGTCGAAGATTTGCGGCGACGCTTTCGGGTGGAGGAAATAATCGACCTTTCGCATTTTGAGAAAGAAGACAAATTCCTGGAAGCTACGGGCAGCATGGTATTGGATCGCCGGCACAAAATCGCCTATGCGTGTTTGTCGCCCCGGACACATCCCGAAGTACTAGCGGCTTTCGGGGAAGCAGCGGACTACGAAGTCATCAGTTTTTCGGCTTTGGATGACAACGGCGTGGCGATTTACCACACTAATGTCCTGATGTGCGTGGGTGACTTTTTTGCGGTAATATGCCTGGAAGCGATCAAAGACCCTACTGAAAGACAGCGGGTGACCAAGCGGCTGGAAGAAACCGAGAAGGAAATCGTGAAAATAACTCTCGACCAGATGAAGAACTTTGCGGGCAATATGCTGCTGGTGCAAAGCAGCAATGATGCTAAAATTCTGGTCATGTCCAGTAGCGCTTACTTTGCCTTGACCGAAGACCAGCGCGCTACACTTAGCCAATACGCGCAACTACTTCATACCGATCTTTCTATTATAGAAGGCAACGGTGGTGGCTCGGCGCGCTGCATGATGGCGGAGATTCACCTGTCACTCATTCATAACTAAAAACTTGTGGATTTTTATTCACAACCTAATCTGCCTCCGCTTCACCTTCCGTTCCTAGATTTCCCCAAACCAGTCTTCATTGCCAAGTGGTAAGGTTCTTTGTTCTTCATACGAGCAAATAAGAAACCTTCAAAACAAACATAACTGAATCATGGCAGATAGAACAGAAAAAGCACAAGATGTATTGGAGTCATTGTCGAAACTGAATTTCGACCGCATCAAGGGCTATCAAAACGCAAAAGAAGACACCAAAGACGCCGACCTGCTGGCCCTGTTTAGCTTTTACGAGAAGCAAAGCAGCCAGTTCAAATCCGATCTCAACTCCGAAATCGTAAAATACGGTGGTGAAATCCCCGACGACAGCACTTTCATGAGCGATATCCATCACGCATGGATGGACCTGAAAGCCGCCGTAACCGGAAAAGACCGCGACTCGGTACTGAGTTCCTGCGAGTTTGGTGAGCAGACCATCGTAGCAGGTTACGAAGACGCCCTGGATTATGACGATGATGACGTTCGTCTACCTGACGCGCTGGAGAGCGTGATCCGCAAACAGTTGGAGGACTTGCGTTCGGCCAAGAGTCGCATTGCCACTTTGCACGCGCAAGCCGACTGAAACATTAGCAAACCATAGTCGTTTAACACAATTGACAAGGGATGATCGAATGATCATCCCTTGCTTTATTTTGCATACACAAATAAACAATTTATGAATGGAAATTGACCAACAAGCAGAGAAGGTTGAAGTAGGAGGGATGGGCGCAATAGTCCACGAACAGGGCGTATTTTTTAGAGTGTGGGCGCCCCACGCTGAATCAGTAGCAGTAGTGGGCGATTTTAATGGCTGGGAAAAAGACGCCGACTTCCTGGATCACGAAGAAAACGGGTACTGGGGAGGGGACATAGAAAATGCCAAGGCAGGGGAAGAATACAAATTCGTGCTACGCACCCCCTCGGGCGAGTTGTACCGCAACGATCCTTACGCGCTACAGCTAACCAGTTCGATCGGCAACGGCATCATCTACGATCAGTCAGCCTTCGACTGGCAGAATGATGGTTTTGTAACGCCGGCCTGGAATGAACTGGTGATTTACGAAATGCACCTGGGTACTTTCAACAAAAAAGATCCCTATCATCCGGGTGATTTTTATACGGCCATCGAACGTCTGCCGTACCTGCGCGATTTGGGTATCAATGCCATTGAGTTAATGCCAGTTTTTGAGTTTCCCGGCGACACTTCCTGGGGCTATAACCCGGCGTCGCCGTTCGCCATCGAGGCCGATTACGGCGGGCCGGATGGTTTCAAAAATTTTGTGAAAGCCGCCCACGAACACGGTATGGCCGTGATTTTGGACGTGGTGTATAACCACTTTGGGCCGCAGGATATGGATTTGTGGCAGTTCGACGGCTGGCACGAAAACGACGGCGGTGGCATTTACTTTTACAACGACTGGCGCTCCGAAACGCCCTGGGGTAATACTCGCCCCGATTTCGGGCGCGAGGAAGTGCGGCGGTATATCCGCGATAATGCTTTGATGTGGATGGAGGACTACCGGGTGGACGGCTTGCGCATGGACATGGTGCCCTACATCCGCAATGTGAAGGCCAACGGCAATCCCGGCGACGACATTCCCGAAGGCAAAATCCTTATCCGCTGGATTCATTCAGAGATCAAAGAAAGGTACCCGCACAAGATCACGATTGCCGAGGACATGCACAGTCTGGACTCGATCACCAACGAGTTGGAAAACGGCGGCTGGGGCTACGGGGCGCAGTGGGACGCGCAATTTGTGCATCCGGTTAGGAAAGCACTTATCACCCAGAACGACACCGATCGGAATATGGCGGCAGTCGCCAGGGCAATCACCCACCGTTATAATTCAGATTCTTTCGAAAGAATTATTTACACCGAGTCGCACGACGAGGTTTCCAATGGGCAGGCCCGCGTGGCGGAGGAAATCGCCCATTCGGACGTAAATAACTATTATTCCAAAAAACGTGCGGCACTGGGCGTAGTACTGGCACTCACTGTTCCGGGGATCCCCATGATTTTTCAGGGGCAGCCGCTGCTGGAGGACAAATGGTTTTCGGACACCGATCCGCTGGACTGGTCGCGACTCGAGCGGTTTCAGGGCTACGTGGACTTGCACCGCGATTTGATCCGGTTACGCCGCAATTTCAACGACGAAACCAGAGGCTTGAGCGGCCAGAACGTGGCGTTGCTGCGGGTGGACGAGGACAAAAAAATAATCGTTTTCCACCGCTGGAAGGAAGGAGGCTCACGCGACAGTGTCGTGGTGGCCATTAATTTTTCGGCGAATACGCACGACGACTACGGCGTCGGCTTTCCGGCGGCTGGCGAGTGGGTTCCTCGTTTCAACAGTGACTGGAAGGGCTACGATGAAGAGTTTTCGGATAAAACGGTCGTATCGGTTTCCACCCAAGAAGGCGAATATGATGGCAGACCACAGTTCGTGCAGCTGGGACTGGCCCCTTATTCGGCTATTATTTATTCCCAAAACTAGGCTGGTTCAAAAATAGAAAGGCCGGATTCGCAATCTGCGAATCCGGCCTTTCTATTCTGCAATAGTGGGAACCTTGGATCAGTTATTCAGGTCAGCCTTGACCTTTTCCATTTTCCGGTTCACGTCACTCTTGAATTCTTCCCAGTTGTCTTTCGTGCGATTGTCAAGATCATCGAGGGAAGCCTTCATGTCCTTGCGTTCTGCTTCTAAATCCGCTTTGCGCTTCTCCCAACGATCCTTTTCATTGGCGGATGCTTTTCCGATTTCAGCGTCAGCTTCTTCTATTTTTTTATCGAGTTTGTCCACGCCGTCGTTGATTTCGTCACGCAGGTTGTTACGCCCCTGCTCAAAATCATTGTCCATGTTGTCGGTAGCGTTTTCTACATCATCGCCAGCGTTTTCGACTGTATTCCCGGCACTGTCCTGGGTTTTTTCGCTGCAAGAGGTGAAAGTGAGCATCGTTCCCATCAGCAGGGCGGATACCATTAATGTTACCTTTTTCATTTTTTGTAATGTTAGTTGAAATTTTGTTGTTGGAAAGCCAAGGATGACTTTCTCAACAAACATTCAGTCTAAAACCAAACCAACCAACCGAGCGTACCTCATCACAACGAATTGTGGAAAGAAATTCTCCGTCGTTTAGTGTACGGGAATGTATTTTCCCGGTTTTGGTCGTTTCTTTGTAAAGTGCCGGGCAGTGGTGTAACATGGCCACTTGGCGTGAGAATTGTGTCAATATGCGTGAGTGTTTTTTTCTCCAATGATCTCCTTTAACACATCCGAGAGTTCCAAGCCGGTCCGCGTGTGCGCCATGATGATCATCGTGACGCTGACGGTATACTGGCTCATCGTACTTCAATCGTTTTTAGTGCCGCTGCTGGTTTCCGTTTTGCTCTCTATCCTCGTTTCGCCCATTACTCTGCAGCTTGAAGACCGGGGCATGAAGCGAATTCCTGCTATCCTCCTCACGCTCATGCTGTTTCTGGGGCTGATCGCTGGCGTGTTGTACGTCTCTTTCCTGCAAATTTCCGACATGATTTACATGTGGCCCACTTTCTACGAAAAGGCCAACGTCATGTTTCAACAATTTGAAGTTTGGGTGAGCCAAACCTTCGGATTTCAGACAACCACCCAAATCGACGATTTGGAAAGTATGTCGGCCAACCTGCTGAAAAACACCGGATCTTCGGCGCTACTTACGACTACCGCCATTCTGGCCGATATTGCACTCATCCCGTTGTACATGTTTTTCATGTTGTATTACCGCACCTTTTTCTGCAACTTTATTTACAACCTATTGGGTGAAAAAGAGAAAAAGCGAGTCAACCGAATCTTGTTCCGCATCTACGATGTCATTCACAACTATCTGGCGGGTCTGTTCACCGTCATGGTAATTGTTGGAACCCTCAACACAATCACGCTTCTGCTCTTCGGCATTCAGTATGCCGTGTTTTTCGGTTTTTTTGCGGCACTGCTGCTACTTATTCCATACGTTGGTGTCATTATCGGTTCCTCTCTGCCCATCATGATGGCTTTAGTCACTAAAGATTCTGCTATGCACGCGGTGGGAGTTGGGGCAGTCTTTCTGTTTATTCAGTTTTTAGAAGGAAATTTCATCACACCCTACATCGTTGGTTCTAAAATCAGCATCAACCCATTGATGGCTATTGTCGCACTCCTGATGGGCGGAATGATGTGGGGCATACCGGGCATGATACTGGCTCTCCCCTCCATAGCGATCCTTAAAGTCATATTCGACCACTCCGAACGACTCAAGGCCTTGGGGTACGTACTGGGTGAGCCTCAGAAGGGCGAAATAGACGCACTTTTTCGCGCAAATACCGATAGCGACGCCGAGGAGCAAAGCGAACTGGTTGATGAGGAAGAGTTATTGAAAGCAGAGAAGGTGAGAATGGCATGAACCTTAATCGTTCAGTATTTTCTGTATCTCCACGAAGCTAATGGGCTTGTCGATAAAATAATCCACTCCCTTTCTTAAAGCCTCCTCCCGCAAATTGGTCATGGCGCTCATCATTACGATGCGTAGATCGCCAGTCCGCTTGATGTCCCCAATGATGTTGATCCCTTTACCATCAGGGAGATTGTTATCCAAAAAAACTAAATCCGGGTGGATTTCGTCAATATAAATCATCCCGTCATGGATATTAGTAGCCGTTTTTACAGTACTTGCTTTGATTTTGCGGCGGAGGAAGTTTCCGATCAACTGGCCTAACTCTACTTCATCTTCGATGATTACTACTTTCATACTGTCTTGCCATTTGGTAGAGTTGTGGATAAGAATAGTTCGATTGACTCAGAAGGAAGTCCGAAGTGGGAATTAGCTAACCAATCATAACGTTCCTGCTGGTTGAGAAATAATCCTGCCAGCCCATTGCCTCAATTTGGTGTAACAGATTTCTACACATTTTCACATTAATCGGCGTAGTGTGTAAAAAGATACCCAGTTTTTTAGCTAATGTTGCTTAATTCTGTCTGATGGCAGTTGGTATAGGATTTTAGCAATTGGAATCGTAAATTTGATATTTATCACCTCCAATTATTTTTCATCTCAATTTATTTAAACAAGAATAACATGAACAACAGCAAAGTTTTTTTCAGCATATTTATTGCCGCCGCCGTCGGTGCTACCGTCGGGATGCTTTTCGCCCCCGAAGAAGGAGATAAAACTCGCAAGAAGATAAAGAAGTCGGCCAACAACTGGGCCAACGAAGCTCTGGATGCGCTTGAGAAAGGCAAAGCGAAGGTTCAGGACACGGCTGACAGCGTATTGAACAAGGCGAAGAACTACAAGAACGACGCCGTCGATGCCGCCGACGATCAGTTGGACGACGCCAAAAGCGCCGTTAACAAGATGAAGTAATGCTGGTATGCAGCTTTGCCGCATAAGAATAAAAGAGGTAACACTAAGTGCCAAACTAGTGTTACCTCTTTTGGTAAAAGTGGAGCGGACTATTCATTCATCTAATATAACAACTGACTCATGATTTTGAAAGATGCGAAAGAGAAAGTGGAGACGACCTACCAGCACTTAATCGATTACGCCGAAGCCCGCTGGAACCTGATTGCGCTGGACGTTTCTGACAAGACCGCCAACATAGTATCCTCAGTCATCGAAGGAGTTATTTTGGCAGTTTTGGGGCTATTTTTCCTAACTTTTGCCAGCATCGCGCTGGCTTTATGGCTCGCCGAGCTCACCGGAAGTGCTGCCTTGGGCTTTTTGCTCGTAGCTGCTCTTTACGCAGTTATTGGTACGCTGGTCTATTTGAACAGTAATAAATGGCTGTTCCTGCCATTGATGAACAATTTTTTGAAAAAACTTTACCGCAATCAAGATGATAAACTCATATGACGACCTGAAGGCGCAAAGGGCCAAGGCGCACAATGATTTACAAGTGGCCAAATCGCAGCTCGACGCCGATCAGCGGGAATGGAAAGAGGAGGCAAAGCCCCTGGCGATCGTCTCTTCGGTTGCCCAGAAGATGGTTAAGAATAATATGGGCCAAAAAGGCCCGGCGGGGATTGGTTTGCAGATGGGTATCAACGCGCTGCTTGCCAGAACGGTACTTAAAAGGTTGCCATTCCCCTTTAATCTCTTCGTCCCCAACATGGCCCAGAATCTGGCCTTCAATTACGCAAATGAATATGGCCGTGGAGCACTGATCAAGACATTGGAATGGGTGCGAGACATCACGGAAGAGGACGAAGAAATTCCCGAGACGACCGCATTGATTTTGGTTGAACCTATCTTGCCCCCTGCGGTGATCGATGTTTCGGGTGAGACTTTGCCAACTGCGATCGAGGAAGATACGGTTGAGGAGGTAACCAAAACGCCGCCCGGCCTTACGTCACCAGCTTTCACCACCAATGAGGACGGCGATACAGTTCCAATGGCGGATCGGACTAGGGAGTAACGGCGGTGTTGAGCCAAAAATCGCTGATTTTTTTGATCACTTCTTTCAGGTGTTCGTAGCTGGAAGGCTTTACCACGTAACTATTGGCACCCAGTTCATAGGAGGACAGGATGTCGTCCGGTGCTTTCGAGGTACTGAACACAATAATGGGTATTTTGCTCAATGCCTTGTCCGATTTGAGGGCGCGCAGAACTTCTCTGCCGTCCTTTTTCGGCATGTTGAGGTCGAGCAGAATGAAGCGGGTCCTGTCTTCGGTGGAGGTAGTGTGCAAATGGTCGAGTAGCTGTTCACCATCCTCGAAGAACATCATTTCGTGGTGAATATCGTTGTCCTCGAAGGCGGCCTGTACCAAAAAACGGTCGTCGGCGTCGTCATCCGCCATCAAGATGATGTTGAACTCCCCCATTTTCTTCTTTAAGCAGTTGATGAATTCTTGGGCAAATATACGTAAAATCTTGCTCCGTTTCCTTCCTCCCCGTCGGCCATAATGTAGCCATTATGGTTAGAGACTACCTTGCGGCAGATCGCCAGGCCGATGCCCGAACCCTGATAAGCATCCTGGCCGTGAAGACGCTGAAAAATCACAAAAATCTTCTCGGCGTATTCTTTTCGAAAGCCAATCCCGTTGTCTGTAAAAGTGATATTATGAAAGGTATCTTCCAATTGGGATTCCCTGACGCCACGTATCGCGCTTCCCTGAATTTCCGAAACGGAAATATCTATAGTTGGGCAAAGTCCCGGCTTGCAGTATTTTAGGGAATTGGCCAAAATATTCTCGAACAGTTGCGCAAGTTGATTGCCGTAGCCCCAGACCGTTGGCAGGCTCTGCGATTTGACCACCGCATCATATTCTTCAATTCGAGGTTGGATGCTCCTTTGTACGTCCCGCAGAACTTGGTTTAAATCTACCTTCTCGACATCCCGGGAGGAGTCGATGCTACGGGAAAAAGCCAGTAAGTCGTCGATCAACATCTGTAACCGAGAGGCCGACTTCGTAATCTTCCCCAGGATATGCTTCGATTCTTCCGACAGGGTGTTCTTATTTTTAGTTTTTAGTAGGTCGGCAAAGGAACGTATTTTGCGAAGGGGCTCCTGCAAATCATGGGAGGCTACATAAGCAAACTGCTCAAGTTCGGCATTGGAACGGTTGAGGTTCTCCACCTGGTTTTCCAGTTCGATCCGGTATCGCTTGGTGCGTTTGAGTTCGCGCTCCAGCAGCAAAAAAGAAGAAAGCAAAAAGGCCAGCGCCACGCCCATGATGACCCAGTTGAACCGAAATATCTTTTGCTTATAATTATCCCGGCTAATAACGCGCTCCTGCATCAGCTTTTGTTCTACCGATACCATGTTGTCCAGAATGTTGTTCAGATTATCGGTTCGGCTCGTTCCATTCTTAAGCATACTCAACTTGCGGCTGGCATCTATTAAATTTGGATCGGACAATCCGAAATTCTGAACCAACTTCTCGTATACGGCAAAAGATGCCTTGAGCGAGTCGACATTGACTTGTTGGATCGGATTGTCGGAAGTCAACTCTGCCAGGCGATCCATTCTGTGAGGAACGGAAGCTAAGCTTTCCAACATATTGCTCTGGTTAGCTGAATCAATCATCACCAGGTATCCCCTGCCGTAGTAAGTCACCTGATACAGGCGGGTCCTGACGTCTTGCACATTGTCCAGCACTTCGTGTGCATGGTCCACCTGTTCTGAATAAAAAACAAGCTCCTGATTAATGGAGTTGTAGCTGACCGACAGGATGACAATGAGGAAAACGGAGATGGCAAATAAAAATCTGATTGCCCAAGACAACTGCTCCTCACTCAGGGAGCGTTTCAGCAAATCTGTCGCGGGAGAAATCTTCATGCTGTAGTGGATACTGGTGGGTCTTCTCCACAAAACTACTCAATTTGGGAAAAAAGATGCCCGAATTTTTTATCTTACAAAAATTTGCCCAGCACTGGTTCGGAGGCGAGAAAGATTATTCGTGAAACCTAGGCCACGTTTCTTGGTTGTACTCAAATACTTCGCGTGCCGCTCATCTAAAAACGCAGGCCAAAGGCAAGGTGCTGGAACCAGTTTTTATATCGAAGTTCAAAAATTTAATAATATCGATAAACATGCAGAGACAAGCGCAGGTTCAACGCCAGACGTTAAAGTACTCCCCGCTCCAAATCCAGATGCTGAATTTGCTGCATCTGACCACCCTCGAACTAGAGAACCGCATCAAAGAAGAAATGGAGGAAAATCCGGTGCTGGAAGAGGGCAAGGATGAAGCCGCCAAAGAAAAAGAAGACCTGGACGAAACCCCCGACAAAGGCGAAACCGTGGGCGTTGGCAACGACGAAGTCCCCGAAGTGCAGGATTATTACGATTGGGACGAAATAAGAGACAACGACATTCCCGATTACAAAACCTACGCCAATAACTACTCACCTGACGATGAGGTATACACCCGACCGATGGTCGAGACGTACTCATTTCGGGATGAGCTGAAAGAGCAGGTTCATTTCCTCGATCTCAATGAAAGGCAAAAACTTATTGCCGATTTTATCCTCGATTCGCTGGACGAGGATGGCTTTCTGCGCCGGGAGTGCGACATCATCGCCGACGACATCTCCTTTGCCAATAGCCTATACATCAAAGCCGAGGAAGTGGAGCAAATGCTGCACCTGATCCAGCAACTCGAGCCGGCTGGTATCGCATCCCGCGACCTCCAGGAAAATCTTTCGCTCCAAATCGACCGTCGGGACCTGGACACCGACCAATGGAAGCTGGCCCAAAAACTGGTGGCCGACTTTTTTCATGAACTGGGTACCCGCAACTACGACAAAATTATACGGACGCTGGAAATCGAGGAAGATGAACTGAAAGACGCTCTACAGTCAATCGTTTCGCTCAATCCCAAGCCCGCTTCGGGCCTGCGCAGCGACTCGACCACAAACCATTCCATTAAGCCTGACTTCCTGATGCGCTACCTCAACGATGGCGACATCGAGGTGCAGCTTGCCTGGGGAAACAGCCCCGCCCTGCGCATGAACCGGGTTTTTACCAAAATGGCGGAAGAAAAGACGGACCGGGCCACCAAGCAATTTCTCAAAAATAAGATCAATTCGGCCAAGTGGTTCATTGACGCCATCAAGCAGCGCGAAAACACCATGCTGAATACCATGAAAGCCATCGTGAAGCTACAGTACGATTATTTCCAGACCGGAAGCGTAAAGAAACTTCAACCTATGATTCTCAAAGATGTTGCCGAAATTATCGACATGGATATATCGACCGTTTCGCGGGTGACTACTAACAAATACGTGCAGACCCCTTTTGGCATTGTTTTGTTAAAGGACCTCTTCACCGAGGGCGTCGCGCGGGAGGATGGTACGGAAGTTTCCAACCGGGCTATTCAGGAGGCAATTAAAGAAATTGTCGAAGTGGAAGACAAGCGTCACCCGTTGAACGACCAGCAGATTACCGACCTGCTCGCCAAGCGTGACTATTTGGTGGCCCGGCGAACGGTAGCCAAATACCGCGAGCAACTCAGCATTCCGACTTCGCGGCTGCGGGTCGAGATATAGAAACTAATTTCTAACAAACAATTGATGAAAAAAATACTGGTAGTTGATGACGAAACGGATATCTGCATGCTGTTGAAGCGCTTCCTGACCAAGAGCGGTTTCGAGGTCGAGACGGCTCAAAATGGTAAACGTGGGCTGCAACTGGTGGAAGAATTCAAACCCGATCTGGTGATGACTGACTTCCGGCTGGGGGACATTACGGGTGCCGACCTGCTCGTCAGTATTAAAAAGAAACTGCCTCACGTTCCGGTGTTGATTATTACGGGCTATTCCGACATCAAGACGGCCATCAGCGTCATGAAGCAAGGGGCCTATGATTATATTACCAAACCTCTTTTCCCTGATGAAATATTGGTTACGGTAAAGAAGGCCCTGGCCGATGCTGACGACGAAGTGGAGGGAAATGACGCTCCGTCTTCCAATAGTAAAGGTAGTTCGAAAAGAAAATCCAAGTTTTCCTCGGAATACATCATCGGCACCAGTGAGGTATCCGACGAACTCTATCGCCAGATCGACCTGGTGGCCCCCACTAATTTCAGTGTGATCCTTTACGGCGAAAGCGGCGCGGGTAAGGAGGCCATCGCCCACGAAATTCACAACCGCTCGCAACGCCACAAGAAACCCTTCGTGGCGATGGATTGCGGGGCCATTTCCAAGGAACTGGCGGGCAGCGAACTCTTCGGGCACGAAAAAGGCTCATTTACCGGGGCTTTGCAAACCAAAATAGGCCACTTTGAACTGGCCAACGGCGGCACGCTCTTTTTGGACGAGGTCTCCAACCTGACGTACGAAATCCAGATGGCACTCTTGCGGGTAACTCAGGAACGGAAAGTACGGAGGATCGGCAGCAACAAGGAAATAGATCTCGACGTGCGGCTTATCGTAGCCAGCAACGAACGCCTGCTGGAACTGGCCAAAGAAGGTAAGTTCCGAGAAGACCTCTTCTACCGTTTCAACGAATTCAGTATGGAAGTACCCGCCCTGCGCGACCGCAGGGACGACCTTATGCTTTTCGCCGACGCTTTCCTTGATGCTACCAACAAGGAGTTGGACAAGAAAATCAAGGGCTTCTCCAAAGAAGTGATCGAAGATTTTATGAACTACGAGTGGCCGGGCAACCTCCGTGAGTTGAAGAACGTAATCAAACGGGCTACACTGCTGTCGGCGGGTGATTATATCGAAGAAAAATCGCTGCCTTTCGAGATTGCCAATTTTCAGAAACTACGCGAGATGGATGAGGACTTCAACACCCGCTCCGAACCTGACGTACTTCCGGCAATTACTGATCTGGACCCTAATCCCAGCCTAAAGACTGTGGCAAATGAAGCCGAGTATGACATGATTTTGCAGGTATTGCGCCAGGTAAACTTCAATAAAAGTAAAGCGGCCCGACTGTTGAACATCGACCGTAAGACGCTTTATAATAAGATGAAGCAATTTGATATGCAGTGATGGATGAAACGACTGACCGAAAAAAAATATTCCATCCGTTCGGGATTAATCACCTCTTGAACGCTTCGACGAGCGGGTTGCTGCTGTTTAAGAAAAATACGGACGGCAAGGGCTACCTGTGCACGACGGATAATGAATCGGCGCGTCTACTGACCGGATTTGAAACGCTGGACGGCATAACGTGGACGGATTTTGTGGCTGATGTTGCCGGAAATTTATCTGGCACGCAGCTTTCAGTCTCTGAGTCAATAGCGAACCTTGATTTTGAAGCATACTTTGTTGAGACGAGTACGTGGTGCCGACTAAGCAATACGTCCGTCGATGATGACCATTTCTTGTGTACGCTCACCGACATCACACGCTACAAGGAAATAGAGAGCAAGGAGGATGTTGTACTGGACATTTTGCGCGACGCCGAGAAGACCGTCCAATTCGGCACCTTCATTTGGTACAATACTAACCAGCAGGTAGAATGGTCCGAAGGGCTTTATGTACTACTAGGCTATAGTCCCGAGCAGGCCCACCAAAGTCCGGCCACCTTTGACAAATATATGGACCACGTTCATCCCGACGATCTCGAGCGGGTACTGGAAAATATACCCAATAGTATCGAATCTCAAGAGCCGAACGAAATAGAGTATCGGCTCATTACACTTTCGGGCCGGGAGAAGTACATACAGAGCCGCTCGATCTACCATCCCGGCGATGCTACTCGGTCGGCTAAGATCACCGGATGTATTGTGGATATAACTTCCATAAAGCAGGTTCGGAACCAGTTGATGGAGAAAGTCGAAGAACTGAACCGTTCCAACGGCGACCTAGAGCAGTTTGCCTACGTAGCTTCGCACGATTTACAGGAACCCTTACGCAAAATCGTTTCCTTCGGAGAGCGACTGGAAAAAAGAGGAAAGGACACGCTGGATGCTGAGATGGGCATGTACCTTGACCGCATCCTCAACGCCACCCGTCGGATGCAGAGCATGATTAGCAACTTGCTCGAATTTTCGCGCCTGACCCGCACTCAGCAGGGATTCGAGAAAACTGACCTTAACAGTATTGCCAGAGGGGTGCTGAGTGATCTTGAATTACTTATCAGGCAAAAGGACGCGGTTATTGAATTCAACGAACTGCCCACGATTGAGACGATACCCAGCCAGATGGCGCAGCTTTTCCAAAACCTGCTGTCCAATTCCCTGAAATTTACTAACGACGAAGTGCAGCCCATCATTACCGTCATGGCCGACGAACTGGACCCTTCCGAGCAGCTCAACTACGGCTTGCCTTCGAGCCGCGCTTACGTTCGGCTTACGTTTAGAGATAACGGCATTGGCTTCGACGACGATGACGCCAGCCGTATTTTTACCATTTTTCAACGGTTGCGAGGACGGTCGGAGTACGAGGGCGCGGGCATTGGGCTGTCGGTGTGCAAGAAAGTCGTGGAAAACCACGGCGGAATTATCATGGCCTCGGGGCAGCCTGGTGTTGGGTCTACCTTTACCATTATCCTACCTCTTGCCCAGTCGTCCTAAACTGAAACACCACTATACCCACACCCGTTATGCGGCAAGAAAAGTCACTCCACGTCCTGCTCGTCGATGACGACGAGGACGATTTTATTCTGACCAGCGCCTGTTTCAACGATTTGGCGGGCTGGAAATTTGAATTAGAATGGTGTCCTACCTACGAAAAGGCCCTCGACAGTCTGTCCCGCTGTCGGCACGATCTCTACATCTTCGATTACCTATTGGGTTCCAGGAGCGGCATCGACCTGATCAAGGAAGCGGTTGCACTCAATTGTCAGGAGCCGATCATTTTGCTGACTGGCAAAGGCGATGAAAAAATAGCCGTCGAGGCGCTTCGGCTCGGGGCCGCCGACTATCTGGTAAAAAGCGAGTTGGAACCCGCCCTTCTGGAACGCAGCCTCCGTTATTCGCTTGAAAGGACCAAAGTGGTCAAGGCGCTCCGGCAGAGTGAGCGACGTTATCGCCGCATTTTCGAGGAGTCCAAGGATATGCTTTTTATCAGTGATTTGCAGGGAATGATTTTAGATTCCAATCCGGCGGCCACTGTTCTGACGGGTATCCAGGAAGATGAATTGCGCGGCCAGGACGTGCAGACCTTCTTTGAATCCGCCGAGATCGATCCACTTTGGGAAATCATTCGGACTAAAAATGATTTGCCGGAGCAAGAAATTCGGTTTACTAGTAAAGAAGGGGAGCGAAAATTCGGTATCCTGTCGGCCACCATTGAGAACGAACATGAATCGGCTTACGTGCAGGGGCGTCTGCGCGATGCTACCAACCAGAAACAGTCGGAGCGAGAGCGACTTTTTTCGGAAAAGCTAGCCGTAACCAGTCGCTTGGTGCGGATGTTGGCCCACGAAGTGCGCAACCCACTCACCAACGTCAATCTCTCGGCGGAGCAGTTGGAGTCGGAGCTGGAAGATGAAGATCTGAAATTCTACACCGACATCATCAAACGCAACTGCGGCCGGATCAATGACCTCATCACTAAGTTGTTGCAATCTTCTCGGCCCGGTGAATTTCCTCTTACTTCCGGATCGCTGCACGAAGCACTGGACCAAACATTAGCGAACGCCCACGACCGGCTGAAATTGAAAAAAATCCGGGTGGATAAAAATTATGAGGCGGAGGATATTCAAATCGGAATGAACGCCGACATGCTCGAAATCGCCATTCTCAACTTGATCACCAACGCCATAGAAGCCATGCCGGAAGGCAGCGGAATGCTAACTATTACGACTCGCAACGTGGATCAAGAAGTGCAGGTACTGGTGGCCGACAATGGCTCCGGCATCAGTGAAGAGAATATGGCTAAGGTGTTTGAACCCTATTTTACCGACAAAAAATCGGGCATGGGCATCGGCCTGGCCAGCACCCTGAACATCGTGCAAGCACACGGGGGGCGCATCGACGTGCAGTCGGAAGAAGGCATCGGGACCGTGTTTACATTGAGTTTTCCCATTGCGCAGTCAGAGTAGCCGGGACGGCTTATAAATCTGATTATTGCAAACTTCTGGATTTTAGATTATATCGTTGCCAGGACTTTCCGTTGATCCCCAGCCAGAGATAATCGCCCGCCATCGCCGCCGCCCGCACGTCCCCGCTCACCCACAGACCGGACTGCATTTGCGGGAGATAGGCGAATTTTCTTCGGCCCTGATTCAAGAAAACCTGCCCCTTGTTGGCGTCGCACTTTCCCAGGCGTACCCGTGTATGCGTCACGTTTCCGGCCAAGACTATGTCCAACCTGCCATCGCCGTTTACATCAGTTGTGGTTATTGCGTAAATGGGTGCAAACTGCGCCTCGGCACACAAAGGTTCAAAAGTAAGCCCTCCCTTTTCATTCCACAGAATGCCCGTCCGTAGTTCGCGGGCCGACAACTGCTTTGCTTGACTTAACTCGCTGGCATCGAAGATATCGCTCATGATAGCTTTGGAATAACCGATGTAATCCAGGAATTTCTTTTTCAGGCGCGGGATTTGGCTCAAAATCTCGTCTCGGCTGGCGTAAGGATATCCCTTCCCACCTTTCAATTGGGACAAGAGCGGTACAACCTGTCCGTTTTCGCCAAAATCACCGTAGTACATTTTTAGCCCTTCGTCGCTCGTGACGTTGTATTGGGCGTTGAGTCCGGCGTTGCCGACCACAAAATCATCGTCGCCATCGCCATCGAGGTCGGCTTTGTGCAGGGTGTAGGCGAGGACGGTGTTCAGGTTTTTGGTGAAATCCTGGTTCTCGGCAAAACTTCCCTTTGTGTTCAAAAATACGGTAGGTTTCATCCATTCTCCCACCAGTAGAAGATCTGGCTGCCGGTCATTGTTCAGGTCGGAGAACACAGCACCCGTCACCAAACCCGCGAACTTGAAAGCGCTGCTCACTGTAAAATTTCCCCTGCCATCATTTAGCCACAAAGCCGAAGCCTGCGCCTCGGGATAGCGGCCCGGTGCGCTATTGGCCCCAATAAAAACATCCTGATCCCCGTCGCCATCCACATCGGCGTTCGCCACCGCCCGCGCGTTGACCAACAGCGCGGGTACTGTGGCAGATTTTACAAATTTTCCGTTTTGATTGATATACAAGCGCGGCTGTAAAAGCGGATGATTCGCTGTAAGGGCGTAGCCCGAACTGGCCACCAGTAAATCCTGATCCCCATCGCCATCTGTGTCGAAGAAAGTCGCGGCAGCATCCTCAAAATCCAGGTCCGCGTCGAAATAGGGTTGCGGAGATTTAGTGAAGCCGCTGGCGGTTTGCACAAACAAAGCTGCAGCCTGTCCGCGTCCGCCGCCCGCATACACATCCGCGCGCCCGTCGCCGTTCACGTCGCCCTGCGCCACGCATGGTCCGGCATAGGAACGCATCTCGGGCAGCAAGGGCTGCATCTTGAAGTCGTTGATCTGGATTTGGTCGTGCGCGTACGGCACATTTTCGGACGTGAAGTAGGGGAGGATGGTTGGCTTAGCCTGGCTGGTTTTTAAGTTAACTAGTTTATAATCAATCGTTATCAATATATTTGACTTAGGGTTGAGGAGCACACTTTGCTTGCCGTCCGTCCAACTCACCGTGATGGAATCTATTTTATTGGCCTTTCCCAGCCCAAAATGCAGCGGCCCATACATGGCTGATTGAAAGCCCCGCACGGGCTGAAATTCCTGAGAATACGCCTTTCCCGCCGCCCAAACGGCCACTTTTGCCCCAATTTTCAGCGCCTCATTTGGGGCTTTCAATATAATTTGGGTAAAAATAGTACTGTCTGATGCGGCCTCGCGATTCCGGGTATTGTTTTGATAAATAAAGGCCCGCTCATTGATATTGTTCGTTACCAAATCCAGGTCGCCGTCGTTGTCCAGGTCGGCGTAAGCCGCGCCGTTCGACTGGCTTTTCTGCCCCAGGCCCCAGGCCTGCGTCTTCTTTTCAAAAGTCAGCCCGTCTTTGTTTTTAAAAATATAATTGGGTTCGCTGATGGCGGGCATCGAGTTAATAATCTCCATCTGGGTCGGCATGGCGGCACCGTTCTGAATTGCGATTTGCTTGTCGGTCGAGAATTTCAGAAACTCCATATTGGTGTAGTCGCGGGCGTAGCCGTTGGTCACGAAGAGGTCTTTCAGGCCATCGTTGTCGAAGTCGGCGAACAGCGCCGACCAGCTCCAATCGGTATTGGAAATGCCCGCCAACTGGCCGATTTCGGAAAAAACAGGGGTACGACTGCTGTGCGAATCGGTAATTGATTTGTTGTCCGTCTCATCTCCCAAATTCAGTTGCAGCATATTCCGTATGGTCTGGTCGTGAAAACCTGAGCGGACCAGCATCTGGTACTTGTCGTAATTGTCGTCGCCAGCCGTGAGTTTGATGCGGTCGTTTCCTTCGGGTAGCATGTCCAGCGTTACAATATCCACCCGGCCGTCGTTATTGACGTCGGCGGCGTCGGTTCCCATCGAGTAGAAGGAGGTATGCCCCATCGCGTCGCGGACCACCTCTTTGAAAGTGCCATTCTGCTGGTTCAGGTAGAGGTAATCGTTTTCATTGTAGTCGTTGGTCACGTACAAGTCCAGCCAGCCGTCATTATTCAGGTCACTGACATTCAGTCCTAAGCCAAAACTTAGTACGTTGCTCACCAAGCCCGACTTAGCCGTGGCGTCGCTAAACTTTCCGCCGTCGTTGCGCAGTAATTTGCTGCCGTAGCGAGTGTCAGCTTGCTCGTGAAAGGAGGCGATGAGGTTGCTGAATCCGGCGTATTCCTGCACGGAGTGATTCAGCAAAAAACAGTCGAGATCGCCGTCATGGTCGTAATCGAAGAAGGCCGCTTGGGTGGAGTAGGAGTCATCGGCGAGGCCGTACTCGGCGGCGCGTTCCATAAATTTTCCATTTTTCTGATTTATGTACAAAAGATTTCTGCGTAACTCAGGATCGTCCGCTGCTGAGCGGCAAATGTAAATATCCAGCCAGCCGTCGTTGTTGATGTCCACCAGCGACACGCCCGTTTTCCAGCCACCGTGGTCGACGCCCGCCGCCTCGGTGATATCTTCGAACTGCATTCCCCCTTGATTTAGATACAGGCGATCGGTGGTCATATTGCCCGTAAAGTACAGATCCGTTAGGCCGTCGTTGTTGAAATCGCCTGCCGCCACGCCACCGCCGTTATAAAAATAGCCGTATTTCAAGACGTTTATTTGTTCGGTTTCGGTGACGGTGTTCGTGAACGCCACGCCGGTAGCCGTGGCATCCAGCAAAGTGAAGCGGGTGTTCTGCTCGGATTGGCAACCTATGGCGATAACCAGAAATATGAATACCAAAAATTTGCGATAACCTATTTTTAAAGAAGTCATTGTATTGGAAGTCGTAAGCGGGTCAAAATTAGGTCAAACCGCATAATAGCGTAAATTTGTGAGGGTTGAAAAGTCAAGATTATGGTAATCGACAAAGAGAAAATTTTAAAGGCAGTCGACTTCAAGCAAATTTTGGACGAGTTGCAGGAAGCCTGGAACGACGAACAGCGCCGCCGCCATGAATTCTGGGCCGAAGTAGATGAGAATACTAAAGCTGAGTTCATTTTGGGTGAAATAATTTACCATTCCCCAATATACGGACGGCACTGGAAATGTTCTACGCAATTAGTCAGAAGGCTTATACCGTACGTTTATGACCGGGAGTTAGGAATGGTGGCTTACGAGAAAGTGATGATCCGGCTAACTCGAAACGATTATGAACCTGATCTTTGTTTCTGGCGACAAGAGCGAATTGGTGAGTTGGGAGACACGCAGTCAGCTTTCCCCGCTCCCGATTTCGTCGTCGAAATACTTTCCAAAAGTACCAAACACCGCCACTATGGCATTAAGAAAACCGACTACGCCCTGCACGGCGTGGAGGAATACTGGATCGTCGACCCGGTCAACGAAACCGTGGAGCAGTATCTGCTGCGGGGTATTACCTACGAACTGAGCCAGAAATTGCGGGAAGGTTCGCTTGCCTCGGAGGTTATTACCGGATTTTCAATTGAGGTTAAGGATATTTTTGCCAAAGGGTAGGGGCAATTTTCCTGCTATTCCAGCATCGCCTCCAATATTTTTTGCTCCTTCTTCGGCAGGCCCTGCTTTATTTTCTTCAAATCACTCATCTTCTTGTCTTTGATGTAAGCTTTCAACGCAGCGGTCAGGCGGTTGTCGGGGTCGTAGGGCTGGCCGCTACCCAGGTTTTCGGGCCAGGTTTCAGCTTGGTCGAGGTAGGTTAGGGCGTCTTCGGATTTTTCAGTTTTCAGGAGCTCGATGGCGTAACGGATATTGGCTTCCCGGAACAAACTGTGGGCGGCCGCAGCCCCTTCGCTGGGCAGGATGGTAAGTTGCTTCATCAGCTCAAGGCTTTCGCGGTACTTGCCGACTTCCATGAGCAGCCGGGCCCTTTGCTGGCCGAGGATGTACTGCTCGTGCGCGGGTAAATTCTCTTGATCCAGCTTTTTAGCGACCAACCTTAATGCCTCTTTGCTTTTGCCCAGCGACTCGTAGCAATCGGCTAAATCATGGACGGTTCGCCAATCGTTTGGAGCTAAAGCGTAGGCGCGTTCCAAGGCTTGACCAGCCTCTTCTTTTTGATCTTTGAACAGGTCGGCCTTAGTCAGATAAAACGCGGGCCATTTGGGCGTATCGCCACAAGCCAGGAATTTTTCTTTCGCCTCGGGTATTCTATCCAGTTGCCACAACAGGATACCCTGGTAGTAAAGCAATTGCCACGGTACCGACTCGCCCGCTGTCGTCAGGCGCGTTTCGGTGCGGACCAGTAAGCCCAATTCTTCGTGCCGAGAGGGAAAGACAAAATCGGGGCTTTCGGCCAAAACACGGCTTATTTGCCCTCCATCAGGGACGTTTTTGTCTTGAACCAGTTGGCGGGTGTCCATTTCCCATAACTCGACCATCGGATTTTTAGGGGCCGTTTCGAGCAGAGCGAGCGCATCCTCATATTGCCCTGCTTCGCGGTACCAGAGTGCCATTTCTATGTAGTCCTCGTGCGGCAGTTCGTTGGTGATGAACCTATTTAAGTCCGGCTTTTTATTCATAAACCCTAGTTCGTAGCGGGCGAAATGATCCAGCGGATTTTCTGCCAGAGCACTTTCGGCGGCTTGTCGTGCTTCGTCCGGGCGGTTGGTTTTCCTCAGAATCAGGGTTCGTAAGTGTCGCGTGTGGTCGTTGGCGGGCTGGTGGGCTAAGGCTTTCTCCACAAAGTTCTCTGCCCCGGTCCAGTCCTCTTCCCGCAGGGCAATTTGTGCCAAACCCGTCCAGGCCGCCGCGCGGTAGGCAGGGCTCAGTACCGCTACCGCGTAACCGTCCTTGGCGGTGGTCAATTGGCCGCTTCGCTGGGCCGCCAGTCCGCGCATATAGTTGGCCAGCGGATCATAGGTATTGACCGACAGCGCTTTGTTAGCTGCCTCAAACGCCTCTTTGTACAAGCCTTTACGATAAAGTAGCTGGGCCATTTCACCCAGGGCGGGTACGTGGTAAGAATTCTTTATCAGGCATTTGCCGAACCATTCTTCGGCCTGGGCGAATTGCCGCTGGCTGGCGAAGTCTTTTCCTCGCAAGTACAGGCCGTACTCCGACTCCCAATCAAAATCGGCGGGCGAAACCAACGGACGATCGGTATTTTCGATGGCTAGACTTTCTCCCTCGCCATTAAAAATGGGCCGACCGTCCAGCGTGATGGTGAGACGTTCGTTCCCGGCGTAGCGTGCTGAGTCGATGTAGTTGACGAGAGATTTTAAGGCTATTTTTTTATCAGAAACCACTTGGTCGTCGGCTTTCACCACAAGGTTACCGCTCAGGTTTACGACGGGTGAAAAATTCCAGATCAGGTGGGTGGGCGTGCGGCGAAGGTGCAAGGCACCCATTTCGTTGGCGGCGGTGATGCCACCCGTTTTCCGGACTGGGTACCAGTATTCCGTCCATTCATCGGTGGTATGCGGGGCAAAAGAGATGTGCTTGAAAGGGCTAAATGTGCTGCCACTCCCCGCCTGATTGAACAACCGCCCCGACTGCAACTCCACGTATTGGCCGTCGGCGTCGGTCAGCAGGTTTTCCCAAATCATACCCTGCCGACTTAATCCCCAAATCCAGATTTTCTGGCCCAACTTATCGGAAAAGGGCGCGTAATGCACGAAACCCGCCTCGTCGTCGTGCCAGTAGCCGCCGTAAAAATCGCTGGGCTTGCCCAGCACGTGGTACGATTTGTAGCTGCCGAAGCTGTTTTGTTCGTAGTAGTTCAAATTTCGACCCGAACTGTCTTTGGGCCAAGGATGAATTTCGCCGTCGTGGCCTAGCCTATTGCTGCCCTGGAACGCAAATTCCAAATTGCCGGCCGCCTTGAAACCCGCGTTCATCCAGTGGTAGTAGCTGGTTTCGAGCGGACTGGCGTTGAACCAGCGGCTTTTGGTGGTAAAAAGCGCCTTGTCCTTCGGCAGATTGATCTCGACCGTCCAGCGGGTGCGGGCCGACCAGTCCCAGGCGCCCACGAAGCAACTTACGCTGCCGTCGGCGTTGGTGCGGGTGACGTAGTCCACGGGCGTCGCCACGGTGGGAGCGTGGCCAACGTCGCCGAAATTCAGCTCGATGCCGCCCGACGACCACGGCCCGCGCATGGCCACGTTGCGGAATTTGACGACGTGGTTGAAATACACGAATGGGAAATTGATCGCCTTGTCGTAAGCCCCCCAAATCTTACCCCCAATCTCGGGCGTGACGGATACCTTGATGTAGGGGTTTTCCAACTCCACAAACTTCCAGCCTTTCATCGTTCCCTGGTCGGTATAGCCCTCGAACTTAGTATAAGGGTAAATCCGTCCGATCAATGGGACGGGGCTGGGGTCGGAAAAGCCGTAGGTTTTCAGGGTCTGGGTCGTTTCTTTGATGGTGGCCTGCGCCAGACTATTAGAATTGAGCAGCGGACCGAGGCAGGCCAAAGCTGTGAAAAGGCGAAGGGAATTTATTTTTATCATTTTTTTTGGAGCAAAACCCTGGCCTGTGTCCCAGGAAGATGAAAATTGGTTAACTAATGACTAAAGATTAATCGAAAAAGAGCCGCTCTCTGCAGAGAGCGGCTCTTTTCATTGTTCAGGTCGCAGCATTCAACGGCGTCTTACTTCTTATCCCACCACAGCCGAGTAGCGGCATTGTCAGGCCCACCCAAAAGCTTGATGCCCGAGTCCACACCAGGTTTGTTGGTATTGAATTCTCCCTGCACGTAAGGCGTCCGTCGTACTACAGCGTCGGCGGGTACGTCGGGGTTCTCCGAGTTGATGCGCGGGTATAGCTTGGGGTAACCCGTGCGGCGATACTCCGCCCAGGCCTCGTGGCCATTGGGATAGAGCGACAGCCACTTTTGGGTAATTACCTGTTGCAATTGCTTCTCGGGCGTGGCCGCCCACTTTACCGGAATATCCGAAACAGGCGCAGACTTCACGGCATGGCCGGCATCCAGCGCGATAGGCGTAGAGGTACCGTTGATGTAGGCCTGAATGGCGGTGGCATCCGTGATGCCCCACTGCTTCATGGAGGTTTCAATACCCTTTTCGTAGAATTCCTTAGCCGTACCTGCTCCCATATTCCAGCCCTTTAACGCTCCTTCAGCTTGAAGAAAATACGCTTCGGCAGAGTTCATGATCAGGAAGGGAGTAGTGAATTGATTATCCGGCAAAAACTTATCGTTTACATTTGAATTCTTACCCGGAGCATTCAAGTCGTTGCCTAACTCCGCCTGCGTAAAGCCGTTGCGGAGGCCCTTGAAAGTGGTGGTGCCTGGCACGGGGGCGTAGTACTTGCTCATGCGCGGATCGTCGTAGCCTTTCAGGGTGCTCTCCATCGCCGCACTCATGCGGAACTCGTTCCAGGCCGTAGCCTGAGCCATAGGATTGAGCGAGTTTTGGGTCACTTTCAGAAAAGCATCGTGGGCGTTGGTAGAAAGTAGGCCACCCGCTGCTGCTGCTTCTGCCTCCGTTTTGGCCAAAGCAGGCTCTACTTTCGACATCCGCATTGCTACGCGCAAACGCATGGTATTGGCAAACAAAATCCATTTGTCCACGTCGCCGCCATACACCTGGTCGTTGGAAGCGAGGACGTTTTTTCCTTTAAAGGCTTGCAGGCTGGCTGCACCCTCTTTAAGAAGTTTCAGAAAGTCTTTGTAAATGAACTCCTGAGAATCGTACTCGACGCTCTTGGCACCATTACCTACCTGAGAGTAGGGGATAGGTCCCCAATAGTCGGTTCGGGGCAAGAACATCTGTACTTTCCAAATGTTCATGATGGCATAAATCGCGGCGTTCTCGCTAGAGCCGCCAGGCTTGGTATTCTCTAGTACCCCCAGCATCGGCGATATAGCGTTGCCATAGAAGCCGTTCCACGCTCCGTTGAGCCAGCCGCCTACCATCACGTTGCGGTCGGAGGGGAAGTTGACAGCAGTAGTAGCAAAAAACTGGGATTGCAAGTCGGCAAATAGACTTTGGAAAGTCTGCCAACTGGCCTGAATGGAACGATACTGGGCTGCGGCGAAGGCGTTGCCCACCCCGGCCGCATCCAGAGAAGTGAGTTTGCTTTTGTTGGTGTTCAACTCCTCGAACTTGTCGGTGCAGGCGTTGAACCCAATCGTCATTGCCACCAGTAAGGCAGGAATGGTTAGTAGTTTCAGTTTTTTCATTTTTTTAAATTTTCTGGTTGAACAATTCTTAGACTAAACTAAGAGAGGACAGTATGGCGGTTAAAAGGACAAACTCAGGTTAACGCCGATGGTGCGGGTGGACGGTAAGGAGAACGACTCCAAACCCACCGTAGTATTCTGCGCTCCCGCCGTCAGCTCAGGGTCGAAACCATCCGCTTTTTTCATCAGGAAGAACAGGTTACGCCCTACGAGGGAAAGCGAAGCTCCCTCGAAGGGCGACTTCTGCATCAGCCTGGCCGGCAGGGCGTAACTCAACGTAACCTCCCGGAGGCGAATGTTGGAGGCGCTGTAAGTGAACACTTCGCCCGCTGGTGTGTTCCGGCCACCCACGCGCAGCCAGTATTTTTCGGAGGTAGTCGCGATGTTGTTGGCGGTGCCGTCTTCCAGCACACCGGGGAAAATATACGACTCGCGACCTTCCAGAGTCTTTTCTGGAATGCCATCGGCGTAGATGACGGCGTTGGTGAATGACGATACGACGCCGCCGATGCGCGCGCTAATCAGGAAATTGAGCGACAGGCTACCGTAGGAAATCCGGTTGCTTATACCCCCGATCCAAGTCGGGCGGGTATTACCCACATAGACCGAAGTGCCGCTGGTGATACGGGGCAAACCGAACTTATCCACCAAGATTTGGCCTTGAGCATTGCGTTCGTAACCCCGGCTGTACACTTCGCCCAGCGGACGGCCTTCAATGGCCCGGACACTGTTCATGAAGTCCCCGGCCAGGCTGTAAGTTTTCAGGTCAGGCGTGAGCTCGATCAACTTATTCTTGTTGGCAGAATAGTTGAGGTTGAGGTCCCAGCGGAACTTCTCTATCTGCACGGGCGTGGCGTTGAAAGTCAGCTCGATCCCGGAGTTGCGAACCAAACCCGCGTTGATGTACTCCGATGACCAGCCCGAAGCGGGAGGAATCGACACCTGGAACAACTGGTTTTTGGAATCGCTGGTGTAATACCCCAAATCGAAGCCCATCCGATCGTTAAAAAACTTCATCTGGATGCCCGCTTCCAGCGAGGTGGTAAGCTCAGGCTTCAGGCTGGGGAAGGGCTTGACGTTGTCGCGGGAAATGTAGCCGTTGGGACCGCCCGTCGAGAAGGTGTAGGTCTGATTCAACAGATAAGGGGCCGCATCGTTACCCGTTTGGGCGTAGGTGCCGCGAAGCTTTACGAAGGAAATTGCCGTCGGTAAAGTGACCATGTTGGAAATGACCGCCGAGAAACCTACGGAAGGATAAAAGTAGGATCGATTGTCCTTGGGCAGCGTCGAAGACCAGTCGTTACGCCCCGAGGCCGAGATGGTCAGCGCGTTTTTGTACGTGAAGTCTGCTGTGGCAAATACGCCCTGTTTCTCAGTCTGGATTACGCTGCGACTTGACTGCGGGCTGCGGGCGTTGGTCGTGATGAACAGGTTATCACGGTTGAGGCCGCTATTGTTGGTTCCCTGGTCGAGGCGGTTGCGCGTCAGGCGATTCGCGCCTACCGTGGCATCCACTGAGAGGTTTGGCGTAATGTTCTGGCGATAAATGGCAAAAACATCCAGGTTTAGTTCCGAAATTTCCCGCCAACTCGTTACGTAGTTGCCGTTGTCCGCAATGGTGTAAGTGTCGTTGTAGTACTTGGCCTCGTACTTATCCACGTAGCGGTCCAGGCCGGCGCGGCCCAGAATGCTGAGGGCAGGCGTTATCTGGTATTTCAGGCTGGAAAAGCCCGTGATGCGATCGCGCTGGTCGTCGGTCAGCACCCGGTTCTTGATCCAGTAAGGATTCTGGCCACCGTTCGAGCCGGGGTTCCAGTAGTTTTGGCGCAGTTTGCCGGTGCTGGGGTCAATGTAGTCATAGTTCATGGCGTCTTCCGTCCTGATATTGCGGGGCAGGCGCAGCACGTGCCGCTGCAAGTTCTCGAACGATTCGCCCGTGAACTGGCGGTTGTCAATCTTCTCGTTCAGGTAGGTAATCTTCGTGTCCAGCGTAAGTTTACTGCCCAGGTTATTGGTCAAGCGTAGGTTGAAGATATTGCGTTTCAGCTTATTGTTATCCACAATGCCCTTTGCCCCCACATTAGTGTACGAGAAGTACGTCTGGGTCTTATCGCTGCCACCCGTGAAAGCTAGCGAGTTGGAAATCTGACTACCCGTGGAATAGAAATCCTGGTAATTGTTGGGCTGAGGCGTCATGTTGTAAGTCTGGCCCGCCGTTTCGGGGTCATTGCCCCATAGAGCCACCGATTGCCCGGTCATCTTGGGGCCCCAACTAAACTCCGAGCGGGGGCTGTACTGTCCGGCACTTCCCTGACCGTATTCGTTTTGCAGTTTGCGGAGGAACATAGGCTGCTCCGCCATAAAGGAACTGTTGAGACTAATGCCCAGACCTTTCCGAGAAGCTCCTCTTTTGGTGGTGATAAGAATGGCGCCGTTGGAGGCCCGGCTACCGTAAAGCGCCGTAGCCGCCGCCCCGCGTAGGACATTCATCGACTCAATGTCGTCGGGGTTGACACTGCTCAAGCCGTCGCCGCCGTCACGTCCGCCGTTGGCGTTACCGGGACTGAAGTTACTGTTGTCCATCGGTACGCCGTCCACAACGATCAGCGCCTGGTTGTTGCCCGAAATGGAGCGGTCGCCGCGCAATACGATGCGGGACGAGCTACCGGGGCCCGAAGCTGAGCGCGCCACATCGAGACCCGCCACGCGCCCGATGAGCGAGTTAGCCACATTCAATTCTTTGGCTTTGGCGAAAGTCTTGGTGTCGATCTGCTGCGTGGCGTAGCTAAGGGTCTTTTCTTCTTTCGTGATACCCAGAGCCGTTACAACCACCTCGCCCAGGCTGCGGACGTCGGTGTCGAGGTTGGTCGTAATGCTGGATTGGCTGGCGGTGAAAGGTACTTCTTTGGTAGCGTAGCCCACTGTCGAAATGGTCAGGGTTCCGGCTCCATTGACATTGAGCGTAAAATTTCCCTCGGCGTTGGTATTGGTACCACGATTGGTGCCTCTCAGCAGAACGCTGGCACCCGGCAGGGGCTGTCCGTTTTCATCGTTAACCGTGCCGCTTAGGGCGCGATCCTGGGCGAATACTGTTCCTGCCGAAGCACATAGCAGCACCAGCAGGGTGAATAGTAGTTTTTTCATAAAGCATCAAAGGGGGTTTTAGTAGAGGTGTAGGTAAAGATTGAAACAGGTTATTGGTTGGAACTTTCGGCAAGGTATTAATTGTCCGCCAATCAGTAACAAGCAGAAAGATCTTTTGTTAAACTACATTTCCCCAATATTCTGCAAAATGGGGAAATGCCGCTACTAAAGACCTGGTTTCTGCTTGTTGAGTGATGAAAACTGGCAGGCACAGAATTTTTTCCAGGTCTTGAAAATCAACAAAACATCCGACCTGTTATGGAAATGCTGATCTTCTTCTTCGTTAGTATTTTTGCCGGTGTACTGTCGGCTTACTTCGTGGAGCAAAATCGTCAAAAGCAAGACGCACCCTATCGTTTTAATAACAAGCAAGAGGGTATTTCCACAGTCCATCGTTTGCAACGAATTTCCCGTCAACTGAAATCCGCCTGATTTTTTGGATTCAGACACTGTCAGTCAGATATTTGGATAAGCTGCTATCGGTCGCTTTCTACTTTCCCCCCCACTTTAAGCCATCCCAGCGATGGCTTTTTTGCGTTTGGGCGCTGGCGTTCGTACTTTTCGGACTTATTGAGAATAATCATTAAAATACCTCTTCCCATGGAATTGCAATGGCAGGGCGTTTTTCCCGCCCTTACGACCAAATTTACCGACGACGACAACTTAGATTTACCGGCTTTTGACCATAATTTGCAAGCGCAAATGGCGGCGGGCGTCGATGGCATAATCCTGGGCGGCTCGCTCGGCGAGGCCAGCACGCTCACCCAGTCCGAACGGGAAACGCTGGTAAAATACGCCGTCGAAAAAATTGGCGGCAAAATTCCCGTCGTCCTCAATATTTCCGAAGCCTCCACTAAAGACGGTATTAAAGTGGCCGAGTCCGCCGCTGACATGGGGGCGAGCGGCCTAATGTTGCTCCCGCCGATGCGCTATAAGGCCGACGATCGCGAAACAGTCACTTTCTTCAAAGCCGTCGCTCAGTCCACGACCTTGCCCGTCATGATATATAACAATCCGGTGGATTATAAGATCGAAACCACGCCGGACATGTTTGAAGAATTGCTGGAACTGGATAACATCCAGGCCGTCAAGGAATCGACCCGCGACGTAACCAATGTCACCCGCCTGCGCAACCGCTTCGGCGACCGCCTGAAAATCCTCTGCGGCGTGGACACGCTGGCAATGGAGGAGCTGGTCATGGGGGCCGACGGCTGGGTGGCTGGCTTAGTTTGTGCCTTCCCCCGCGAAACGGTGGCCATCTACCGCCTGACCAAAGCCGGCAGACTGGACGAAGCGAGAGAAATTTTCCGCTGGTTTCTGCCCCTGCTGGAACTCGACCTCCATCCCAAGCTAGTACAGTATATCAAACTCGCCGAAGTCCACGCGGGCATCGGTACCGAACAAGTTCGTGCGCCCCGATTAGCATTGATAGGAGTGGAGCGCGAGCGGGTAGAAGGCATCATCAAAAAAGGCTTGGCCGCACGGCCTGAGTTGCCAGATTATTTGAGTATTTGACAAAGTAGGGGCGAAACTATGTGTTCGCCCAGCGTCGAATGATCCATTCTACAAAATAGCTTGGCCGCTCAACATGGTTTTTTTCAAAATCACGTCAACCTTTTCCTTTTGAAAAAACACTTTTTCTGTATCGATGCCCACACCTGTGGCAATCCGGTTCGTGTCGTGACGGGTGGGGCCATCCCTCGGCTGGAGGGCGCGAATATGAGCGAAAAACGCCTGCACTTTATGCGGGAGTACGACTGGATTCGCCAAGGACTGATGTTCGAGCCGCGCGGTCACGATATGATGTCGGGAAGCATTTTGTACGAACCCTCCGATCTGGCCAACGACGCAGCGGTGCTATTTATCGAGACCTCGGGTTGTTTGCCGATGTGCGGCCACGGTACCATCGGCACCGTCACGGTAGCCATCGAGCAGGGGCTGATCGTCCCTAAAACGCCTGGCACCTTACGACTGGAAGTCCCGGCGGGCTTGATCGTGGCTGACTACACGCAAGTTGGCGATAGAGTTAAATCCGTCAAAATCACAAATATCAAATCTTACCTGGCGGCGGAGAACATCAGCGTGGAGTGCCCCGATTTGGGAACACTTTGGGTGGACGTGGCCTATGGTGGGAATTTCTACGCCATTGTGGATGTGCAGCCCAATTTTCCCGGTTTGCAACACTTCAAGGCTGAGCAACTCATCGCCTGGGCCAGAATGATGCGTGAGCAGCTCAATGCCGATCATACTTTTGTGCATCCTGAGAATGATTCGATCAATGGCCTAAGCCACATTCTCTGGACGGGCGAGCCTCTGGACGAGACTTCCACCGCCCGCAATGCGGTCTTTTACGGCGACAAAGCCATTGACCGCTCGCCTTGTGGCACGGGAACCTCGGCTCGCATGGCGCAATGGTACGGAAAAGGCAAACTGCGTCCCGGACAGGAATTTGTCCACGAGAGCATCATCGGTTCCAAGTTTATCGGACGCATCGAGCAGGAAACGGAACTGAACGGTCAACCCGCCATCGTTCCCAGTGTCGAAGGCTGGGCCATCATCCACGGCTACAATCACCTCATCCTGGATGACGAAGATCCGTACGTGTATGGTTTTCAGGTAATTTAGATTTCAGACATTGGATATTGGACGTTGGGCTTCTCCCAAAGCGAGGAAGCTTTCAGCGTCCGATATTCAAAATCCAGTATCAAAAAAATGAAAAGTGTAGGTATCATTGGGGGAGGTATCAGCGGGTTGTTTTCAGCTTACTATCTATTGCAAGAGGGATGTGAAGTCACGATTATTGACCGGGGTGGCTTTACCGATGGCTGTTCCTATGGCAATGCGGGCATGATCGTGCCGAGTCACATCGTGCCGCTGGCGCAGCCTGGTATGATCGCTAAGGGAATACGCTGGATGATGAATTCGCAGAGCCCCTTCTACGTAAAACCCCGCCTAAACGGAGATTTGGTGAAGTGGGGCTATTTATTTTGGAAAAATTCCACCGAAAAACACGTTCATTACGCCATTCCTCACTTGCGCGACCTGAGTTTGCTGAGCAAGGAACTCTATCAGGATTTAGCTACCCAGACCGATTTCTCTTTTGGCTGGGAAGAAAAAGGATTGTTGATGCTTTTTAAAAATGCCGCCACCCGGCACGAGATGAAGGAAGAAGCCGCCGTGGCCAATCGCTCAGGTATCGATGCGCAGCTTTTGTCGGGCCGGGAAACCCAGGCTTTGGAGCCGAACGTGCAGTTGGCGGTGGAGGGCGCGGTCTTTTATTCCGGCGATGCGCACATTCATCCCAATCAGTTGATTGATGACTTGGTTAAGTTTTTGAAGAAAAAAGGGGTTCGTTTTTTGGAAAATCAATCCGTCGAGGACTTTGAGATTCAAAGCCAAAAGGTCAAGTCGGTCAAAACGAGTAGCGGCAGTTATTCTTTCGATGAACTGGTAATCGCCGCCGGGGCCTGGTCATCGGTTTTGACCCAAAAGCTGGGCCTTTCGCTGCCTTTGCAAGGTGGCAAAGGGTACAGCTTTCTTGCGAAAGATTTGAAAAATAAAATGCAAATTCCCGCCATTATGCTGGAAGCCCGCACGACTGCCACCCCGATGGCGGGCAACGTTCGCTTTGCCGGAACGATGGAAATAGCGGGGACGGATGAGTCGGTCAACATGAATCGCGTACGTGGCATTCATAAATCCATCCAGCAGTACTATCCTGATTTAGAGGTCGATTTGCCTGAGAAAGAAGCGGTTTGGAGCGGACTGCGGCCCTGCTCGCCGGACGGACTGCCTTACATTGGACGGGTTGAGGGCTTTGCTAACCTGATCCTGGCGACGGGTCATGGGATGATGGGCGTAAGTTTGGGTTCGGCCACCGGGAAGTTGGTAGCGGAAATTGCGTCGGGGAAGAAAACGAGCGTAGGGATCGAGGCTTTTGAGCCAAGGAGGTTCAGCTAATTTACCGCCCTTCCGACGACAGCACCTTCGTGTTGTTCTTCAGAACTTTCAAAATCAAATACAGCACGGCGCTTGCCACGCCCAGCACCAGCCAGTACCGATTGCGAAACGTAACCTCGCCATAGATAAGGTACTCGCCGACGATGTCGAAAATAAAAAACAGGATGAATAGAGCCGCAAAGCCGTTTTTCTCCTGCCGCAGCACTTTTTTCAGGCTGAACTCCAGATTCGGATTTCTCCACTGACCGAAGTAGGGAACAATAGCGGGCGTCACCGCCGCCCAAGCCCGGAAGTTATCGCCGAATTTTCCTTCGATAAACCGCTCTTCGGTGTACATGATGCGCTCGTAGTAAAGCCAGTACGCCAGTACGAAAGCCACAATGAACCAGGTGTTGGCCGTGAGCATAGCCACGCCCAGGAACATGAAAAAATTTCCCACGTACAGCGGATGTCGTACCACCGAGTAAATGCCGGAAGTGTTGAGCGTGTCGGCCACTTGCTCTTCCGTGTTGCGACCCGAGGTGTTTTTTGGCGTAAATCCCACCGTCAAAATTCGGATCGCCTGCCCGAAAAGCCCCACGACCAAACACAGAAACTGGTATTCCATTGAGGTGTAGGGCAAATCCGAAACCTGCGCGTGCTGCCAAACCATGTAGGCGTACACCGCCAGGCCGACGCCCAGAATAACAAGTGGAAGCGTGCCCCGGTACTTGAATAGCCAGTTTCCCTGACGGTCGAATTCCTTTACTAACTCCATGAAAATAATTTAAGCTTCTACTAATTCCTTATCCCGGATCTCTTCGACGGGCGGTGCTACGTAATTCCGCGACATGTAAGAGTACACCGCCGGAATCACGAACAGCGTCAGCACCGTGGAGAAAAACATTCCGCCCACCACGGCGATACCCATCGACACCCGGCTTTCGGAACCCGCGCCCAGGGCCAGGGCAATGGGCAGGATGCCCAGAATCGTGCAAAGGCTGGTCATCAAAATAGGCCGAAAGCGCGACACGGCGGCTTGGATGGCGGCCTCCGATTTGTTAAGTCCCTCCTCCTTGCGCTGATTGGCGAATTCCACGATCAGGATGCCGTTTTTGGTCACCAATCCCACCAGGACGATGATGCCGATTTGACTGAAAATATTCATGGTTTGACCAAAATCCCAGAGCGAAAGCAGCGCCCCGCACACGGCCAGCGGCACAGTGAGCAGGATGATGACAGGATCGACAAAGCTCTCGAACTGCGCGGCCAGGATGAGGAAAATTAGCACCAGCGAAAGCAGGAAGGCGAAAAGCAAGCTATTGGAGCTTTCCTTGAATTCCCGCGAGTTGCCGTCCAGGGAAGTATTGAAAGTATCGTCCAGCACCTCTTTGCCTATGCGCTCGATTTCGGTAATTCCCTCGCCGAGCGTGACGCCCTTGGCCGTATTGGCCGAGATTGTGGCGGAAATATAGCGGTTGAAACGCAGCAACTGCGGCGGCGAACTTTGCTCGGTCAATTTTACCAGATTGTCCATTTGGATGAGTTCACCGGATTTACTCTTTACGTAAAGCGACTTCAAATCCAGCAGGTCGTTGCGGTCGGAGCGCTCCAATTGGCCGATGACCTGGTACTGCTTACCATCCTGAATGTAGTAGCCAAAGCGACGACCGCTCAGAGCAAGTTGCAGCGTTTGGCCCACGTCCTGAATGGAAACGCCGAGACTTTGCGCCTTCTCTCGGTCGATCTCGACCCGAATTTCGGGCTTGGTGAATTTCAGGTTAGCATCGGCTCCTTCCAGCAAAGGACTAGCCTGCGCTTTTTCAAGAACCAGGGGCAAGAATTCTTTTAGTTTCTCAAAATTTGGGGCCTGAATCACGTACTGGATGGGCTGGCCCCGCGAACGGCCGGCGTTGATGGTCTGGTCCTGCGAAACGATGGTGCGGGCGCCCGAAAACTTTTTGAGTTTGGCGGTCATATCATCCACGATTTGCTGCTGGGAACGGCTGCGTTGATCGGGGGTAGTAAGGGTTATCCGCAGGTAGCCCGAATTGGTGGCAGATGACCCAAACCCCGGCGAAGTAATGGTCACGACGCCTACGCGCTCATTGGGAGCCAACTCGTCGTACACAAACTGCCCCACTTCGTTCATGTAGCGGTCCATGTACTCAAAAGTCGCCCCTTCCTGGGCGGTGCTGTTGACGCGGATGTTGCTGCGGTCTTCCAGGGGCGCCAGTTCGGAGGGCAGTCTTTTCCCGGTCAGCAGGAAGTAGCTGATGCCAATAAAGCCCAGCATAAGAATCCAGGCCAGCCAGCGGTAGCGCATGAAACCTACTAATGCCAACTCGTAACCTTCGGTGAGCCAGACAAAAAACGGCTCGGTTTTTCGGTAAAGCCAGGGTTGCCGCTGCCGGGTTTTTAGAATCCGGGAACTCAGCATGGGCGTCAGGGTAAGCGAGACGAAGGCCGAAATGATGACGGCACCCGCCACGACGATCCCGAACTCCCGGAATAGCTGCCCGGTGACGCCTTCCAGAAAAATGACGGGCAAAAACACCGCTGCCAGCGTGACGGTGGTAGAAATGACTGCGAAATAAATTTCGCGCGAGCCAACAAATGCGGCTTGGGCGGGATTCATCCCTTCCTCGATCTTGGCGTAGATATTTTCCAGCACTACAATGGCATCGTCCACCACCAGGCCAATGGCCAGCACGATCCCAAGCAAAGTGAGTACGTTGATCGAAAATCCGAAGAGATACATGATAAAAAAGGTACCGATCAGAGAGATGGGGATGGCCGTCAGCGGAATGAGGGTGGAGCGCCAGTCGCGGAGAAAAACAAAAATAATGAGCGCCACCAGCAAAAACGCAATCATGATGGTTTCCTCCACTTCGGAAATGGAAGCTTTCACAAATTTGGTGTAGTCGCTGCCCAGTTCTACCTTGACGTCGGGCGGTAAGTCGGCTCTGATCTGATTCAGTTTTATGTTCAGATCGCTGACGATACTGATGTGGTTGGCACCGGGCTGGGGGATCACCGCCACGGCTATCATCGGAACGCCATCCCGCTTGAAAGCGGTACGTTCGTTCTCGGCGGCCAGTTCGGCTCGGCCCACATCCCGGAAGCGAACGATGCGGTTGGTTTCTTCCTTGATAATCATGTTATCGAAATCCTCGACTGTCCGAAGTCGGCCCAGGGTACGCACCGAAAGCTCCATATTCTGCCCTTCGATGCTGCCGGAAGGAAGTTCTACGTTCTGCTTGGCCAGGGCCTGCGAAACGTCAATGGAAGTAAGCCGATAAGCCGCCATTTTGGCCGGATCGATGCGCAGGCGCATGGAGTATTTTTGCTCCCCCCAGATTTGCACACTACTGACCCCCTTAATGGTCTGAAACTTTTCCTTGAACTGCCGGGTCACGATGTCGTTCAGGTCGAGCAGGGGGCGGGTAGCACTCTGCACGTTGATGAACCAAATCGGCGAAGAATCGGCGTCAGCCTTCGAGACAATGGGCGGTTCCACGTCGGGCGGCAGGTTGCGCTGAGCCCCCGACACGCGGTCGCGCACATCGTTGGCGGCGGCCTCCATATCGACACCCAGATCAAACTCCACCGTGATGCTGCTGCGGCCATCGCGGCTTGACGAGGAGAGCGTTCGAATCCCCGCAATCCCATTGATGGATTCTTCGAGCGGTTCTGTAATCTGCGATTCGATTATCTCGGCGTTGGCCCCGGTATAGGCAGTACTAACCGTCACCACGGGCGGGTCCACGCTGGGAAACTCCCGAATCCCCAGATACAGGAAACCGATGACGCCGAAAAGAATGATGACAAGCGACATCACGATGGCCAACACGGGGCGTTTGATGCTTACTTCTGATAATGAAGCCATGTTATTTTCAATGAACTGTTAAATCGTTGAACTGTGGGGGCGAACACATAGGTCCGCCCTACAAACCTGCTTTTACTCTGTCCCGGATCGTTTCTCTAATCTCTACCGGGCCACCTGGTTTCACTTGCAGAATTCCGGTTGTTATTAGCGTGTCACCGGGGGCTAGTCCGGCGGTGATTTCCATGTCGAGTTCGCCGCGCAGCCCCACCTCCACGGAGCGGGGCGTGGCTTTGCCATCTTTCACCAAGAATACCTTGTGGCCATCCTGCTCGGGGACAACGGCTTCGTTGGGGACGCTGATGGCCGAACCCCTGGAACCCGTGATAAGTTCGATGCGGGCAAAAGCACCAGGCAACAAGTCGCCGTTACCATTAGGACTGGTCGCCCGCATTTGCAGGGTTCGGGTTTGGGGATCTATTTTAGGGTCCACGGCATACACACGGCCCGTATGTTCAACGTCGGAACTTTCGGTGGTGTATTTTAAAACACTGCCAACCCTAATCTTATCGGCGTACTTTGCGGGTACCGAAAACTCTACTTTCGCCGGATTGGTATTAGTGAGCGTCGTAATGCGCGACGTCGGGGTCACGTAGCCTCCCTCGCTGATGTATCGTAAACCGAGTCGCCCCGAGAAAGGCGCTTTGATGGTAGTTCTGGTGAGTTGCGCTTTGATGTTGTCGATGTCGGCCTGGTTGGTCTTAACGGTCGTAAGACTAATGTCGTACTCGCGCTGGCTGATGGCTTCCTTTTGCAGCAGTTGCCGCTGGCGAAATTCGTTGTCTTCGGAAAGTTTCTTGGCGTATTCCAGTTTTTGGAGTTGGGCTTGCAGATCGTCGTCGTAAATTTTCAGCAGCGTCGCGCCTTTCTGGACGTACTGTCCTTCTTTGAAAAGCAATTGCGTGATTTTACCCGGTATCTCGCTCCTGATTTCTACTTCCTCGTTGGCCAGGATGCTGCCCGTGGTTTTGACCACGTCGTCGAGCGACGCCGACTCTACTACCATCACTGTAACCACTGTTTTGCCACCACTGCCTTTTTTGGGCGCATCTGCTGCTGTTTCGGGAATGTCTTTACTATTGAAGAATTCTTTCAGGCGCGGATAGAATACCAGGCCCAGGAGCATGACGACAATCAGGACGGTAATCAGGCGTTTCGTGGGTTTGTTCATTGAGGATTGGAAGGAAATTTTGCTGGTAGCAAATTTAGTGCATAAATGTCGGGAAAGGGCAGATTCGGGCAGAATGTTTGGCGGTCAATAGTGGGATTCCCCCTATAAAAAATGCCCGACGGAAGCCGGGCATTTTTTTATGCGTTATCGGGAAGCAAAGCAATCACTTTACTTCTTGTCCCAGAAGATTTTTGTTTTGGCCATATCGCCACCGATGGCAGTAGCAGCGGCTTTCACGTTAGTGCCGTTCAGAGTAGCCTCACCGATCGGATAGATGACACGGTTTGGAATATCCTCCTTCGTCATTCCCTCAGGAACATTGAAGCCCGTGAAATCCAGGAGACGCCAAGTCGTCCAGCCTTCCAGGCCGTTACCGTAGAGCGCCAGCCACTTCTGGAGACCGATCTTCTGCCGCCAATCGCCAGTTGCGGTAGCCCAGGCCACTTCGGGCTGGGCCAGATAAGCTTTAGCGTCGGCCATGGTGCCTCCCCACTCCTCGATGGATGCGGTGATCGCCATAGCGTAGAGTTCCTCCGCCGTGCCGCCCATGTCGAAACCTAACTGTGCGCCTTCGGCCCGCAAAAACAGCAATTCGGAGTAGCGAAGGACCACGCCGGGTGTGTTGGCCGTGTAGAAATATTCTCCGGGCGAGGAGAAATTGGTAAAGGCATTGGCTGAGCCGTATATTCCCCCCTTGAATACTCCGTCACCAAGGTTTTCCTGGAAGTAAAATTGACGGCGTGGGTCTTTCAAGTTATTCATGATTCCCACGATAGTGTTAGCCGCGACATAGTCCGAGCGACCACTCAGTTCCAGGTCTTCGTAGGCCGGGAAGGTGTAAGGGGCGTTCATGGTGTACTCTACCGAAAGGTTTTCCGAGACGTTGCTAAAAACACCGCCTTTGTAAGCCGACTCGGCCATCGTCTTAGCCTTAGGCAGATCCACATCCACCAGACGCATAGCCAGGCGAAGTTTGAGTGAATTGGCGCTTTTGAGCCACATCATCGTGTTGCCCTGGTTGACCAGATCGCTATTGGCCTCGAAACTGGCTGCCGTGGGCGTCAGGTTGGCAATGGCCTGGTTGAGGCTGTCAATTTGAGAATAATAAACAGTCTTAGCGTCGTCGTACTTCGGGTTCGGATTCGCAAAGTCCAGCGCCTGCGTGTAGGGAATATCACCAAACAAATCGACCAGCGTCGTGTAAATCTGCGCTTCATTGATGGCTATGATCGCCAGTTTATTCTTCTGTATTGGGGCCGTTTGAGAGTTCGTTTCCTGGGCACTGATCAGCCGCTTGGCCTCTACCAAATCCTTCAGCGAGTCACGGTACAGCCGGGCGAACCAGTTGTCGGGAATATTCCGTGTGATCTGGTTGTATTGGCTTTCGTCAGGGTAGGTCGTCTGCGCCCAGTACTGGGCGTAGAGCTCAAACACGTTCGTGTTGACATTGGCGTTGTTGAGGACGTGGTAAAATCGCTCGGTAGCATTGTTGAAGAGCGATTCCCCCGTCACTGAAGCCGGATTCTTTTTGTCGTTATTCAGGTCCTCGAAGTCGTCCGTACAACCGAAAACGAGTCCGGCGATTAGCAAAACGATTATTTTTTTCATGATCTATTTTTTATTTAGTTTTTTAATTAAAAATCAAACTGCACCCGGAAACCGATGTTACGTGCGGTCGGGTACGAACCCGACAGGTAGCCCTGGGCATTGCCCGCGCCAAGTCCCGACTCGGGATCGGCAAATGGCACGTGCTTCGAGATGATCCACAGGTTGCGGCCTACGACCGATAAGGTAATGTTCTGGACACTTTTGCCCAAAACCGTTTTCGGCAGGCGGTAGGAAAGCGAAGCCTCGCGCAGTTTTACATAGGAAGCGTCGTACACATGCAGCGCAGCGGGATTGCGGCTACCGTTACCCCAGTAGTAGTTCTGGCTATAGTTGGTGGCCGGGGTCCGCACCGTGTTTGGGGTGCCGTCGGCCTGAACGCCGGGGTTGATCACACCGCCGCCATCGGCCACGGGAGAACGAATTTCGTTGCCCAGTTCGTTAAGACCCGCCGTGTAATCAGGTAAACCCGTTCCCTGTCCGTAATAAGTGTCGAGCGAAAAGACGTTACCGCCCTGCGACATATCGACGAGAAAACTCAGGTTGAGACCCTTGTAGCTGAAGCTATTGGTGAGTCCTCCTGTCCACTTGGGCTGGACAATGCCGATGATCGTATCGGCTTTAGCAGTGTAGTATCCCGTTTTGTTGACCACCCGCTGTCCGTTCAGGTAATTGAAACCGGTCCCCCGTAAGGTGCCGTACAGTTCGCCTTTGGAAGCATTTAGGGTGACGCCGCCCTGATAGGAGGCTAACTGAAGATTTTCCGATTCTGCGTATAAAGACCCCACACGATTCACGTTTTTGGCCCAGTTGGCCGTTACGCGCCACTCGAAGCCATTCACTTGCACCGGGATTCCGGTCAGCGAAATCTCGATTCCCTTGTTAGTAAGGTTGCCCGCGTTGACGTAGCGGAACCCGTAGCCCGTGGCCACCGATTGCGCCACGCGCAAAATCTGGTTGATCGTGTTGACATTATATACCGACATATCTAGCGCTAGGCGACCCTGCAAGGTGTTCATTTCCAGACCCGCTTCAAAACTCTTGGTACGCTCCGGCTTGAGGTCAGGGTTGTTCTTGGTAGTGGGTACGGAAGTCAGTACCGACGAACCGAAGTTATCCAGGCGATTGTAAACGTCATTCACGCTCAGGGCGGAGGCATCATTACCTACCTCAGCATAGCCAACTCTTAACTTGCCAAACCGCAGCCAGTTGGCGTCGAGATGGTTAGAGAATACGTAACTACCCGAAGCCGAGTAATAATTGTAGGTGTTGTTAGCTGTTGGCAAGGCCGACGACACATCGATGCGGTCAGTCAGATCGAGGAAGAAGGTGTTCTTATAACCCAAAGACGCACTGGCGTAATAACCGTTCACCTGCTTCTCCGACAACGACTCCGAGGGCAGCGGAACGTTGTTCACCGAGTTGCTGATCGCGTACAGGCCGGGAACCGCCAAGCCGCCGGAAGTGGACTGCACGATTCTTTCCAGCCTTTGCTTGCGGATATTGAGTCCAATCAAACCACTCAAATTGAGATCCTCACCAATGTTTTTGGTGAAATTACCAATCAAGTCGTAGTTCATTTCGGAATTGGCGAGGTCAGTGCGCTGGTAGCCCGACTTCTCATCGTTGCCCTGCAAGCCAAAGGCAGTCGCGATCGAACCCACGGCCCGACGCTCTTCCCGTACTTCGTTGTAGGTGTCGAGCGTAACGCGGCCCAACAGACTGAACCAATCCGTAACCTGGTAATTCAGGTTGACATTACCGAACAAGCGGCCCCGGTTGTCGGAGTTAAAGTTTTCATAGCGGGTCCAGTAGGGGTTGTCCCAGAAAATTGGTCCCGTATCGCCGTTGATCGGATCGTTCATGTTCCAGGTCACGTTGCGACCCGTCTCCTTGTAAAATTTCTCCTGGCGCTTCACGTCCACGTTGGTCTCCCACCACTGACGGTAATTGGTCATTATGTTGTCGGAGTAGCCCGTCGAATAACGCCCCACAGTTGCCTGATTGGTGTAGTTACCCGTGATAGCAGCCTTTAACTTTTTGCTCAGGTTATAGGAACCGCTAAAATTAAGGTTGTTCCGCTTTTGGGTACTATTGGGCAGGATGCCCTTGTCGCTGAAATTAGTGTAGCCCAACCGAAAAGCGCCAAACTCGTTACCACCCGTCAGGTCCACAGAGTTGTTGTAGGTGACCTGCTGCTCAAAGAACGTTGATGGGTCATTTTTGGCTGCTACCCAAGGCTGAGGCTTGCCGAAATTTTCGGATTCGGGCACGAAAGACTCCCATTGGTACACCTGCAAATTTGGGTCGAATTTTGCTCCGTAAGAGCCGTCCTCCCGCGTGGGGTTGACTAAGTCCATGACACCGTCGCCATTAATGTCGGCGTCCTCGAAATAAGGGTTGGTTGGGCCGTAGTAGGGACCATAGCCCGCGCCGTATTTCTTCTGGTAATTCAGGAAAGTCGATTTAATGATGCTACCGAAATTCACGCCGCTGGAAATGCTGACGCCGACTCCCTTGCGCTTGGTGCCTTTTTTGGTCGTAATAAGGATGACGCCATTGGAACCTCGAGAGCCGTAAAGGGCCGTTGAGCCGGCACCCTTCAGTACCGAAATCGACTCGATGTCCTCGGGGTTGATGTCCGAGGCCGCGTTACCATAATCATAGCCGCGCTGGCCATTGGCCTGGGCGCTGGTGTTGCCCTGATAATTGGAAATGGGAACCCCATCCACTACGAACAGCGGCTGGTTGTTACCCGCCAGCGAGTTGTTGCCCCTAATGAGGATGTTGGACGAGCCGCCGAAGGAGTTGTTCTGGCGAATCTGCACCCCGGAAATCTTGCCGGACAGCGAGTTGACAAAGTTTTGCTGCTTGACCGTACTTACTTCCTCACCCTTGATTTCCTGCACTGCGTAGCCGAGTGACTTCTTTTCCCGAGAAACGCCCAATGCGGTCACCACGACCTCGTTGAGCTGGTTGATGTCAGTGGGCAAAGCCACATCGATAACACTTAGGTTGCCCACGGCCCGCTCGACTGTTTCAAATCCGATGAAACTATATACCAGTGTAGCGGTAGGCGAAGTAGCGATTGAATAGGAACCTTCCCCATCAGTGCTAGTACCGCGTGAGGTCCCCTTGATTGCAATGTTGACACCCGGCAGTACCGAGCCATCAGCCGCTGTGACTTTCCCGGTCACGGTTCGATCCTGGGCTTGAGCCTGCGTTCCAAGCAGAAGCAGGACCCCAATAAATAGTGCGAAAAACTTTCTCATACGATTAGGTTGATAAGTGGTAAAAAGATATATATAGTTGTAAAGGTAAGGGCTTTTGTCAGCGCAACAATTAACACAACGATAATATTCCGTAGATTGTTTCACTAACTATAATATAATCGAACATCGAAAGATTGGTACTATACTATTTATTTATTTCGGTTACAAATGAAATTACATGAATACGGAAAAAGGAAAAAAGCTAATATTATTTTACTCGGGCACGTTTCGCCGCACCATCTTAAATAAGAAAGCCGGAAAAAACCGTCGCAGGTACACGGCTGCTTTTTCGGTCAAGCCACCGATGAAAACTTCTTTGCGGTCGAGTTCAGCGGCACGCAGAATCCGTCGGGCGCACTCGTCGGCGGGCATTCCCTTGGCTTGGTTTTCGTCCATCTGTCCGTATTTTCCGCCTTTTTCGTCCAAGGCGTTCACAGAGACATTGGTCTTGATATAGCCCGGACAAGCGACCGTCACCCGAATATTATCGTCAAAAACTTCCGACCGCAAAGAATCGTAAAAACCGTGCAAAGCGTGCTTGGCGGCATTATAGCCCGAGCGCATGGGTGTCCCCACCTTACCGGCAACGCTGCTGATGACGATGAACTGTCCATTCTTCTGCTGAGTCATGTAGGGCAGCACGGCTTTGGTCAAAGCCACCGTACTAAAAAAATCGACGTCCATCAATTTCTGATATACGTCCAGCGAAGTATCCTTCACAAAGGAGCGCTGACTGACCCCGGCGTTATGCACCATGATGTCGATTCGACCAAATCGCGCCACGACTTCGGCGGCTTTGGCAGGAGCCAAATCAAAATCCGTCACGTCCATTGGTAGGACCATGACTTGATCGTCGGTCAGGCCCGTAGCCGCCTTGACACGTTCGAGTTCTTCCGTCCGCCGGGCGCTGAGCACAAGTTTTGCGCCCTGCCGGGCCAGTTCCAAGGCCAGTGCTTCGCCAATGCCGGAGGAAGCACCAGTAATCCAGGCGATTTTGTTTGTGAAATAGTTTTTCAAAAGGAGAAAAGGTGACGGATAAGTTTTGATTATCGGAGTGTCAAAAGGGAGGGTCGGACAGGCGCACCTGCGCACCTATGTGTTCACCCGGCTTCGAATTGCCCCGGCGAGATAGAAAGCAGTTACGATTTACAGCTTATACTCCAGAAATGCCCTGCCTTCCCCAACTTCCAGTGTCGCCTGCATCCCCACAGGTAAGGCGCGGTTGTCGGGGACATGGCCGACGGGGAAGTCGAAGCAAACGGGATAATCGTATGTCTGGATATGGTCTAGGACGATTTCGTAGGCGGTTTTACCAAAAGTCGGCTCGTTGTTGTCGCGCGAGTCGGTGAACTGGCCCACGACCAGCCCCGCCAGATTTTGCAGTTGTCCGGCCCGTTTTAGTTGGTTCATCATGCGATCGATATTATAAAGGTACTCGTTGATATCTTCGATGAACAGGATTTTCCCCGCCATGTCCACCGCCGAGGCTGAACCTATCATGTGCGTCAGCAGGCACAGGTTCCCGCCGGTGACTTGTCCTTGTCCTGCACCTGGACGATTAAAGGAGTGCGATGGAATTTCATAGGCAAGTTCTTCGCCAAAAAGTGCTCTGCGTAAAGATTCCATGCCCTCCTCGCCTTCTTCGTTGGCCATCGTTTTGACCATCGGCGCGTGCAGGGACGCAAAACCCTGACGATTGAGGTGCGAAAGAAAAACCGTCAGGTCGCTGAACCCGACCAGCCACTTGGGCGATTTCTTAAATTCGGTAAAATCCAGTTCATCCACAATCCGTGAGCAGCCGTAACCGCCCCGCGCGGCCAGAATAGCCCGGAGGTTCAGATTGTCCAACATTTTTTGCAGTTCATTGCGGCGCTGCTCGTCGGTGGCCGAATATTGAAAGTATTCTTCGTGCAAGGTCGCGCCTTCCAATATCTCTAAATCCCACTGATTCCGCAAAACCTGCAAACCTGCCTCGCAGTCCTCGTAGCGTACCCGGCTGGCCGGAGCCATGACGCCCACCAAATCGCCGGGTTGTAAATAGGATGGGACAATTATTTCATTTTTCATTCAATGAAGCGGGCTTGTACTTGTCAAGGTCGGAAATCCTGACGCCAATATTGCCCAACTGACTGGTGTCGAACATCGGCTCGAACTTGGCTCCCCAGCGGATTTCTTCGTAATGATAGGAGTAACGGACGTGAACCTGTTGCATAAACGTTTCGTCGGTGGCATGAACCATAATCAAGAATTCTGCGTCGGATTCGTTCAGACTTTTTTCGGTGGCATTGTACAATGGGCTATCCTCGGTGATGGGATGCACAATAGTCCAGTGCAGTGGAAAGTACGCCACGTGGGTTCGTTCCAATGCCAGCGGATAGTACTTACGCGCTTTGGCTCCGCTGGGTAGAACGATGAGGCAGGAGAGCGACACTTCCACGTCGAGGTCGATGAGTTCGTTGTCACGTTCGTGGATGATGCGGAACATCAGGCCGTTGATATCCAGATAAGGCGCTATAATAGCTTGACTGCTAAACCGGATGCGGGCCACCGAGCGCGAAAACCGCCCGTAGAGCAAACCCGTGGCCAAAGCGATGAGCAGCAGCCCGATCATTGCTTCGCAGGCTGCGATCGCGTTGGTCCAGAAACCCGTGGGGCTCACGCGACCGTAGCCCACGGTAGTCAGCGTCTGGGAACTGAAAAAGTAAGCTTCCCAGAAATTATTCAGTTGGTGACTGTTCGTAAAGCCTTCCAGGTACTCGATCCCAACAAGCAAGTAAAGGCTGGCAAAAATCAGGTTAAGGACGAAATAAAATAAGAAAACCATGCCCAGAAATTTCAACCAGCCCATCGTGATAAGTCGGTGGTACCAGTTGACGCTGTCGAGGTAAGAATCCCCGAACCGCTTCACATTGAAGCTACCGTCTTTGTTTATAAGACGACTCCGTTCGCTGGTAATCTTGGTGCCAAATCCCAGGTCACGGTCTATTTCCGCATGAGTGAGTGAGATGGGTTTAGGTAGTTTTTTAGCCACGAGGTCAATTTGGAATGATAGAATATTTTATTCCCTCATTCTATCATTTAATTAAATAAAGACAACGTCTTGGATCAGGTCCACTCTCATCTCCCGGTTAATGAGTTCGATGATTTTCTTTTTGGCGTGGACGAGTTCGTTGCGAAGCGGGGCCGACTCTATCTGTAAGAACAGGATGCGGTCGCGGACGTACACCTTCTGGGTGCGCGACGAAATGGGCTGTCCCATGATCTTGGCCCAGTGCGCCGTAACGTAGCTCTCCTCGAAGCCCTGCTTCATGTGGGGCTTGCCGAAAACGTGCTCGATGGCCTCCTTCAGCGGCGTGACGCCCGGCTTGCGCGAAGACCGCTCCTTGTCGAATTTGTAGTACTGAGCCATGCACCGGGGTTTTATGCCAAAAAAGGGTTTGTACAAATATAGCAAGAAAGTACGTGTAGAGTTTGGAATTCCATCGTTTGGGGCTTAATATTGTGCCATCGAGTCAATTGCTTCGCAGTACGGCGGTTGATTTATAGAGAAGAGGCTAGAGAATGGGCTCACAGAACCTCTGGCAACCTATCCCACGCGCAACCGGGACAAGGTGCTAACTCCCACCTAAGCATATTTTAGGAAATATAAACCAAAACCCGCGCATGAACCAGAATTCCCAATATTCCGTCTTCGGAGTGGCTAAACGCCACTTAGCGTTACCGTTCAATCTGGCCCAGGCCAGCTTCGACGGTATTTTTTGTTGCATGTGCGCCTAGCGCGGAGGAAATCCTTTTTCAGGTTTCCTTCCCGCAAATGTGTATAAGCTGCAAGGCTTTTGCTATGCTTTTTAGTTATGAATTACGAGAAATAGATTCTGCTTCCAAACCTCCAACCCATTGACATTTAAACGCTTAAACAATTAAACCTTTCAACACTTAAACACTTAACAAAAATGTCTCAGCAACGCTTCGAAACCCTCCAACTGCACGCCGGCCAAGAGCCTGACCCCACGACCAAGTCACGCGCCGTGCCCATTTACCAGACAACCTCTTACACTTTCAACGATTCTGAGCACGGAGCCAACCTGTTTGCCTTGAAAGAGTTTGGGAATATTTACACCCGCATCATGAACCCGACGACCGACGTGTTCGAGAAGCGCATGGCAGCGCTGGAAGGTGGCGTGGCGGCTTTAGCAACGGCGTCGGGCCACGCGGCGCAGTTCCTGGCCATCAACAACATCACGACCGTTGGCGACAACTTCGTGACGACCTCCTTCCTGTACGGAGGCAGCTACAACCAGTTCAAAAACTCGTTCAAGAACATCGGCGTGGAAGCCCGCTTTGCCGATGGCGACGACGTATCGAGTTTTGAAAAACTGATCGATGACAAAACGAAGGCTATTTACCTGGAAACGATCGGCAACCCTAGTTACAGCGTCCCTGATTTCGAGGCGTTCGCAAAACTGGCGGAGAAGCACGATCTGCCGATTATCGTGGACAATACGTTTGGGGCGGGCGGTGCTATCTGTCAGCCCATTAAGTGGGGCGCACATATCGTGGTCGAGTCAGCCACGAAATGGATCGGTGGCCACGGCAACTCGATGGGTGGCGTGATAGTGGATTCCGGTAAGTTCAACTGGGGCAACGGCAAGTACCCGCAATTCACCGAGCCGTCGGACAGCTACCACGGCCTGGTGTTCAACGACGTTTTTGGGATGGAAGGCCCGTTCGGCAATATCCAATTCATCATTCGTGCCCGCGTAGAGGGCCTGCGTGACTGGGGGCCCAGCCAAAGTCCGTTCAATGCTTTCCTGCTACTGCAAGGTCTGGAAACGCTGACCTTACGCGTAGAACGTGCCTGCGAAAATGCGCTCAAACTGGCGCAGTGGCTCAAAGGCCACGAAGATGTAGAGTCGGTGAACTATTCTGGCCTCGAAAGCAGCAAATACCATAAGATCGCCGCCAAGTACCTTACGCGCGGCTCGGGCGCGGTTCTTTCCTTCAAGCTGAAAGCGGGAAAGGAAGCGGCGGATCACTTTGTGAACTCGGTAAAAATGATCAGCCACCTGGCCAATGTCGGTGACTCCAAGACGCTCATCATCCATCCGGCGAGCACCACGCACTCGCAATTGTCCGCCGCCGACCAACTCAACGCAGGCGTCATTCCCGGCGAACTGCGCATATCGGTAGGCATCGAGCACATCGACGACATCAAAGCTGACATGGAGCAGGCATTTTCCCAGATCTCAGTCCCGGCATAAACCCAGAGGCGGCTCCGCCAAATAGCCGGAGTCGCTTAATTTATTTAAAAATTCATGATCGGTACGTCCAGCCAAGGACGAGATGAAGATATAGTTATGTTGTCAGCAGCATCACTCATCACTCATCATTCATCACTCATCCTGGTTCTCTAAATGAACTCCGAGAAAAAAGTATTTAAGTATCCCTACACCTTCTCTCTGGAATCGGGCCAGGTGCTGCCGGGATTTGAGATGGCCTATACGACCAGCGGCACTCGTTCGGAAAGTGACGATAACATCGTCTGGGTATGCCACGCGCTTACGGGCAGCGCCAACGCCGCCGAGTGGTGGGACGGGCTAGTTGGTCCGAACACGCACTTCGATCCGGCGCAGCACTACGTCATCTGCGCCAACGTGCTGGGTTCGGCATACGGCTCCACGGGGCCGTTGTCTGTCGATCCGCTGACGAAGCAACCTTACTATCACGACTTCCCGAACGTGACCGTGCGCGACGTGGTGAATGCGCTGGACTTGCTACGGCAAGAACTGGAAATCGAGCGGATCAAAGTGTGTTTAGGAGGTTCGTTGGGCGGCCAGCAGTCGCTGGAATGGGCCATTCAGCAGCCTGACCTATTCGACCAATTGATTCTGATTGCCGCCAACGCGGTGCATTCGTCCTGGGGCATCGCCTTCAACGAATCGCAGCGCATGGCCATCGAGGCCGACGCCACCTGGCCACAAAAATCACCCGAGGCGGGTCTGTTGGGCATGGCCGCCGCGCGGTCGTTCGCCCTGCTTTCCTACCGCAACTATGACACCTACAACTTCACCCAAGCCCGCGACAATCCCGACCAGACGGACGAATTCCGGGCGTCGTCGTACCAGCGCTACCAGGGCGACAAGTTCATGAAGCGCTTCAACGCCTTTTCGTACTGGACAATGTCCAAAATGATGGATACCCACAACGTGGGCCGCAACCGGGGCGGTATCGTCAACGCCCTGGCTCAGGTCAAAACCAAAACGCTGGTGCTGGGTATCAAGTCCGATATGCTGTTCCCGGTCGTGGAGCAGCAGTTTCTGGCCCGCCACATTCCCGACGCCGAGTACCAGGAAATCGACTCACTCTACGGTCATGACGGCTTTTTAATCGAGTACAAGCAGTTGACGCAAATCATTCGGGCTTGGCAAGAGAGTGGGGGAGTGGAGAAAGCGTAAGAACTACCGCAGCAACTGCACCCATCCCTTAAACGCCAGCGGCTCCGCGTCGCGCTGCACCGACTGGAAGCGTACTTTCGCTTCGTAGAAATACTGTCCGGCGGGTAGCGCCTGTCCGGCGATGCTGCGGCCATCCCAGTTAATTTTTAAATCCATCGTCTCGAAGACCTTCACCCCCCAGCGGTTGAAGACCGTAAACTCCGTTTGGTCCAAAAACTCGGGGCAGTTCAGCGGCGTGAAGCTGTCGTTCTTGCCGTCGTTGTTGGGCGTAAAAACATTAGGGAGCGCGTACTGCGGGCAATTATCCTTACAGACGGTATTGCTGGGCGCGCTTTCCACCCCAAAACGGTTCACAGACGTCACGTAATAGCAGCCCGCGAATGAACTGAGTCCGCTGTGGGCGTAGGCCATAGCGGGTGGCACCGGGGCTGTGACCAAGGCCAGCAGAGCGGGTTCTTCATCGGCGTAACGAGCGTAATACACGCGATAAGCCACCACGTTGGGATTGCAGTTGGCGGGGTTCGCCGTGTTCGTCGTCCAGGAAAGATTGTTGGTAAAACTGGACTGATTGCAAAAAGCGTCGGGCGGGAGTTTACTACAATCCAGCGTGTCGAGAGCGAGCTGTGGGGCGCAGGGGCGCGTGGTGTCGGCGGGCGCGGCGCAGAGGATTTGCGAAAAATTGTACAAAGTTAAACTCCGCAGTCGGGCACTTTCGTAGGAACCTACAGTTTCTACTTTATAGCAGTAGGTCGAGTCGGGCGACAGAGTGAGCGAGGCCGTGCCGTCGGCGGTGTAGCGGTCGGTACCGTCGTCGGTGAAAGTAAACGACTGCACGTCCTGCACCGGAACATCGGCGATGCGGTTGAACACGCCCGGACGCCCCCGCTCCTCACGATAGATGCGGTGCACCCGATCCGTGTTTTTCCAGGGAACGTTGGCCGTCCAGGTCAGGCGAACCTGGTTGTTGGCTCCGCCGACCTGCGCCAGTCGCACGCTGCTGGCGGGCTGCGACTCGTCCAATTGGCCTAAAGTCCCGTTCGTAGTAACGTAGTAGTCGATTTTGTAACGGTAAGCGTTTTGCTCGGTGTTCAAACTGCGATCCACGAACAGCGTGTCAGCCACATTGGGCTGGAAGGTCGTGTTGATGGTAGCAACCTGGGTGAAGTCGGTACCGTCCAAGCCTGTGGCCCGTAGCAGGCGGTACTGGGCTACCAGACCCGCCGTGGCCCCGGCAGGCCGCGTCCAGCGCACGGTAATTACGCCCCGGCTCTGGCTGGTGGAGTCCACCGTCACGTTGGTAATTAGTGGAGCCAGTTGCGGCAGGTCGGCGCAGAACTCAGCGGAGGGCAGGCTGCTGCCACCGCCGTTCAGCCGCCCCGGATCGTCGAGCGTGGCGCCCGGACGCGGGAATAGCGTCACGATGCGGTAGCTGTAGTTGACGCCCGGTGTCAGGCCCTGCCCGGCGTTAGCGTCCACGTAAAAGATTTCTTCCACGCCCACCCGCGCGATTTCCTGGTAACCCAAGCCCAGCGGCAAACCCGGCTGACAAGCTCCGGCGTCAAAATCGGAGCAGCCGACTTTGCGGTAAATGGAGATCTGCGCCCCCGGTACTTGACAACGGTAACTACTCCACGTAAGCCGGAAGGCGCGACCCGCCGCGTCGGCCACGGGTTCGGCTCGCAGGTTCTGCGGCTTGGGACCATAGACACGAATTTTGAAGGTTCTAATGTCCACCAATTTGCGAAAAAGCCCGGGGTTGGGGCGGTTGGGCGCAGGGCCGTCCTCGACTTTGAACAGCACATCGTAGGGTTCTAACCGGATGTGATCGCAGCCCGTTTGCCAGTGAAAAACGCCGCGGGCTTGTCCCAACTCGCTTGGGGTAGTTTGGGTGAATTGGGCGTTCTGCGCCACCACCAGGTCGGGCAGATAAACTCCGCCGTTGGAGGTAAGCGTCAGCACATCGCCGTTTTTATCAGTGGCTGTGATGCTCTGCTGCACGAGCGTCCCGGCTTCCACGCAAATATCGGGAAGGGCCACCAGCTTAGGGCGGTCGTTGGGGCTGTCGATGACGATGATCTGCATATCGCGGACGACTTCGCCAATCAGGACGCCGTTGCGCCATTCCTCGACGACGAAGGCGACGTTGTAAAAGCCGGGACTTCCCGGCGCATCCCAAACCAAATCGCCCGTGACTGGATCGAGCGTGAGGGAAGATGGGGTAGTACCATTCTCGATGGTACCTCTTGGTTGTACTAGGTTAAGATCGACATAGCCCTGAACATTCTGGCCCACCCCAGCGGTTTTACTTTTTTGGGGTTCGATCAAACGATAAGCCAAACTATCGCCATCGGCATCAAAAGCGCCGGGATTGTGCACGTAGCGTTGCCCAACGGCGGCTAAGTCTATGGGGGGATTGAGCAGGACTGGGGTTCTGTTTAGCCCTAAACTGGCATTGATGACCAAAGTCGAACGAATGTAAAAGTCAATGGCATCGGAAGGCTGAGGCAGGTTCTTTATTTGGCCATTTCGGAATTCGATGGATGTGGAGATAGTAAAATTCCCCGGTGCCGGGAAAGTATAGGTGAAGATGTATTCATTGCGGCTGGTGCTATTCCCGATCATCGCAATGGGCTGTTTACGATCGACCTTGATCGGGCCCGTCCCGTTTATGTAAAAAAATACAAAGTCCTGCACCTTTGCGGCACCAGCACCAGTTTGCTCATCGTAATAACCCGTGAAGGTAATCTCGTACGTCAGCGAAGTGCTGGAAATCCGCTTGGCGGTGATTTCGCCCGCCCGCACGTGAGTGGCGGCGGCATCGTGGCCGAGCAGCGCAAAAAGAGCGGGCAGAAGTGTGGCTATTGAGGACTTTCGCATGGTGGTCGAAGGTTGAGTAGTGGGTTGAGGGTGATGCCCTTTGAACGGCTGAAGGTTTGAAAAATATGTACGGGCGAAGTAGTTTTGATCTTCAATTTCTAAAATCACTTTTGCTAAAACCTCAACCTTATGCGCTACTTCCTCATCGTTGCCGCCAAAGATCATGTCGCCAGGGGCGTGGAAGGTGGCTTCGCCCAGGCCGGACACGGCAGGAAATCGAGTCTGGAAAAAATGGCCCAGGGCGACTGGGTCATTTACTATTCCGGCAAAGAAACGCTTGAAGGCGGCAAGCCCTACCAGAAATTCACCGCCATCGGACAAGTGACCGACGACGCACCCTACCAGGTGAAAGTCAGCGAAAACTTCCAGCCGTGGCGGCGTAACCTCGACTTCCAGCAGGTAGAGGATTTGGAGATCCGCCCGTTGTTGGACGATTTGCAATTCATCACTAACCGGCAGAAGTGGGGGGTGCACCTGATGTCGGGCTTTGTGGAAATCAAGCAGCCGGATTTTGAGTTGATCGCCGGGAAGATGCTGACGGAGCGGAAGGGTTAAACGAAATAAATTCGGAGTACTGCGTTGAACATATGGGATATTAGAGAAAAAGACCTTGTCAGTCTGAGCGAAGTCGAAGACAGTCCCGGACTTTTTGTTAATTTTATACCAAAATTCCCCATTCGCAGGATCATTTTATGTTTCGTTATTCATTTTCTTATAAAAAAAGTACTATTGCTTTTTTTGTCCTTTTAGGAATATTTCTCAGCAGCAGCGCTTTCCGCTTTTCTTCTCCGACTTCTTCATCTAGCTATTCCAGCGACACGCTTCCGGCCAAAGATACCACCGTGTTTGTCTATGACTCGCTGACGGAAAAGGAAAAACGCTTCCCTGAATTCGCTGTCGCCGGCCTGGACGTAGCCGAGGGACTCGAAGCCACGCTGTTCGCCTCCGAGCCGATGATCTCCAACCCCACCAGCATCGACGTGGACCACCGGGGCCGCGTGTGGGTGTGCGATGCCTATAATTTCCGCCCCAACCTCCACGGCGACGCCCAGCCACGCTCGCAGGAGGATCGCCTGACGGGCGACCGTATTCTGATTCTGGAAGATACCGACGGCGATGGCAAAGCCGATCTGACCAAAGTATTTTACCAAGGCCCTGAACTGGACGCGCCGCTGGGTATCGCGGTCATCGGTAACCGCGTCATCGTATCGCAAAGTCCGTACGTGTGGCTCTTCACCGACGACGACGGCGACGACAAGGCCGACCGCAAGGAAATTATTTTCCGGGGCATCAGCGGTTCCAAGCACGACCACGGCGTGCACTCGTTTGTCTTCGGGCCCGATGGGAAGTTCTATTTCAACTTCGGCAGCGAAGGTCGCCAACTGCTCGACGCACGAGGCCGTAACTTCTACGACAAATACGACCAGCCCATCAATTTCCATAATTACCGTAAAGGCATGGTGTTCCGCTGCGACCAGGATTTCAAGAATCTGGAAGTACTGGGGGACAACTTCCGCAACGGTCTGGAAGTAGCCGTGGACAGCTACGGCTCGGTCTGGACGTCGGACCACGACGAAGACGGTAACGAAAGCGTGCGCATCAACTATGTGATGGAAAACGGCAATTTCGGCTATACCGACGAAATGAAGGGGACTACCTGGCGTATCAACCGCACCAACCTCGAAGACGACATCGCCCGCCGCCACTGGCACCAAAACGACCCCGGCGTGGTTCCCGATTTGTTGCACACGGGTTCGGGTTCTCCGGCGGGTATGACCGTGTACGAAGGTGACCTGCTGCCGCGCCAATTCCGCGACCAGATTATCCACGCCGACGCCGGGCCGAACGTCGTGCGCGGCTACCCAACCGAAGTGGATGGTGCGGGTTACAAAGCAACTATGATCGACCTGGTGAAAGGCACCCGCGACAAATGGTTCCGTCCGTCGGATGTCTGCGCGGCCCCCGATGGCTCGCTTATCGTGTCGGATTGGTACGATCCGGGCAACGCTTTGCCGGGTGATGACGCCGCCGACATGGGTCCGCTGGACCGCAATCGGGGCCGGATCTACCGTATTGCGCCGCCCAAGACGCCCTACATTTCCCCAAAGTACGACCTCAGTTCGCCCGAGGAAGCCACCCAGGCTTTGCAAAGTCCCAATGTGGCCACGCGCTACCTGGCCTGGAATGCTTTGGTAAGGTTGAGTTTCAAGGCCGAGCCACCGCTGAGCGAGTTGCTGCACCGCTACAACGCCAATCCCCGGATGCGCGCGCGGGCTTTGTGGGTGCTGAACAATATCGAGGGCGTCAGTAGCCGACATTTGGAGAATTCTTTCCGCAACATCAACCCCAACCTCCGCATCACCGCCCTGCGGGCTGTGCGCCAGCGGAACAGCGATCCCACGGAGTACATCAAGCGCCTGACCGCCGACCCCGATCCGGCCGTGCGCCGCGAGTGCGCCCTGGCGATTTACCGCAATCACACCTACGAGGCCCTCGACGTGTGGCTGCAACTCGCCGCGCAGTACGAAGGCAACGACCGCTGGTACCTCGAAGCCCTTGGCATTGGCGGTTACCAGCAATGGGACCGGCTGTTCAAAGCTTGGCTCAACAAGGTAGGCGACCCGCTGAAAAATCCCGCTTACCGCGACATCGTCTGGCGGTCGCGCTCCAAGTACACGATTCCCTACCTGGCCCGACTTACCGCCGAATCAGATTCTTCGCTAAAAAGTCGGCTGCGGTACTTCCGCGCTTTCGACTTCGTACCCACCAGCTATGATAAGTCGATGGCGCTGCTGGGCATTACCCAGAAAAAAATACCCGGTCATATTCCAATCAGCAAGTTGGCCCTGTACCACTTGGGCAAAGATTTCATTCAGGAATCGTACTGGGGAAAAATTGCGTTGGTAAGACTGCTGGACGAAACCTACGGCACCGAGGACTACATCGAGTTGACGGCCCGTTACGAACCCGCCTTTGAGAACGAACGCCTCTATCAACTCGCCATCGACCGCCCCGACACCGATATTGGCCGTGACGCGGGCCGTCAGTTGCTGCGACAGGCGCCAAACGCCTACGTTTGGTACAAGCTGGAACACAGCAACGACGAGAAACAACTGGCCTTATTAGCTTCCATCAAGGCCGTGGGTAGCCAAAATTCTTTGACTGTACTAGCCAGCGTGGCGGCAGGAACGGGCTTCACGTTACCCATCCGCCTGCGGGCGGCCCGCTACCTGGGCGGAAGCTGGGAAGGGGAAGATTTTGTCCTAAAACTTTTGAAGGAAAACCGCCTGAATGGCGAAATTAAAGCCGCCGCCCTCGACGGCATCAGCCAGGCCTACCGCCAGGAAATCCGCAACGAAGCTGACCAGTACCTCGATTTTAGCGGAGGGGGAGTAGGGGGCAAGGTTTTTGAATGATGAATGATTTTGGTATATTTCTAGTCTCTCGTGCTTTACTTGTTATATCAGCGAAAATCCCTGGATAGATAACTCTATTATTAGATTCATTTTTTTGTGATGGGTCAGACGTAAAAATCATTCATCACTTATCATTCATCACTCATCATTATATTAAAAATGCGTCGTAGAAACTTTGTAAAATCCTCTTTCGGCCTGGCCGGAGCCGCCGCCATGGTTGGTGGCAGTGCTGTCGCCCGCCCTGCCGCTAAGTTTGACTATCATCTCAAATACGCTCCGCACTTCGGGATGTTCAAGAACTCGGCGGGCGACGACCTGATCGACCAGCTCAAATTCATGGCCGACCAGGGGTTTACCGCAATGGAAGACAATGGAATGATGGGGCGTCCGGTGGAGGTACAGGAAAAAATTGCCAAAGAAATGACCCGACTGGGCATGGAAATGGGCGTGTTCGTGGTCGACAAAGGTGGTAATGGAGCCAATTCCCTGGCCGCAGGTAAGCAAGAATACATCGATATTTTTCTGGAAGGTTGCCGAAAGGCCGTAGAAGTGGGAAAGCGTGTCAACGCCAAGTGGGCGACCGTCGTGCCGGGCGACTTCGAGCGCAATCTGCCCATTGGCTTGCAAACTGGCAATGTGATCGACGCGCTGCGCCGGGGTTCCGAAATTCTGGAAAAAAGCGGCTTGGTCATGGTATTAGAAGCCCTTAGTGACACCCCTAACTTATTCTTGCGTACTTCCGACCAAAGTTACGAAATCTGCCGGGGCGTCGATAGTCCATCCTGCAAAATTCTGTTCGATATCTACCACATGCAGAAAAACGAGGGCCATATCATCCCGCACATCGACTGGGCGTGGCCCGAAATCGGCTATTTTCAAATAGGAGACAACCCCGGCCGCAAGGAACCGACGACCGGAGAGATCAACTACAAGAATATTTTCAAACACATTTACGAACGCAGCAAGAAAGAAAACAAAAGCTTCATCATGGGCATGGAACACGGCAATTTCAATCCCGGTAAAGAAGGCGAGATGAAGGTGATTAAGGCGTATCAAGAGAGCGACGGATTTTCAATTTAGGTTAAATGGTTAAGGGTTAAAAGGTCAAGAGCCTGTATTCAGAATTATGCTTTCGTATACTTTTTGAAGAAAGTAGCAAACATCATTTAACCCTTAACCACTACGGGGCGCCCCGCTTAACCCAGTATAAAATGATTTCCCGCCAACAAATATTGACGATAGAGCAGACGCGGCAGAAAATCCGGCGGATTGCTTACGAAATTTACGAGCGAAACTTCGAGGAAGAAGAAATAATCCTCGCGGGCATTGCCGGGCAGGGTTACGAGTTCGCGCGGCTGCTAGCGGAGGAGTTGAATGATATTTCGCCAATTAAAACGAGTTTGGCCGAGATGCTTTTCGACAAGGAGAAGCCGCATAAAAGCGAAATCACCTTCCGCGATGAACTCGTGCTGACCGATGGCAAAGTCGTTATCATGGCCGACGATGTCCTGAACACGGGCCGGACGTTGGCCTTTGCCCTGCAACCGTTCCTACAGCATCGCTTGAAAAAACTGCAAGTTGCCGTCATCGTGGACCGCGACCACCGCAGCTTTCCCGTCTCGGCTGATTACGTCGGCTACGCGTTGAGTACGACCTTCAACGAACACGTGGAGGTAGTACTCAGCCGGGAAGGGGAGAAGGGGGTTTATTTGAAGTGAGAGGAAATTTATTTCCATTCCAAAAACTTCTCATTCGGTAAATCTCTCAATTTTGGAGCAGTTTTATTCAGTTTTTCTCCCGACAATACCCTTCTGTATTTTTCAAGATAAGCAAGGGCCATTTTCTTGCTGTTGAAAGTCGATAGCGCGTACTCATGACAAAGTTTTGAACTAAAAATATCGTTATTTTGAATGGTACCTGCAAGCTCATCCGCACAATTTGACAAAACGCCAAACTCTTCACCTACTATTTCTGGCAATGCTCCGTAAGGCGCCCCGAATACCGGACAGCCGAAATACAAACTCTCGATAATCGCCAGGCCAAAGGGCTCGTGCCAGCGAACGGGAAAAATCAAACCCTTTGAGCCATTCAGTAATTCTTCCTTCTCTCTTCCGCCCACCATCCCGTAAAAACTTATTCGCGGCGATAAAGTAAGGCGTAGGCCCATTTTGACATTAAATCTGACGCCACCCAGCACTTTTAGCTTTTCCGACTTTGTTTTTTTAATTACCTGAATGGCTCCCTTAACATTTTTAACGCGCCAGGCAGCTTTACCCAGAAAGTGAAAATAGTTTCGCTCTCTTGTGAAGTCCGGTTTTGTATAATTTCCCCAATCCAGGCCATTGTACACAAAAGAAGAGGAGTCGTGCCTTTCAGCGTGGTTTCTCGATACGAATACAGAATTTAGATCGAAGTTGTCGGTAGTAATAATGTTTTCGTGAATAGTAATGAGGTAAGGTTTTGTTATTTTGTCAAGCTTGGGGGGAACAAAATGAAAATGAATGAGATCGACTTTCTTAGGAATTTGATCGGTAATTTCACGATTTTCATTGAAAGGAATTACATTGGCAAAGTCACATTGTGATCCCTGTTTTACAAGATAGGTTACCTCATGCCCAAGCTGAACTAATTCTTTCCCTAAATCCCAAATAACGCGCTCGATTCCTCCGTACAAATGCACGGGAATAACCGCTCTGTGGACGATCAATATTTTCATAAATACTTATTCTAGAATACCCATTATATCTTCCCGTGAAAGTGACTTTAAAAACCCTTCCTCGTTGGAAATGAGCTCGTCGGCAAGTTGTCGTTTGGATTGCTGCAAGGCCAGGATTTTCTCTTCCACGGAATTTTTTGTGATGAATTTATAGGTGAAAACCGTCTGCTCCTGCCCGATTCGGTGGGCGCGGTCGATGGCCTGCGCTTCCACGGCGGGATTCCACCAGGGATCGAGGATAAAGACGTAGTCGGCGGCGGTGAGGTTGAGGCCCACGCCGCCCGCTTTGAGTGAGATGAGAAATATTTTGAGCGTCGGATCGCTTTGGAAGGTTTCTACTTCGCGCTGACGATCTTTGGTAGAGCCGTCGAGGTAGGCGTAACGGATTTTCTTCTTATCGAGGCACTTCCGAAGTAGCGTTAAATGCTTTACAAATTGGCTAAAAATCAAAATCTTATGGTCTTCGCTGATAGCCGTTTCCAGCTTATGGATGACGTCCTCAAACTTACCGGAATCGCCTTCGTAGCCTTCATCGACCATGCGCGGGTGATTGGCCAGTTGACGCAACTTTGAAAGCCCCTGCAAAACGGCCATTTGCGAGCGCGAGAAGCCCTCGCTGTCGATTTGTTCCAAAATCAAATTCCGGTAGTACGACTTTGCTTCTTCGTACTTCGCCTCCTGCTCTTCGCTCATGTCGCAGTACTGAATGCTTTCTACCTTTTCGGGCAAGTCTTTCGCTACCTGCGACTTGTGACGACGTAGAATGAACGGCTTGATGTGGTCGTAGAGCCGTTGCCGCTTTTTGGCGTCGTTTTTCTTCTCGATCGGAATCAGGTATTCTTTCTTGAAAAAAGTCTGCGTACCCAGCAGGCCGGGATTGATGAAGGTCATCTGCGTCCACAAATCCAGGGTGCTATTTTCCAGTGGCGTTCCCGTCAAAACCAGCCGATGGGCCGCGTGCAACTTCATCATCGCTTTGGAAACGCCGGAAGTTGGATTCTTAATGGCTTGTGATTCATCGAGAATAATGTAGTTGAAACGGAAGTTTTTTAACAAATCTATATCCAGCCGGACGATGCCGTAGGAAGTCAGGATGAGGTCGTAATCTTTAAACTGCTCGGTATTTTTATCCCGGTAGGTGCCGGTGTAGAGAAAAACCTTTAAGTCGGGTGTGAAGCGGGCGGCTTCCAGTCGCCAGTTGTAAAGCAGGGAGGTGGGCATCACCAGCAGCGAAGGACTGCCCGCGCTCGCCTCTTTTTCTGCTTGCAGCAGGGCCAGCGTCTGAATCGTTTTGCCCAGGCCCATGTCATCGGCCAGGCAGCCACCGAAGCGGTACTGATTCAGGAAGCGCAGCCAATCGTAGCCCGCCTTCTGGTAACGGCGCAGTTCGCCTTGGAAATTCTGGGGCAGATCGTAGGTTTCAATCTCCTGAAAATCCCGCAAATTTTCCAGCTTTCGACTCAGAACCGTCGTCGCCAGGCTATCGCGTTCCAGTTCCTGCACGAGCATGAGGTGGTACTTTTTCAGACGGATATTCTCGTCTTTAGTGCCAGTCTCCACCAGGCTGAAAAGTTCGGAATACTGCGTAAACCACGATTCGGGAATGACGGCGATTTCGCCGTTGGGCAGCGTGAATTCTCTTTTGCGTTGCAGGATATGGCGGCGCAACTGGATGAAGGGAATCTCGAACTGGCCGAACTGTACTTTGGCACGAATATCGAACCAGTCGCGTCCTTCCTCGATGGACAAGTCGAGCGAGGAGTAGCCCAGAAAATAGCGGCGGGCGTTGTCGGCGTTCTGACGCAACTCGATGCCTTTTCCCGCCAGCTTTTGCTGGTTTTCGTGGAGCCAGTCGAAAGCTTCGGACTTAGGCAGCTTGCTATGTCCCGTTCGCAGGTCCAGGCCCAACTCTTTGAGGTCGTTGACGCGCTGCTTTTCAAACGCCAGGCTGCGCTTGACTTTATAGAAAACGTAGTCGTCGCCCTTTTTTTCCAAACTCACGTGGGCGTCGTGGGCAAAACTGTCGAACGAAAAAGAGAAATCGCCGTAGCGGAAAACCAATTTGAAAATTACCTCGCTATCGGTGGACAGTTTCGTTTCGCTCGGGTCGCCATTCTCGTTGAACAGCGCGGGCGCTTTGTCAGACTTAGAAAAATTTTCGGAAATCGTTAGCACAGGCCGTGCCGGCAAGGATTCCTGCCTGATTTCCAATCCTTTCGACACCACATCGTAGGCCGCAATCAGCGGGGCTACGAAGCGGCGGTAGTAGGTGTCCTCCATCTCGCGGGGAATGGCGATAAATTTTTTCTCCAAAAAGGGCCGGATTTTCTTGCCGTCCACCCCGTCCTCGAAATGGTATAGTCCGCCGTTGACGAGCAAAAAAGCGGGCTCGTCGCAGAGAACCATGCCCCCGGCGTAGCGGAAATGTAGTTTTTCGCCCTCGTAACGCATCGTGGGAAAATAGTGCGTGTTGTCCTCATTGCGCACAAAGTGGAAACGTACCTTGGTCGGGGCGGGCATCCAGGCGACGGGTTGCCAGGTTGGGTGGCCGTCGCTGCCCATAATGAAGATTAGTTTCCCGACCAGCTTGGGCAAGATCTGGGCTTTGAGCATTTCAAGATAGCCCGCAATGGCACCTTGCAAGCCCTTATCGCCTTTCTGAGCATCATATATTTTCAGAAAAAAATCGACGGGTTTGCGTTTACGAGCGTCAAATTTTTGCAGAATGACCTCCTGCTGCATTTCGTCGATGAGCTTGACCAGCTCGAAGTCGGCATCGTCCAGTTCAGCGGCGAACTCCTGGACATTTTTTGAGGAAATATTTTGGTTGAGAAAAGTCAACCCGCCGCGCTCATCGAGCTGAATCACAAAGGACTCGAAGAGGTAGCCGAGGTACTCGTGCTTGAAGAGAGAGTAGATGATTTGGTAGGGTTCGGCGGTAGAAACCTTCATGCAGCGGCAAAAAAATATCAAATATAGGGAGTGGGAAAAGGAAAACAAATTTCTGAACAAGGCGAGGTGATCGCAGCCAGAAGATTACCTTTGGCGAAACATTCAGGAAATTAGCCCATTTCCCATGAAACGCATCGCCATTTTCGCCTCGGGTTCCGGCTCCAACGCCGAGGCCATTGCCCGACACTTCGTGAATCGATCCGACGTGCAGATTTCCCTGATCCTGACCAATAATCCTGACGCGGGTGTAATCCAACGCGCCCGGCGGCTGCGCATTCCGGCGGTAGTTTTTGATAAAAAAACTTTTTACGAAAGCGACCGGATCCTCGAACTGCTGGTGAACCAGAAAATCGATCTGGTAGTGCTGGCGGGTTTTATGATGCTCATCCCCGAAAAACTCATTCAAACCTTTCCCGAAAAAATAGTGAACATCCATCCGGCCCTCTTGCCCAAATACGGCGGCAAAGGGATGTATGGCCACTTTGTCCACGAGGCCGTGGTGGCCGCCGGGGAGCAGCAATCGGGCATCACGATTCATTTTGTAAACGAGGTATACGACGAGGGGCGAATCCTTTTTCGGGCTACCTGCACCCTGGACCCGTCCGACACCCCCGAGGATGTAGCGCAAAAGGTGCAGGCGTTGGAACACGAGCATTACCCCTGCGTGGTCGATGAGTTGGTTTCCAGCCTGCCGGAATGATTCTTTTGGTAGGTACATTACCGCCCGTCACTTGGCACGGCCATTCTTAAAGGCCCCGTGAAACTCTCTCGAATATTTTTCGTTATCTTCGTGTGAACGTTCGAAACAAGCCAATTCCTTAGCCTCATGAAAATCGTATTCAATATATTTCTTATTGTAGTCATGCTGATCGCCTTTGTGCCGCCATTCCGACGGTTTTTGTTCCACTTGCTGGTGGGGCGGCAACTGATGAAGGAGCAGCGGAAGCATCAGAATGGTGGTCGCCCGCCGCAGCGCGAGGGCAGTATCCGCGTCGATCCTAACGCCAAGAAACAAGATGGCGACTCCCGCTTTCGGGGCGGCGAGTACGTGGACTACGAAGAGGTGAAGTAGTCGATTTACTATTCAACGAAAATCCCGCCGGATTGGAGAAATTCCTCCAATCCGGCGGGATTCTTTGTGTTGTGAAGTGAATGAAAGCTAAAATCACTCATCACTCATCATTATCTTATCCAGCCGCACGATACTCTGCACCATCGCCCTGACGCTGTGGTAATTGACTTTCCACGAATGACTCATGTGCGTCCAAATCGGTTCGCCCTGCCGGGTCAGTAACGGTTTCCATTCACCGACTTCGTGGGCAATCATCTTGTCGAAGACAAAGCGATGCGTGGCGTCGTAGGCCTGCAGGTATTTTTCGTCGCCGTAAATCCGATAGGCGTCCAGCATCCCGATGAGGACTTCGGCTTGCTGCCAGAATTCCTTTTCGCGGTCATAGACCTGGCCCGCGTGGGAGCCTTCGACATAGACGCCGCCGAACTCCCAGTCGATGCCGTGGTCCAGCGCGTGGTCGAAGGATTGGTGGAGTTGTTTTTGGTAGTCGTCATAAGATAGTCCAAGCACGTCGAGGGCGTGCATGAGTAGCCAGGCGAACTCCACGTTGTGGCCGTAGGAAGTGTTGTCCTCGGCGGCGCTCTTCTGACCGTCTTCACTGAAACGATCCCAACCCCAAATGATATCGAACTTGATTTGTGGAGCGACGCGCCAGTCGGCCCAGAATTGCGGGATACCTGTGCCATAGTTTGGATGCATGACGCAGTTCATCAGCAATTCGATCATTTCCAGCAGCTTGCGGCGGTGGATTTCCTGGCCACTGGCTTCGTAAAGCGTTGTGAATGCTTCCATCAGGTGCATGTGGGCGTCGAGCGTCTTGCGGTCGCCGCCCGCTGCGCCGGGGCCGTTGAGCGTCCAATCGCGGTGAAACATCTCGAAATAGCCGCCGTGGTAGGTGTCCACGGCGTATTTTTGGATTAGGTCAAACACTTTCTCTGCGTATTCCAAGCCGCGCGGGTCGCCCGTGGCGAGGGTGTACTCGGCCAGCGAGTAAATGGCGAAGCTGTGACCGTACACGATTTTTTCGTCGATTTTCACTTCGCCTTTACGGTTCATAAGCCAATAGAAACCCCCGTTTTCTCCGTCCCACATTTTATTCAATAAAAAATCGACGCCGTGGCGGGCGATGTCGGCAAAGCGCCCATCGCCGTAGCCCGCACGGTGGGCTGAGGAGAAGGTGAAGACCGTGCGCGACTGAGCGATTAGCGACTTTTCGTCTTCGCCGGAGTCGTTGCCGTCATGGTCGAAATGGGTAATAAAACCACCGTTTTCTTTGTCCACGCAGCGGCTTTCCCAGAAGGGGAGGAGTTCTTGGGTGAGGTGGTAGTGGGCTTCTTTACGGTAGTCTTGGAGAGTAGCTTGGTCCATTTTGGGTTAAAAGGTCAAGGGTTAAAGGTCAAGGGTTTGTGATTCTCTTAGTTCCGCGATTTCTTGTGGGGTGGCAGTGCCGGTTTGGTTGTGCTTTTGGACGGTTACGGCGGCGGCGAGATTGGCTAGTTTTAGGGCTTCTTCAATTGGGATTTTGGCCCCGGCGCTGACGGCGAAAGCGGCTACGGCGGTGTCGCCCGCGCCGACAGTGTCGAGTTCGCCTCGTAGTTTGAGCGCGTCGCTTTGGTTGGTGGTAGTTTTAGAAACGTGGTACATTCCGTGTTCGCCGTGGGTAATGAGTACAGGTCCTTGAATGATTTGGGTAAGTTGTTTTCCGTGGCCAGTACATTCGTCCGATGTCCAGTTTTCGTAGCCTCCGACTCGCAGGAGTCGGGCCAGTTCTTCCGTGTTAACTTTCAACGTAGCCCCGCGTAAAGCCAAGCCGAAAGTCCGCATATCAGCCAGGACAAAGACGGAGGGGTGCACGGCAATTAAATCGTTAAGCCGCGCGACGCGGTCTTCGGTTAGCAGCGGTGCGGGGAATTGCTGATTGATAATAAGCACGTCAAAATAAGCCATTTGCGATTTCAGGCTGCGCAGTATTTCCTCGAACTCTTCTTCGCTCAGCACATTGTGCGTTCCAAAATCCAGCCGATTTTGCTCCACGCCATGCTGCAAAGGTTTGGTATAAGTGCAGGTATCCCAGCCCTCGTCCTGCATCCTGACGCCAGCGGTGTCCACATCCAGCTTTTGCAGTAAATCCAGCATTTCCCGTCCGTACGCATCGCGCCCCACTGCCCCGAACACTTTCATCGAAGCCACCCCCAGAGCGGCCAAATTCTGCACTACATTACCCGCCGCCCCCAGCGAAGTGCGAGGTTTCTTCCCCCACCAAACTTCCCGCCCGGTTTCCAGAGAAATTTCGCCCGTATTTTTTACCAATTCAAAATAAAAATCCACTGCAAAATCGCCAACAACCCCAATCCGCAGATTTCTTATTTTTTCAAAAACAAAATCAAACTCTGATGTGACCATCTATTCTAAACGCGCTCGAAAACTTTGCCCCTTTGTGCCTTTACCCCTCAAAACTACCAAGTCCGCCCCTTCAAAAACTCATCCAGCTGCTGGGGCGTCATGGGGACTTCTTTGGGGTTATCTTTCACCCATTTCAGGAAATCGGCCTTGATCGTGTCGTTCCAGCGGGTGTCGATTTCGCCGGGCGTATACTTGCCCTCACGCAGGCGCAGGTGGCCGAACTTGTCTCGCAGGGCGATGAATTCCGAGTTGATGACGACCTTTTCGGCCAGGTGGGCGGGGATAAAGACGATGCCTTCTTCTTTGGCCAAAATCAAATCGCCGGGCAGCACCGTGGCGCGGCCGATGCGGGTCGGGCAGTTGATGCAACCAACGACCATGCCCTGAATGTAGGACGGATCGTAGCCGCGCACCCAGGCATTGAAGCCTTCGATGGCTTTTAGCCCTTCGAGGTCGCGGACCGAGCCGTCGAAAATGACACCGTTCTTTGATTTGGCATAAATCGAATTGCCCAGGTTGTCACCGATCAGGGTGCCATCCTGGATTTTGCCGAAGCCGTCGGCGATGTAGATGTCACCTTCCTTGAGCATGTCGATGGGCCAGGAGTTGGACGCGCCGCTGCGTTTTTCTTTTTTGCCCTGGTCCTTGATGGCATTTTCCATATCGGGACGGGAAGGCATATACGTGACCGTCAAAGCGCGACCCGCCATCGGCTGGTCGGGGCGCATAATCTTCCAGTCGCCCACAAACTGGTTGGTGTAGCCCTCGCCACGCAGCACGCCCCAGGCTTCTTCCAGCGAAATGTTGCGGGCGCGGCGGACAAGGTCGTCCGACACGCGCGGACGTCCGTCGGCGGAGCGCTCGCCCTTCCAGTCGGACGAGTAGGCGGCGATAGCTTCCTTGGTTGCCTGAACCGACTGAGCCGCTGCATTTTGGGAAAGGGCGAAAACGCCAATCGAGGAAAAGAGTAGGAATAATCGTTTCATGTTCTTTATGGATTAAAGGTTGTAGCAAGTAAAAGCAAAACTTAATCTTTTTTACTTGCTGTTTTCTGTCATCATCCAGCTTCAAATCTCCTATTTCTAACCTCAGCTAATTTTTTGAAACAATGAAAAAGCCTCTAGAGAACTTACTCAAGAACTTGCCGGCAAAGAAAGTAGTACTTCCAGAGATCATCCATCCCGACGCGCCGCTGCGCGACAGCCGTCGCGATTTCTTCCGCAAGGCTACGTTGGGCGGACTGTCGCTGGGGATGGCCTTCGACGGCAAAGTGGATCAGGAGATGGAATTCATTTCGCAGAAAGTGAAGCGCGATTCCAAGCCTTCTGACCTGAGAATCACCGATATGCGTATTGCCACCGTGGTGGATGCGCCCATGACTTGCCCCATCATTCGCATCGACACGAATCAGGGCCTGGTCGGTTGGGGAGAGGTGCGCGACGGGGCCAGTCCGAAGTACGCTTTGATGCTCAAGAGCCGCTTGTTGGGGGAAAATCCGTGCAACGTCGAAAAAATCTTCAAAAAAATTAAGCAGTTTGGCACCCACAGCCGGGGCGCGGGCGGGGTTTGCGGCGTAGAAATGGCCCTGTGGGATTTGGCGGGCAAGGCCTATAACGTCCCGGCCTACCAGTTGCTGGGAGGCAAATACCGCGATGAAATCAGGATATATGCCGACACGCCCGAAGTGAAAACGCCCGCTGAGTTTGCGCAAAAAATGAAGAAAGAGCGCATGGACAAGGGCTATACCTTTTTGAAAATGGACGTTGGCATCCAGTTGGTGGCCGATATACCCGGTGCGCTCATTGGGGCAAAAGACTGGTTTGTCAAGAAACAGTGGAGTGATGGCAGCAATCGGGCCAAATTAGGCGATTACGGGATGACCAAGCACCCCTACACGGCAATCCAAATCACCGACAAGGGCCTCGAAGCTATGGCCGAGTTCGTCTCCAACGTGCGTGACGCCATCGGTTACGACATTCCGCTGGCCGCCGACCACTTCGGCCATTTCGATGTCAACTCGGCTATCCGGCTGGGCAACGCCCTCGAGAAATACCAACTCGCTTGGATGGAAGACCTCATTCCCTGGAACTATACGGATAAATGGCGGCAAATCACTGACGCCATCAATACCCCCACGCTCACGGGCGAAGATATTTACTTAAAAGAAGATTTCATCAAACTCATCGACGCCCACGCCGTGGACATGATTCACCCCGACTTGTCGAGTTCGGGTGGGTTGTTGGAAACGAAGAAAATCGGCGACTACGCCGAAGAACACGGTGTGCCGATGGCCATGCACTTTGCCGGCTCGCCCGTGGCGTTCATGGCCAACGTCCACTGCGCCGCCGCCACCCAAAACTTCATCGCTCTGGAACTCCATTCGGTAGACATTCCGTGGTGGAAAGACCTGGTGAAGTCCACGCAGCCGCTGATCGTCGATGGTTTCGCGCCCGTTCCCGACGCACCCGGCTTGGGCGTGGAAGTGATCGAGGAAGTAGTGAAGCAACACCTGAAACCTGGCACGCAGCTTTTCGCCCCCACCACTGAGTGGGATACTAAAGATTCATGGGATAGGGAGTGGAGTTGAGGCTTAATTTTGAATGAGTGAATGATAGAATGAGTGAATATTGCTTTCGCCCACTTATATGGAGATTTTATTATATGGAGATTCTATAGTTGAGTAAGCAGCCACAATCTTGAAAAAAACACCACCATCGGGAATGATACGAAGCCTTGGGCTGTTTATTTAGTCTATCAATGCGATAGAGTTGTAGCTGAAGATTCGTATAATTTTCGTAAAAATCTCACTGTCAACTGTCAACCGTCAACTGTCAACTTAAAAAATGTCACTTAGATTAGGAGATATTGCCCCCGATTTTGAGGCCAACACCACCCAAGGTGCTATTAAATTTCACGAATGGCTCGGTGATGGCTGGGGAATGCTGTTTTCGCACCCCGCCGACTTCACGCCCGTCTGCACCACCGAACTGGGCAAAACCGCCCTACTGAAAGGCGAGTTCGAAAAGCGTGGTGTCAAAGTGCTGGCCGTCAGCGTGGACGATTTGGATTCGCACAACCGCTGGATTCCTGACATTCAAGAGGTAATGGGAACGGAAGTAAACTTCCCCATCATCGCCGACGAAGGCCGCAAGGTGGCCGAACTCTACGACATGATCCACCCCAACGCCAGCGAAAAGTCCACGGTGCGTTCCGTGTTCATCATCGGCCCCGACAAGAAAGTCAAGCTTATGCTGACTTATCCGGCCTCCACGGGCCGCAATTTCAACGAGTTGCTACGCGTGGTGGACTCGCTCCAACTTACTGCCAACTATTCGGTGGCCACCCCGGCCAACTGGGAAGATGGTGACGATGTGATCGTTTCGCCCTCGATCAGCACCGAAGATGCCCACAAGAAATTCAGCAAAGGTATAACGGAAGTAAAGCCCTACCTGCGCTACACGCCGCAGCCCAACAAGTAAATTTGGGATGGCGAAAGCCAAAAGCCGCTCCGCAGGGGGCGGCTTTTTTCGTTAGTTTTGCCGCGCAATGGCGCAAATGCGAAAGAAATTCGGACAAGGAAAGCAAGATCAGAGAAAGCCTCTGCCCGTCAAAGGCTGGATCATTCTGGGCGCGGTGGTGGCGGTGGTTTCGCTGGGTATCTGGTGGTTGAGCTACCGCAACGAAAACGAGTGGACGTACATCCGGCGGTTTGGCATACGGCTGCCGTTGCGTTACGCCATTCACGGCATCGACCTCTCTCATCACAACGCCCGCATCGACTGGGACAAGCTAAAAAAAGCCAGGGGCGAAAGCGTCCGCATCGACTTCGTCTATCTCAAAGCCACCGAAGGCGCGACCCACCTCGACCGCGAGTTTGCCCGCAACTGGCGCGAAGCCGGACGCGTCGGCATCCGGCGCGGGGCTTATCATTTTTATAATCCCAGGGTTTATTCCAGCTTACAGGCTGAGAATTTTATCAAACAAGTCAAAATGGAAAAGGGCGATTTGCCGCCCGTTCTCGATCTGGAGACAACGGCCGGAAAGCCGACGGAAATTATTATTAAGGGGGTAGGGAATTGGCTGACTTTGGTGGAGAAACATTACGGCGTTCGACCGATTATATACGTCAACCCTAATTTTTACGAAAAGTACATCGTTGGCAATTTCGACGATTACCCGTTGTGGCTGGCGGGCTACACCCGCGCCCACCTCGGCGAGTTGGCCGAGAGCCCCAATGTCCTCCTCTGGCAACATAGCGAACGGGGTTACGCCGACGGCGTTAGGGGATTCGTGGATTTTAACGTTTTTTTGCACGATGTGGAGACCTGGCAGGAAATCGGGAAAAAGTAGAGAGATATGAGATATGAATGATGAGAATGCTACTCGGCTTAACAAATTCATAAGCCAAACGGGATTTTGCTCGCGGCGGGAGGCGGATAAGCTGATTGCACAGGGGCTGGTGACCATCAATGGCCGCGTGGCGGGATTGGGCGATCAGGCTTTTTCGGGCGATGTGGTGAAAGTGAACGGGAAGGTGATTTCTTCTAAGGTGGAAGCCGACGTGTATTTGGCTTTTAACAAACCAGCGGGCATTACCTGCACGACGGAACGGCACATCGCGGGCAATATCATCGACTACATTAATCACTCTGAGCGTATTTTTCCGGTGGGGCGGCTCGACAAGCCTTCCGAAGGGCTCATTTTCCTGACCAGCAACGGCGACATTGTGAACAAAATCCTCCGCGCGGGCAACCAGCACGAGAAGGAATATGAAGTGGCCGTTGATCGCCCCATTACCGCCGATTTTATCTATAAAATGCAGAATGGCGTTCCGATTCTCGACACAATTACCCAAAAGTGCTTCGTGAAGCAAACGGGTCGTCACACGTTTACCATTATTTTGACCCAGGGCCTGAACCGCCAAATCCGCCGGATGTGCAGCTATCTCGATTACTCCGTCACCCGCTTGCGCAGAACCCGCATCATGAACGTGACACTGGCTAACCTGCCCGTCGGGAAATGGCGCGACCTCACCGCCGAAGAAATGAAAACGATCAACCAAAACATCGCGAACTCTATTAAAACGGAGGAGGGTTCTTATCTGGACAGCGAGTAACGAAAGTATTAATAGATTCAAATGAATAGCTGAAAGCCGACCGCGCAGGCGGCCCCAGGCCGACAGCCAACAGCCAAATGACCGACATACAAGAACTAATCGACCTTCTTTCTCTCGAAAAAATAGAGGAAAATATTTATCGCGGACAAAACTATAAGGCACCCTGGAAGCGGGTTTTCGGTGGACAGGTACTGGCCCAGGCTTTGGCCGCCTGCCAGCGCACGGTTCCCGAGGAGCGGCTGGTGCATTCGATGCACGCTTACTTTATTTTGGCGGGAGACATCGGCCAGCCGATCATTTACGACGTGGACCGCATCCGTGATGGCGGCAGCTTCTCGACCCGCCGCGTGGTGGCCATCCAGAAGGGGACGCCTATTTTCAGCATGGGCCTGTCTTTTCAGGAAATGCACGATGGACTGGATCACCAGATTAGTATGCCCGACGTGCCTTCGCCGGAAACACTGTTGTCGGACGAGAAACTGGCGGAAGTTTTCAAAGACGCCGCGCCGGAAATCTACCGCAGCCTGACTTTCCCGAGGCCACTGGAATTTCGTCCGGTCGAAGAACTCAACCCGCTGTCGGGTACCGAATACGCGCCCATGCGGCACGTTTGGCTCAAAGCAAACGGTCGGATGCCGGACGATCTCCGGCTGCACCAGGCGGTACTAGCCTACGCCTCCGATTATAACCTGCTTACCACGGCCACCCTGCCGCACTGGAATCAGGTGATGCCCAATGAGTTGTTTCTGGCCAGTCTGGACCACGCGATGTGGTTTCACCGCAGTTTCCGCGTAGACGAGTGGTTGCTCTACGCCCTCGATAGCCCGAGTGCCTCCAACGAACGCGGCTTCACGCGGGGGAATATTTTCAATCAGCAAGGGCAACTCGTGGCGTCGGTCGTGCAAGAGGGGTTGATTCGGAAACGCGACTGAGCGGGATCGCGGTGGGTATGATCGCACTTTCCAGCGCCTCCTCCAACCGCAGTGTGGCTGCTTCCAGTGACCAGTTTTTTTGCACGTTGGCCAGGCTCCGACGAAAAAATTGAATTGACCAGCAATTTATCCACCGCGTCGATATTGGTACGCTCCTCTTTGACTTGAACCCGCGCACTATTCGTTTTCCATAAATCTTTCATCCATTCCCACCAAAAGTGGCGATTTATTTTACTGGTTTTACCCAATTGCGCGGGTGATTCCCAAAAACTTTTTGGGTGGGCTTCGTAAAAAAAACGGCGGGGTTCCCCCAGATACAAAACTGCTGGAATGTGCACAAATCGACTGATGAACGGGGCGGCGTAGTAGAAGCAGCAATTCGCGAAAAGCAAGTCAAAATCTCCTTGATTGATTTCAGCAGCGCATTGCAGGCAGTGCGACTCCATTTCGCGAATGTTCACGTCTTTGCCGAAGAACGCCGCACCGACCCGGTCCTGGTAGGGAATGTGTTCTGTTCTTTTTAGCGGTATCTGATGAACCGTCACTTGCTGAGAGAATCGAATAATGCCATCAGCGAAGGGATTGGGCGACCAGACTTCGAGATAATGACCACGATCGAGCAGCCCGTTCAGGTGATAATTCAGCGCTCTCGCGCCACCTCCGTAGGGCAAATTGTGCCAGACTGCGATTCCCATGTGGTGTGAGTTTTGTTGAGGAAATTGACTTTAGAATAGCCAGTTTCAATTACTTTGCCAATTTTTGATAAAAGGGTAATGGCTCGATCAATTCTCCAACCGCACGTTTCCCCCCTGCACGGCCAACTGCCCGTTCTGCCGGATCTCCACGCCCCGCACCTGTACCGATTGCCTGAGCGTGACCACGTGGCCGACCACTACCTGGTCGCAACTCAGCGGCACGTGTCCGCAACTCCATGTGGCAGCGTCGTTCCAAGGGCCGCTGCCCGCTGATTCGCAGACCGCACCGATGTTTTGGCTTACGTTGACCGCCGCCGAAATCGTCTTGCAGTCGGGTAGGAGGGTAGGGTTGAAGGAAAGTATGGTGCCGGATTCGCCCACAGCGTAGCCTTTATCGCGGGTAACAAATATGATGTCATTCAGGGCGTTGTTGGTGTTGGTTTCGATATTGACCCAAGTTATGCCGCCATTAGCCGTTTTGAGTAAGGTGCCGTTGCCCCCCACGACGTAGCCCTCCTGCGCGGAGAGGAAACAGATGCCGTTGAGGTCATTGGTAGTACCCGTGGTTTGCTCCGTCCAGTTGGAGCCTCCGTCGGTAGTTTTTAGGACAAGGCCGTTTTTGCCGATCACCCATCCCATTTGGGCCGTTACGAAGAAGACGCGGGTGAGGGCGGTGTTGGCCTTCACTAATTGCACACTCCACGAATTACCGCCATCGGTGGTTTTGATGAGTTTGCCGTTGCTGGTGGTGATGAAGCCGGTGTGGTCGTCGATGAATTGGAGATCGAGCAACCCGGTGTTATAGGGAGCGCCCAATGGAGTAGCGCTGCTTCCCGAAAAACTAATCAGGCCAAGTTGGTGAGGATAGTTTGACGGATAGGCAGCAAGCGCCCAGCCCGTGGAGTCGGTTTGTAAATAAGCCTTCTCGATGACAAATTGAAAAAGTCCTGGACCGTACTTGGCCAAACCTTGCCAAGTGACCCCACCATCTTTTGTGACGCTGATGTCGCGATAGCGCACCCGCCAGCCAAATTGCTCGCTTTTGAATTTTATTTGATCAAAAGGGTCGCCGCCAATAACCTGGCTGTAACTTGGGTTGATAGTGGACTCGGTTTTTACCCAGTCTTGACCAAGGGTAGATTGCAGAGACACCGTTCTGGGATCGGAGCCGAAGAAACTGCCGCCTGAAAGAACGAATCGTATGGTGCCCCCGGCAGCAAACACCCGGCTCGCGTTTCCTCCTACTGTTTTGAGTGGTAAAAACGAACGGTTTTGCGGGTTACGAAGGGAAACAGTTCCAGAGACATCGAGCATTAATCCACCATTCCCGACAGCCAGAGCTTGAGAAGCATTGATGAAGGAAATGGCATAAGGATCGGCTCTCAAAATGTTATCGTAAATGTCGGTCCAGGTTTGGCCGCCGTTCTGGGTCTTAAAGATGACGCTTCCACCCCAGGTATTCGAGCCTTCTATTTTGCTGGAAAACTCAGCAACGATATATCCATTCTGGGAATCGTAGAAAATTATATCATTAGGATATAGACTTGAACTGGCTGGACTGGTAGCATAGGGAGGAGGAATGTAGTGTTCTGTCCAAGTTGCACCTCCATCGGTAGTTCTTGTGAGCGTCTTACGGTCACAACCTCCAAGTATCCAGAAGTTGTTTCTGCCCAAGGCATAGATTTTAGCAAATCTATTGATATACGGATCATTACAACTTGTAAAGTTTTTCTGTGTCCAACTGGCCCCGCCATCGCTGGTCGTGTGAATATCCTTTAACGACGCAATCCACCCAAAATCAGCATCCACAAAAGAGATGTCGATCAGCTTGTCGGCGTTAGGTAGGCCCACCTGAACCCAGTCAGAACCGCCGTTGATCGTTTTGTACAGGAGTCCATCGGTGTCATAGCCAGGTTGCGAGGCCAAAACATACCCAATGGTCTCACTCAAAAACTGAACTTCCCTGACGATTCCGCTGGCAGGAAAATTCAAGGCAAACCAGGATGCGCCACCGTTGATCGTTTTTAGAACCAAACCACTTATACCACCAACGTAACCGACCTGTTCGTTCACAAAACTAACCGTAGTAAGGGTTTCCTGCCGACCCGTTGTAAGCGTGTCGAATGTAGCGCCGCCATCGGTGGTTTTCAGCACCAGCCCGTAAGTTCCGACGACATAGCCAACGTTGCTATTGACAAACTGTACATCGTTCATCGTCGTCTTGAAGCCGCCGATGTCGCTTTTCCAGGCATCCTGCCGCTTCGTGGTTTCAATCCGGTAAGCACCCGACTGGCTGACGGTCAGGCTGTCGAGCGTGGCCTGAGCGATGGGTTGCCCGTCGCGCTGCCATTGCAGTTGCACTGCGGGCGGAATGGACGTGGCCTTGAGCGTGAGCGGCTGGCCATCGCAGAACAGGGCATTACCCGCCGGGAGAATTGTAGCGGCGGCGGGAGCGCAGTTGCCTGCATCGTCGGAGGTGAAAACGGTTCTGACCTCCTCTAGACTCAAATTCCGGTTAAAAATTCTGACATCGTCCAGCGCTCCTTTCAGTGGGTACCAGTAGGAGATGCCCAGTATGGGCGAGGACTTTGGCCCCATCACGCCGAGGTACAAATCTTGCTGATTGGCCTCGGTGAACGACAGATTGGCGGAAGTGGTCAGTACCAACTGCGCGTCGATGTAAAGCTTTACCTCGCTGTTTGTCAGCACGTAGGCGTAGTGGTGCCAGGTGTTGCCGGGCTGTTCTTTCGTGGCAACGGCATTGACCTGACCAGCGTTAGCCTCAAACGTTACTTTCTGTTGTCCGTCCGCCGGGTAGGTCAGTCCAAGAAAGCCGGGCGGTGAGACGCCGTAGCCATCGCCCGCTTTGGCAAAAAACACTTGGCGACCGTTGGCGGTGCAGGTTCCGTCGCCGGGCTCCATGCCGCTGCTCAAATCGACCCTGGCCCAGAAGGAAACTGTCATGGCGTTGGACCCCTGCAAACTGGGCGAGTTGGGTACCCGCAGGAATTGCGGATTGCCGCAGCCACCGAAGCCGATGGCACCGTTGACCTGACCATTGCGGTCGGCGACGAAGGACGGATTGCCCGTGGCGACGGCATGATTGCCGTTGGTGGTTTGGTCGAAGAAAGTACCGTTGAAGGCGTATTGCGCGACCAATCCTGGCTGCGCTTGTGCCGAAAACATGGCGAGCAAAACCAAAGAAATAGCCAGACCTTGGGCCAAAAAGGAAATCGGGCGCGTACGGAAGAAAGATATTGCGAAGAGTGTTTTCATGAGATTAAGGGCAGAAAGAGCGTTGATTGGCCGATTCACTGGCTGTAATCCTCCTCAAAGTGTGCCGGGATTACTTCACTCTATCCGCCTAACCTGCAAAAGGTAAGTAAAGAAGGTGCTTATTTCAATTTTACAAAATTTATAGGCTAAATTGACCCATTGACAATCCAATAATTCCAAAATAAAATGAACACTATCAAATGGGGTATTATCGGCTGCGGCGATGTGACCGAAAAAAAAAGCGGCCCGGCTTTCCAGAATATCGAACACTCCGAACTCGTGGCCGTCATGCGGCGCGACGGTGAAAAAGCCGCCGACTACGCCCGCCGCCACAACGTGCCAAAATGGTACGACGATGCCGACCAACTCCTCAGTGACCCGAATATCAACGCGATTTATATCGCCACGCCGCCCGGCTCGCACGAAGATTACACACTGAAAGCGCTGCGACTGGGCAAACCTGTGTACGTGGAAAAACCGATGGCCCGTAACGCGAAGGAGTGCGACGAAATGGTGCGCGTGAGCCGTGAAACGGGAACGCCGCTGTTCGTAGCCTACTACCGCCGCTGTTTGCCCTACTTTTTAAAGGTTAAAGAACTCATCGACCAGAAAGCTATTGGCGATATTCGACTGGTGAACATCACGCTGCACTGGCCACCCTACCCGGAAGAAATCGGGACTGACGCCGCCCCGCGCTGGCGCGTCGATCCCGAAATATCGGGCGGCGGGCATTTCCACGACCTGGCTTCACACCAGTTCGACTTTTTGGAATTTGCCCTCGGTCCGATTAAAAGTGCGCAGGGCATCGCCCGCAACCAGGCTGGGCTGTACCAGGCCGAAGATGTGGTGATGGCCAACTTTGAATTCGAGTCGGGCGTGGTGGGCAGCGGAAGTTGGTGCTTCACGGGTAGCAAGCGCCACCGCGTCGATGAGGCCTACCTGTTGGGTACCGAAGGCAAAATTACCTTCTCTTTTTTCGAACATTTTACTATCAAAGTAGAAACTCAGGACGCAACCGAAGAATACGAACTTCCTTACCCGCCGCACGTCCAGCAACCGCTCATCGAAACCATCGTCGCCGAACTACGCGGCGAAGGCACCTGCCCCAGTAAAGGAGAATCCGGTGCCAAGGCGAATCTAATTTTGGATTGGATAACTAACAGTAATTGAATGAGTTAAAGGTGAGGTGGTTGAAGGTTAAAGGTTCTGAGGATATCGGACTGAATAGCTAACTTTGCCCATTTGCCCCTAAACTCCCATTAGACCACAAACTCCCATGTACTCCTTTCAAATCAACGAAAAAGTCGCCATAGTCACCGGGGCCAGTAAGGGAATCGGCGAATCCATTGCCCGCTTCCTGGCCGATGCCGGGGCCAAAGTCGTCCTCAGCAGCCGCAAGCAGGCTGACCTCGACTCTTTGGCTGCTGAAATGCGCGAACAGGGCGCGGACGTGACGGCTATCGCCGCCCACGTGGGCAACGGGGCGCAACTGCGGGAGTTGGTCGATAAGACGATCGACACCTACGGCGGGGTAGATATTTTGGTGAACAACGCCGCCGCCAACCCGCACTACGGCCCAACGCTGGAATTTCCTGAAAGCGCTTTTGACAAAATTATGCATGTCAACGTGCAGTCGGTACTGGAACTGACCAAGCTCGTGCAACCCAGCATGAAGGCGCGTGGTGGCGGCAGCATCGTCAACATCAGCAGCATCGCAGGTTTGACACCCGACGCGGGTTTGGGCATGTACAGCGTGAGCAAAGCCGCCCTGAATATGCTCACCAAAGTCTTGGCCAAGGAACTGGGCAGCGACGGTATCCGCGTTAACGCCGTGTGTCCGGGATTGATCAAAACCAAGTTCAGCCAGGCGCTGTGGGAAGACGAAGAAACGCTCGCCCGCTTCACCAAGCACCTGCCTATCGCCCGCATGGGGTCGGTCGAGGAAATCGCCCGGCTGACGCTGTTTCTGGCGTCGCCTGCTTCGGGCTATTGCACGGGGGGGATTTACACGGCAGATGGGGGAACGACCATTTAAGTGATGAGTGATGAAAGTTTTGAAAAATTATGGAAGAATTCCTGACCATTACCAAGTTGTCGCAGACGATGACGATTTTATCGTCGATGGTGGCACCAGTGGTGCTGATTTTGGCTTGCGGGTCGTTGATTACGACGACCTCTTCCAGGCTGACGGGCGTGATCGAGCGCAGCCGCAATTTGGCCGATGAACTGAAATCTTTGGTGAAAGCCGGAGAAACGGAAACGAAAGAGACGGAGGTTTCGCTGCTTTTTTATCTGTTACACAAAGCCACCTACCGAACCAATCTGTTGCAACGCGCCTTGATTACGCTGTATCTGGCTTTGGGCGTGTTTATTGCCACGAGTTTGAGCCTGGGACTTCTGGACGTATTCGATACCAAGCGTCCCTGGCTTCCGGTTTTTCTGAGCATTTTGGGAGCTAGTATGTTGTTCTACACAAGCATATTACTGATTCAGGAATCGACCTTGGCCCGAATCGCCGTCAACCGGGAGATGAACGAGACGCTGCAATACTTCAAGACCAACCTGGCTACGCTATCGAAGCAGCAGAAGGTGCGGTGGTGGCAGCGCGGGGCAGCTAAGCGTGAAGAAAATTAGCATTGTCCTTGCCCTCGCTGCCGCCGATTTGCAATCGGTGGCTAAAAATAGTCCAGGTCTTCGACTTGAAACTATACGAAAAAGATTCAAATAATCTCACTACCAGTTCATTTCTCCACCAAACGACGCGGGGCTACTTCACAGTAAGCGACCCACAGGGCGTCTTTCAGCATAGCTTCAGGTACCAGCGTGAGGTCAATTTGCGTCCAGCCTTGCTTGCCCCATTTGTTAGGGACGGGGTAAATGATCGTCGGGTCATAGAGCGTGAAAAGGTCCTGATCTTTTTCGGATAGTTTGAGCGTGGCCCGCTGCAACTTCTCGTTCAGCGTGGCGAAGATTTTCTTGCCGACGCGGAAGGAAGTTTTGTCGAAGTGTGGCTGTTCCGTTGTTTCGGGGAAGGCGAGAGCTAGTTGGCGGAGGGTGTTGAGGGTTGACATTGCGGAGACAATAGTTCGAATTGATTTGCCAAGTTTAACTCTTTCCTGGTACCGTAAATAAATCCTTTACGCTAATCTCAAAATCAGGCAAGACGGGCCGGGCAGAGCAAATATCGTCTTCTACACAGATTCCAACTTTTCGGCGGGAGGTGTAAATATAAACAGCTTCGGTTTCGGGGTAGACGTGCCAAACGACCTGCACCCCAGCCTTGAAATATTCGCCCACTTTCTCATCCACCTTGACAGCGTCATCGGTAGGAGAAATCACCTCAATGACAAAGGCGGGAATAGGCTTATCTTCTGACGACAAACTATTGTCGATCTGTTCGCCATTGAAATAAGCCAAATCAGGACGTCGCATTTGAATCCCCGTCAGCATGACGTCCTGTTCGGGTGCTAACCATCCCCCGCTTTGGAAAGCCTTGGTTCACAGGAAAAGGGTACCTAAGGTACGGAGCAGGTTGAGATGCCTCTTTTTCGTACGTTCGAATCTAATCAATTCACCGTCATTCCACTCGTACTTATAGCCATCATTGGGTTCCCAGTCCAGGAATTCCTCCCAAGTGTGGGGCAACTGCTGAATATCGGTCGATGTTCTCATTTTTCTGGAATATTTTTTTTACCGAAAATAGCGTTTTCAACACTCAGATGGAAATCAATTTTCTACACTGACTTTCACCGTTAATTTCTATTTCTACCTCTCGAATTGTCAGAACCTTCTCGCTCAAAATCCGCCTCACTCTTCGCGCCGCCGCTGAAATGCCGCAGGTTGTAGGTGAAAGTGAGCATAAAGTACCGCTGCAAAACGTTGGACTGCACATCCTCGACCAGAATGTCCGTCACGTTGCGGCGGATGCTAATGTTTTGTTTCAGCAGATCGAAGACGCTCAGACTGATTTCGCCGCGCTGGTTGGCAAAAATCTTTTTACCGATGCTCATGTTCCAGATCAGGTAGTTGGTATTGTAGCCCGCCGACAAGCCCGTATTGAGGCGGTGGTTGAGGTCGGTGCGATAGACAAGGCCCTTCCAAATCACCCAGGTCAGTTTGGCGCGGCTGCTTTGGCTAAAATAGTTCTCGCTGGTTTTGCGCAGCGAACGATGCACCGTGTTGTAGCCCGAGCGGGTCGAAACGTAGAAATCCAGGTTTTCGCTGATGTTGCTGCTCAGCGACACGCCCAGCCGGAATCCGGTGTTGGCCGTGTAGTTGGTCAGCGAGTCGATCAGGCTCGGCAACCGGGTGTGGGTGATGTAGGCGTAAGTACTGAATTTGGACTTGATAAAATTGACGGGCCGCCCGAAGTTGATGAACGACTGGATGGTCCGGTAGCCGTCGAGGTTGACGGGCCGCGAAAGCTGCGACCCTCGTTGCAGTGTATCGGTGGCCGTGAGTGGGATGGCCTGCCGGGCCGTTAGAGTGCTATTGGCGATGTAGTTAGGAATTACCGATGCTTCCAGACTGGCGTAAAAAGTGTGATCATTGTCCGGGTTGTGCGCCCGGAAGCGGCCCCGGAAGCGGTTTTGAACCGACTGTACCAAGCCGGGATTTCCCGTACGAACGTAGAGCGGATTGGAAATGTCATAGACGTTCTGCAGCTGGCTGATGGAGGGCGCGTCGGTCCAGGTACGGTAATCGAGTTCAATGTTGGTGGACTTGGTGAACTTATACTCAAAACGAACCGAAGGCAGTACGTTGTTGAAGTTGCGGTCCAACGCAAACTCTCGCGGGAAAACCTGGTCGTTGTGCAACTTAGCCCGCTGGTACTCGCCTTCTACCTGAACGCGCACTTTTTCGGTGCGGTACTGGTAGCTGAGCTGCGTTTGGTCGGTCAGGTAATCGCTCTTGAAGGTGTTGCTCAGCCCCACGTTCAGGTCGGTATAGTCGCTCGTGACTTCGTTATAATCGTACAGCCGCCGGTCGGAGTCGTCGTAGCGGTTGCCGCGCTCGTGTTGCAACTCGATGCGCCCGTATTTACCGATGGGCTCTGTGTACGAAATTTCCCCTTCCCAGGAAAAACCTTTTCCACCATAGTCAGTGTATTGGTTGAGAATCCGGTCGCGGCTGGGTTCGCGGAAGTACTGGTTGTCGGCCAGGCGGTAGCGTTGATTATCGCTGTTGCTGAAACCCGTACTCAGCCTAAAAGTCACGCTCCGGCCTTGTTTTCCAAATTGGTGGCTGTAGTAGAGCGTATTGCGGAAATTTACGCCCGTATTGATGGCGTTGGAAGTATTCTCGGTCTGGTTGACGGATCCGTTGTCGTTCGCGGTACGGCCCAGGAAGTAGTTGAAGTTGTCGCTCCGCCGGATCGTCATGCGGGGGCGAATCAGAAGCCGGTTCTGCTTATTGATTTTGTAGTCGATTCGCATATCGGCTTGATGGGTTCCGTCCTTCTCGATGCTGCGGCTGTTTTCGGTGTAGGTGCGGCCCGAGTCGGCGACGCTGATAAACTGCTGGAATTTGGACTCAATGCCAAAATTCTGCTGGTTGGTATAGGTATAGCTGCCACTGGCCTCGATCTTAGGCGACCACATATCGGAATAGTTGACGCCGACCAGATTGGTTTTGATAATGCCGCTGCGCGGACGCCCACCCCGCGAATCTCCATCGTCGGTACCGAAACTGGTCGTGTTGATGTTATTGCTCAACCCGGTGACGGTGAAGCGGCGGTCATTATTGAAAAGGTTGATGCTGGTGCCTGCCATGTAGCGGTCATCGGTGCCGTAGCCTACTGACGTCTTGCCAAACTGCCCCTTGCGGCGGTCGGCGCGGGTCACGATATTTATGGTTTTCAGTTCGTCGTTGTCAGAAAAGCCCGTCATTTCGGCCTGGTCGCTTTTTTTGTTAAATACTTGAATATTCGCGATTACCTCGGCGGGTAGACTTTGCAGGGCCTTGGCCACATCGGTACCGAAAAAAGGCTTGCCGTCGATCAGGATTTGCTGCACATCCTCGCCCTGCGCCTGCACTTTGCCGTCCTCAATCGTGACGCCAGGCAATTTTTGAATCAAATCCTGGGCGCTGGCGTCGGCGGCAGTTTTGAAAGCGGCGGCGTTAAACTCCGTTGTGTCACCCTTCTGAACGGCGGTTGCCACCTGGCCAATGACCTGCACTTCTTTTAACTGGTTGGCGTCTTCCACCAGCAAGAGCGCTCCCAAATCGACCGAGGCGTTTTCGACCTCCACCGCTTTAACGATTGGCTTGAATCCCAAATAATTGACTTTGACCAAATAGGAACCCGTCGCCACCTTACCGAAAGCGAACTCGCCGTTGGCGTCGGCGGACACACCATCCGATGGCTGTTCCTCGGTAGCCCGCTGAATAGTAACAATGGCCCCCGGCATGGCCGCCCTGTCCGCCGCTGTCTGCACGCTGCCTTTGATGGAAAAGCGCTGGGCGAAAGTCTGGTGGGTAATGGAGCAAAGGATAATTTGAAGTAAGAAGTAGAGCTTTAAATTTTTCTTTTTAAATAAAGGCATGAAAACGTGGGTTGTGAATTTTGAAACCTAGGGCAAATGGACAAAATCTATGCCGGGTGTTTGATTATCAATGCTTTTTCTTTGGAATTGTTTCCCGATATTGACATATTCATCAAAAAAGCCACAATTCTGCAAGTAGAAACTATTTTTCTCTGCTCCTCCGGTGTAGTCCAGGCGGTAGCCTTTTCGGGCGGTGGCGTCGGCGCTAAACGTAGCGTGCGTCAGGGCGGTCCACTGGCCGGAGGTAGTACGAACCCATTGATTACCAAAATACACGCGGCGGCCCACGTTTCCGGTTTCCGGCAGAAAATTTTCCAGAAAGGAATGCAGTCTTTTCAGATGCGTCGAAGTTTTGGGACGCCTGAAACTGGCGATCAATTGCCAGTCGCCCAGCTCGGGCGCAAAGAAGTACGCGGTGTAAGTAGTCGTGCTGTCGGTAGAGGGCTGGCCGCGTAGCAGGAAGCGGTAGGTCTCACCCGCCCGCCAGCCGTATTTCAAATAACTCTGCCCGCCCGCGCCTTCGTTGCCAAACTCTCCCGTATGGACATCCTTGCCCTTTTTCAGCAGAGCAATCCGCTGATTTTCGGGAATGGACTTGGGGTCGTCCGTTTTGAAGGGGCTCCATACTGAAAACAAAATCCGCCGCTCCGTAGCTGAGTTGACCTGCATCCCGAAGTAGCCTTCTGCGAAGCCATTGGCCATGAAATACGACCCAAGCACATCCTGCCCCTCGGGTACCGTCACTTCGTTGTAAAACCATTCGATTTCTGCCTTTTCGTCGGTGGGGTAATTCAGATGAACCGAAGGGCCACGCCGACCCCAATAGAAATAATTGCCCTCATTATTTTTGACAAAAGCCACCGAATCATCTACCGCGCTTCCTTCCAAGATCAACCCCTTGATCTGCCCGAAGGTAGCTGCTGTCTTTTCCACGCCGGAAAATTCAATTTTCAGGTACCCCGGTTGATCTACCTTCCATTCGCCCAGATAGTATTCCGTTTCGTTTCCCGCCTGGTAAGTTTGGGTAGCCGAGTGATTTCCGACCGTCATTTTTATCGTACTTCCCGCCGAAATTTCTCCATCCAGAAAAATCTTGGTTTGACCCGATTTGGCCAGCCGTACGTAGCTGGTGATCGTAGCCTTCGGGCTACGCCAATCGGTCAGCCCTGATTCGCCGATCTTTTCGGTGTCGGCCGCTTCGACCCAGGCATTGCCGCCCAGCGGGACATAAATTCGGGCGCTGCTCAGTTCTGTGGGCGCCGAAATTGTCAGGCATCCGAGCAGGAAGTACGTCAGGGGAAGCATGAGGGAGTGGATCATAATTCAGATTAAAATTTTAGGAATTCCAATGGCCGCGATTTTCCAAGTTAGCCATTTTGTTTTCCCAAACAATATTGTTTAGATTTGGTTGACGGTGAAAGAATTAGAGTGGCTTTGACTCGTGTACTTCAAGTTATCATTCAAAGAGGATCAATCTATGAAAAAGAGTAGAATATCCATAGCAAAAAGAGTGCGAAGTATCGGTGCGCTAATGCTCCTGCTGCTAACCACCGTCGGTTATGCCAATCACATCCTGATTCCGATGGATGATAAGCAGTCCAACCACCTGAAAGCTTACGGAATTGCCTACTCGGTACTGAAAGACGGGCTGGATTTGGATTGGCTGCTCAACTACCGGGGCGGCAGCTATTTGATCAAGTACGTTTCGAGCATCGAGAAGGAATGCCGGGTGCGGGGCGTATCCTATGAGGTGATTTCCGACGCTAAAGCCGCCAACATTATCGCCCAAATCGCCGTGCCGGAGGTGAACATGGATGCCGTGAAGCTCCACAAAGCGGCCAAAATTGCGGTTTATTCGCCCATTAAGATTGGCCCGGCGACTTTTGAATATAACGACGCCGTACTGCTGGCCCTGAAATACGCCGAAATCCCCTTTGAAGTAGTGTATGATGAGGAAATTTTGGATGGTGACCTAAGTAAATACGATTGGCTGCACCTGCACCACGAGGACTTTACGGGGCAGTTTGGCCGCAACCTGCGGCGGATGTCACAGGAGGACATCAAGGCGCAGGAAGACATCGCCACGAAGTTCGGCTACGCCAAGGTGTCGCAGATGAAGCTAGCGGTGGCCAAGAAAATTAAAGAATTTTGCGCGGGTGGTGGCTATCTGTTCGCCATGTGTTCGGGAGCCGAAACCTTCGACATTGCCCTCGCTGCCGAGGGCGTGGACATCGTGGATGCGCAGTTCGACGGCGACGGAATCGACCCGGCGGCGCAGTCGAAACTGGATTTCAGCAAGACGTTCGCCTTCCAAAATTTCGAACTACAACTCGACAATGGCTACGGCGGGATGTGGTTTTCAGATATTAACGCCTCGTTGGGCAGCTACGGCTTCGGCGATTCCGACGATGTGTTTACGCTTTTCGACTTCTCGGCCAAGTGGGACGTCATCCCGTCCATGCTGGTGCAGAACCACGAATTCCAGGTCAGAGAGTTCAGCGGCCAAACTTCGGCTTTTACCAAAAAAACCGTTAAATCCAATGTGCTGGTGATGGGCCAAAGCAAGTCATCAGACCGCTATCTCTACGGCGAAATCGGCGTGGGGCAGTGGACGTTCTACGGCGGTCACGACCCCGAAGGCCGTCGTGGTGGTCACCGCATGGGAACGGACCTGAACCTCTATCCCCACTCACCCGGCTATCGACTGATTCTTAATAATATTCTGTTCCCTTCGGCCAAGAAAAAGAAGCGGAAAACTTAAAGCTAGTGGTCAATGGACAGTTGACAATGAAAAGTTGAAAATGCTTTTTACTCATAATTCAATAACTGTCAACCGTCCACTTATTGAACTACTTCGGCTTTCAACTTGATAGAATCCACCACGACCTTCTCTCGCTTTTCTTTTTTTCGAAAAAAACCGCGCAGCAGAAAGTTGTGTTGCAGGGCTTCCATGCTTTCGTCCAGTTTCTCCGAACTGCTTTCCAGATTTTGGATGGTAGCCTTTATGTCGGTGGCGGTGCCTTTGTCGCGCAGGAGTAAACCCACGGCGTTATCGTTGTTCTTGGTCAGGTCGGTAGACAGGTCCTGCGTTGTTTTCTTCAACCCTTCCACCATTGCGCGGGCCGTGTTGGCAGTTTCGCTGAGTTCAGCCACGGTGAGGCGCACTTTGCGCATAATGAGCGTATCGGTGACAGCGTCGTTGGCTAAGCCGCCAGGCTTGTTGAGTTTGGCAGCGTAGGTGTTTAGCGAAGTCGTCACGCTCTGCGCCTGACTAGCCGCCTTTTGCAGGGTAGCCATCGTTACTTCCAGGTTTTTGTAAAGTTGCTCATCGGCCAGAAGCTTGCCAATCGAGCCTTCGCCTTTGCGGATCTTGCCGCTGATTTCCTTGAAATCTTCCGTAATCGCCAGGATATTCTTATTGTTGGCTTGCAGGGTGTTTATGATATCTTCCTGACTATCTTCCTTTTTGACGCGCAACACGTCACCATCCTCGATCGGGGCAGACTTAGGCGTACCGCCTTCGATTACCACAATTTTATTACCGATCAGTCCGTCGGAACTGATCTTGACCATCGCGTCCTTACGAATATACTGCTGGGATTTTTCTTCGATATTCAGCAGCACCTCTACTTGGGAATTGCCTACGAAAAAAATATCCTTGATCGTACCGACCTTCACGCCGGAAAACCAGATATTGTTGCCCACCTTTAAACCATTGACATCGTCGAAGGTAGCCTTGGCGATTATTTTGGAGACAAAGGACTTGCGCATCCCGCCGATGGTCATAATGCCGATCACGAAAATGGCCAGACCTGCTAAAACCCACAGGCCGACACTCACGGCGCGTCTTTGGGAACTGGGTGTTGTACTCATAGTTTTTTTTCGTTCTTGGTTATTGGTTCAACGTTCTTAATTCAGGCGAATGATTTGTGCCATTTCCCAGTGAATAGTCCCTGGCTCGGGTTTTTCATTCTTCAACTAAGTACGAAGAACGAATTTAAGCTTCCGTAAAATTATAATCGTAAAAACTCTTGATGCGCTCATCATCGCTGCTGAACACTTCTTCAAAAGTGCCCTGCTGAACAAACTTCCCGTCAAGCAACATGGCCAACTTGTCACCTGTCATCTTGGCGCAGGTCAGGTCATGGGTGATGATGATTGAAGTGGTTTGGTACTCCTCTTTCACCTCGTTGATGAGTTCATTGATTTCGATGCAAGTCGTCGGGTCAAGCCCGGCGGTAGGTTCGTCGTAGAGCATAATTTCGGGGTTCATAATCAGGGTCCGGGCGATACCAATCCGCTTACGCTGACCGCCCGATAACTCCGCCGGGGATTGGTCGATGGCTTTCAACAGACCCACCGATTCCAGCACTTCTTCCACCGAACTGTTGATTTCCTTCCGGCTCAGGTTGCTTACATTTCGCACCAACGGAAATTCCAGATTTCCGCGCACGGTCATACTGTCGTAAAGCGCACTATTCTGAAAAGAAAAGCCGATCCGCTTGCGGAGTTCCCGCAGTTCTTTTTCGTCCAAGTCGCCAACTTCCTGACCCAGCACTTTCACGCTGCCCCGGTCGGCCATCAACAGGCCGGAAATTATTTTGATCAGTACCGACTTTCCCGTTCCTGATCGGCCTAACACCACGACATTCTGGCCTTTTTCCACTTCCAGATTTATGCCTTGCAACACATGCAAGTCACCGAAAGATTTATACAGATCACGGATAGAAATAACGTTTTCTCCTTCGAAAACGGGTATGGGATTTTTTTTGGATTTTCGTTTCATACCCTAATATCTAAACCAGTTGGTAACCTGCACGATGGCGACTTCTTCGATAAATATCAGGAACATCGAAAGTACCACGGCGGAGTTCGCCGCCCGGCCCACGCCCTGTGTGCCGTTGCTGGCGTTGTAGCCTTTGTAACAACCCACCATCCCGATCGTGAATCCGTAAAACAACGCCTTAATAAGGGCCGAGTTAATGTCCAAAAAGGTGATTTGCTCGAAGGCGCTCTTGAAAAAGGCGATGATGTTCGTCTCTTCGTTGAGTGTCACGTCCAGGAACGAACCCATCAACCCCACGCCCGCGCAGTAAAAAGACAAGATAGGAATGCTGATGGTAGTGGCGATGACCCGCGTCACGACCAGAAATTTGAAGGGATTCACCGCCGAAACTTCCATCGCATCGATCTGCTCGGTTACGCGCATGGAACCCAACTCGGCGCCGATGCTGGAACCTACCCGTCCCGCGCTGATGAGCGAAGTAATGAGCGGGGCCAATGCTCGCACGATGGCGATTGAAACCAGCGAGGGCAACCACGACGTAGCCCCAAACTCCATGAGTGAGGGACGCGATTGCTTGGTGAACACCATGCCCGTAATAAAACCCGTCAGCGAGATCAACGGTAACGACTTGTAGCCGATTTGATAACACTGCTTGATGATTTCCTGAAACTCGGGCCGTCCCCGGAATAACTCCCGAAAGAACCTCGCCATGAAGGTCCACCCCTGGTAGAAAACGAGGAGCTTTTCATCTATGTTCTTGGAAATCAGCGTGTCTTTAGAACTTGAACTCATGCGGATTTATAGGAGGGACTTCTACCGTTCGTTTAGGTTGCTGTTTGGTATAAAATAGTGTGCCAGTTAATTTTGGCTGGCAATATTCAGGCATAGCGTTCGCGCAGCATCTTCATCATGTACGCATTGATGGCCCACTGATCGGCCACGGGCTGATTGGTGTAGGGCACCGTGGGTAGGTAGTGCGGCGGCCCAAACTCCGTCAGAATCGTCAGCGGCAACCCATTTTTCTTTTTCTCGGCCACCACCACATCCCACCATCCGAGGTGCGCATCCACGGCCTGTTTCCATTCCGGCGCGCGCGGGTCATTGACCTGCGGTCCCTCGGCGTGGCCAATGCGGGCGTGGATGTGTCCGGTACGGCTGAGTGCTAACGCTACGGTTTCGGCTTGGTTTTCCAATAACGATTCGTGCACATTACACCAGTGCGAAATATCGAGCGTCAGGCGTAAAGCCGGATTTTGCTCGATAAAGTTCCGGGCGATGTGCGCGGCGAAGAGCATCCGGCTGCGGTGCGTCTCGTGGAAGATCGGGATGCCGCTGCGTTCGGACGCCTGGATAGTATAGTCGATGAACCCCTTGTTCTGCTCGTAAGTAAAGAAGTCGCGTCCGCTATGGCAATTGATGTACAGGGGCTTAATCTCATTTTGCGAAGTGGCTCCGTCGATGGATTTCTTGAAAGAAGCCAGGTGCGGCGTAAATTCAGCTTGGCTGCCACCGCAGAGAAAGCCAAGCGCTAAATCGTATTTTTTTAACGCCGTGAACATCGTTTTGCGCGCCTCGGCGTCGTCGGTCCACCAGAGTTCCAGACCATCGTAGCCTTCTTTTTTGACCGCCGCGCACAATTCGTCCATCGATCCTTGGTAGCCCCAGTTGGTAGCCAGGATTTTAAGCGAATAGCCTGCGGCAGGCGTCCCTGCGGCAGGCGTTCCTGCGTCGGGTACATCCGGCTGGTTGGCAGGACGCGCGACCGCACCCAGATAGGGCGTAATTCCGGTAGTGGCGAGCGTGGCGTTTACAAAGTCCCGGCGTTTCATTTGGATATGAGTTTATCTATCCGCGCAAATCTACAAGGTTTTTGGCTACTGTTTTGAGAATCGGTAACAAATACCGTACTTAGCCGCCAAGGACGCTGTCCTTCTATACACGAGAGGAAGAAAAGGGAAGAGAAGAGAGAAGTATAGAAGCGAGCACCCCGTATGTCCTATTTAGACGTAAAGACCTCCGCGCTGAGCGCGCAGCAGGCAGTGCATTTGTCGCGCCGGGCCACTTTTGGCCCTACACCCGATGGTATTAGCGGTTTTTGGTGAAAGCTATTTCCAAAGACCCGGCGATATTGCGGTACCTGAACGGGAATCAAAACAAAAAAGGCAGCCCGAACGAGAATTACGCCCGCGAATTGCAGGAACTATTCACCGTCGGTAATAAGGATTTTGCGAGCAACAACAACTATACCGAGGACGATGTAAAGGCCGCCGCCCGCGTCCTGACGGGCTGGAACTACACCAACCATTATACCCAAGGTTCGACCAGCTTTGAAACGACCTTCACCGACAGCCGACACGACACGACCAACAAGAGTGTCTCATCGCACTACAATAATACAGTCATTACGGGCCGCAGCGGGGCCACGGCGGGCGACGCTGAGCTGGACGACCTGGTGACGATGCTCCTTAATCATCCCGAAACATCCAAGTTCGTCTGTCGCAAACTGTACCGCTGGTACGTCAACCCCAACGTAACGCAGGACATCGAGAGTAACGTTATCGTGCCGCTGGCGGCTTTTTTCAAAAGCCCGGGCAACGATTACGCTATCCTGCCCGTGGTCAAAAAGCTGCTGACCAGCGATATTTTCTTCGATCCCGCCAATCGCGGGGCCATCACAAAATCGCTCGCCGAACTGATGATCGGATCGATTCGCTTCTTCAAGCAACCCGTGCCAAACATGACAAGCGACTACGTGGCCTTCCGCAAATTGATGGAGTTTTTCTACTGGAACACCCGTGATATGCAGTTGGAGTTCATCGATCAGTCCTCAGTATTTGGTTACGAACCCTACTACCAGACAGGGTATTCGTCCAATTGGGTGAACACCACGACGATGGCCCTGCGCAGCAATTTCACCGACGCTCTCATCTGGCGTTGGGGGCGAACTAATCGCCCACATCCGCAAGCAGCAGGTGCTGTTCATCGGCTATGCGGCGGAGATCAAACAAGCCGCCGACGCGGGCAAAAATTTGGTCACCTACCCACCCAAATCCGCCAATAATTCCCTGGCCGAGCAATTGAAGATCGTGGCGCGTCTCGTCCACGGGGGTTTGAAAACCAAGATTTATTTCGTTTCGCTGAGCGGCTTCGACACCCACGCCGGGCAAGTGGATTTCTCGGACAACACCCAGGGCAAGCACGCCAAATTACTGGGGCAACTCTCGACAGCAATCTCCACTTTCCAGCAGGACCTCAAATTGCAGGGCACCGAGGATAAAGTAGCGGGCATGACTTTCTCCGATTTTGGCCGCCGCGCCACGGCCAACTCCTCCAAAGGCACCGATCATGGCGTCGGGGGGCCGATGTTCGTCTTCGGCAAGGCCGTGCGGCGGCAGACGGTGGGCGTGAATCCCGACTTGACCAACGGCCTGCTGCCCGTGACGCCCATGCCCTGGGAAACCGACCGCGACATCGCCATGCAGATCGACTTCCGGCGCGTCTATACCGACGTGCTGAACGATTGGTTCGGCGCAACGACCGCCAAGACGGATCAGCATCTTTTTGGCCATTTCAAGACTATTTCCCTCTTCTCAGATGTGATCGAGACGGTCGCCTCCGGCAACTGGAACGATAACAATGTCTGGAGGCGGAGCGCCCGCCCTTCGCCAATGAGTACGTGCGCGTGAACACAGGACACACTGTGCAGGTGAACGGCCCCATTACGGTCAGGAATGTGCGAATGAATGGGAATTTGAATTTTACGGGTAGCTTTGGGCTGAATATTACGGGGTAGAGCGTCATCACTCCCCCATTTATGTACTATGTTCGCCTTCCTCTATAAACTACTCGGCTGGAAGGTTATCGGTAACCCGCCTTATGGGGTGAAAAAGGCCATTTGGGTGGGCGCACCGCACCACTCCAACTGGGACCTGTCCGTCAGTATCGGGGCGCGGGCGTCGGTGAACTTCGACATTAGCTTTTTGGCCAAAAAAGAAATCTTTCAATGGTACTCCGGTTGGCTTTTCCGGGCTTTGGGTGGCTTGCCCGTCGATAGGAGCAGGGCCAACAACCTCGTGGATGCCGTCGTGGATATATTTCGTGAACACGACACCATGCACATCGCCATTACGCCCGAAGGCACCCGCGACGATGTGAAAGAGTTGAAGCGTGGTTTCTACTATATGGCCCTCAAAGCCGACGTGCCGCTGATTTTAGTCGGGTTCGACTATCCCCGTAAAGCGTTCGTGGTTCGTGATCCGCTTTACCTGACGGGTGACTATCAAGAGGATATGCGGGCATTTTACGATTTTTACCTGACTATCCAGGGGCCCCGCAAAACTTGGCTCAAAAACTACGCGGCCACGGGCGAAATTCCGACTTCGCACTAAAAAGTTTTCCTCTCCTAAAAATATTGCTTCGTTTCTTGTTACGAATCCGTGTATATTTGAGCCAATCAGCCAAACGTATTATTCGGATTTAGGTGCAGGAAGGATTTTTTGTGAGCAAGATAGAATTCGAGATATGGAAAGGGGGCGACCTGCATTTCCCAGGGGATGTTTGTCTATCCCTACCCACCCATTTCCTGCCTTTGACCTCGCCGGATTCGCCATCCGGAGCTGAATTTTTGTTATCCCCCTAATATTAGAAAAATCAACTCATGAATCACGATATAGCCATTGATTTAGGCACCGCTAATTTTCTGATTGTTCACCAAAATGAGGTGGTGGTCGATCAGCCTTCCGTCGTTGCCTTTGACCGCCTGACCAACAAGATGCTGGCCGTGGGTAACGAAGCCATGCAGATGGAAGGTAAAACGCACGGTAACATTCGCACCGTTAGGCCGTTGCAGGGGGGCGTGATCGCCGACTACAACGCCGCCGAGATGATGATCCGAGGCATGATGGCGATGGTCGGCCTGCGTCGCAGTTTCTTCAAGCCGTTCATCCGCATGGTCATCTGCATTCCTTCGGGTATCACCGAAGTGGAGAAACGCGCCGTAGAAGATTCCGCCGAAACCCTGGGCGCGCGCCGTCTTTACCTGGTACACGAACCCATCGCTGCCGCCGTCGGTATCGGCCTGAACGTGGAAGAACCGGAAGGTAACATGGTGGTGGATATCGGCGGCGGCACCACCGAGATTGCCCTGATCGCTTCCAGTGGCATTGTGTGTAACCAATCGGTGCGCGTGGCGGGAAACACACTCGATGCCGACATCGAGCTGTACATCCGTAACGAGTACCACCTGCTCATTGGTCAGCCCACCGCCGAGCGCATCAAGCACAGCATCGGCGCGGCCCTCACCGACCTGCCCGAATCCCGGCGGGAATATGAGGTCAAAGGCCGTGACTTACTGACGGGTATGCCCAAGCAAATCATCGTCACCCAGGCCGAAATCGCGCACTGCCTGGACAAGTCACTGTCCAAAATCGAGGAGTCGGTCATGAAACTCCTGGAAGAAATGCCCCCTGAACTGGCGGGCGATATTTTCTTGCGCGGTATGTACCTTTCGGGCGGCGGTGCCTTGTTACATGGACTGGACAAGCGTCTTTCCCGAAAAACACACCTAAAGGTTCACATCGCCGATGAACCCCTGCGCATGGTGGCCAAAGGTGCCGGCCTGACGCTTAATAACATTGAGCGGGCGGGGTATCTTATTAAGTGAAGTAAGGAGATAAAGTACAGAGTTCCAAAGGTACGAAGTTACGTCTGGCGACGAATATGCTCCACAACCGCCGCTCCAGCCCGTTGCGAGGCACCGGATTTTCCTACCTTTTCTTGGAGAATTCTGTAGTCTGCTTCGAGAGTCTTTCTTTTTTTGCCAGTAGGCAGAATAGCTTGCAGTTCAGTAGTTAATTTTTCTTGGGAAAAATCGTCCTGAATCAATTCTTTGACGGTTTCTTTTTCCATAATTAAATTGACCAGCGAGATGAACGGTACTCTGATGAGGCTCTTGGCAATGGCGTAAGAGACGCCGCTGGTGCGGTAGCAGACTACTTCCGGCACTGAGAAAAGGGCCGTTTCCAATGTGGCCGTTCCCGAGGCGACCAGAGCAGCTTCGGCTACGGCAAGTAAATCGTAGGTGGCCTCAAAGACAACGGTGACGTTTGCAAGATTCTGGTACTTTTCGTAGAGTACTGCCGGGAGGCTGTTTACGCCCGCTACTACGAATTCGTATCCAGGAAAAGAATCCTTCACGCTTAGCATCGTATCGAGCATACCGCTCACTTCCTGTCTACGGCTGCCGGGCAGTAGCGCGATTATCTTTTTAGTTTCAAGATTGTTTTTTAGGAGAAAGCTAGGATTGGGCGTGAAATCCTCGATGGCATCCATCAAGGGATTCCCTACGTAGGTGACGTCGTAGTCGTATTTCTTGTAAAAATCTACTTCAAAGGAAAAGATTACGAACATCTGATCCACGTTGGATTTGATCTTCCACGCTCGCTTCTGGTTCCAGGCCCATACCTTGGGCGATATATAGTAACACACCTTGATATTCCGCTTCTTCGCGAAAGCCGCCATACGCAAGTTGAAACCGGGATAGTCAATCAGGATGAGGACATCGGGGTGATATTCCAGAATATCTTTTTTGCATTTTTTCAGGAAGCCTAAAATTGTGAAAAGATTCTTCGCCACTTCCAGAAAACCCATAAACGCCATATCGCTGTAGTGCGTGACGAGCGTCGCGCCCTGCGCCTGCATGAGATCGCCGCCCCAGGCGCGGAATTGCGCGTCGGGATCGTTTTGGCGAATTCCTTTTATGAGATTGGCGCCGTGCAGGTCACCCGAGCGCTCACCGGCGATGAGGTAGTATTTCATTCGCCGTAGTACTCCACGAAGTTCTTGGGCGTCTCGATCAGCTTGAGGTAGTGCAGCCGGGCATTGGGGGCCTCAGCCTGAACGGCTGGAGCCAGCAATTTCCACATTTCCATCACGAAAATCTCGCAGGAAGCCATTTTACCCGCCATGAAAGCCACATCGAGATTCAGATTCTTATGATCGACTTTATCGATAACGCGCTGCTTGATGAGGTCGCCCAGCACTTTCAAATCAATGACAAAGCCTGTTTCGGGATCGGGCGTACCCTTCACCGTCACAATCAGCTCAAAGTTGTGTCCGTGGAAGTTCAAATTGGCGCACGGCCCGAACACCGCCCGGTTTTTCTCGTCCGACCAGTTGGGGTTATGCAGCCGGTGCGCCGCGTTAAAATGCTCTTTTCGGGTAACGTAAACCACTTATTCAATGAATGATGAATGATGAATGATGAATAATTGCTTAGTCCGAACAATTATTCTCCGTTGCAAAAATACAATTTGTTTGGCAGGCAAGGCCGTAAAGTCCTTAACTTTACAATTCGTATTATAGTCATCTGGCGGCTGAGCAATAGACATTATTCATTGTCCACTGTCCATTATCCATTGAATAAATTGATCGTAGTAACAGGAGCAGCGGGCTTCATCGGAAGCTGCCTGGTTAGCAAACTAAACCAGGAAGGTTTTAATTTCATCATCGCCGTCGACGATTTTTCTAAAATTGAAAAGGCGGATAATCTGGAAGGGAAAACTATCAAGGAGCGCGTCGAGCGCAGCGAGTTCTTCGACTGGCTGGATAAAAACCGCGAGGAGGTCGAGTTTATCTTCCACATCGGGGCCCGCACCGACACGACCGAATTCGACCGCGCCATTTTTGACGAACTGAACGTCGAGTATTCCAAAGAAATCTGGCGGCGCTGCGTCGATTTTCAAATCCCGCTGGTGTACGCCTCCTCGGCGGCGACTTACGGCCTGGGTGAACTGGGCTATGACGACGACGAGTCACAAATCCCACAACTCCAACCGCTTAATCCCTACGGCGATTCCAAGAACGAGTTCGATATCTGGGCTTTGCAGCAGGATAAAAAGCCGTTTTTTTGGGCAGGGCTGAAGTTCTTCAATGTCTATGGCCCCAATGAATACCACAAGGGCCGCATGGCTTCGGTGATTTTCCACGCGTATCACCAAATCAAGAAGACCGGGAAAATGAAGCTCTTCCGCTCGCACAATCCCGATTTCAAGGACGGCGAGCAAATGCGGGATTTCGTTTACATCAAGGACTTGCTGGACGTCTGCCTGTTCCTGATGAATCACCGCAAAAACTCGGGCATCTATAACCTCGGCAGCGGCCAGGCCCGCACTTTCAAGGACTTGGTGACCGATACTTTCCAAGCCATGCAAATCCACCCCGTCGTAGAATACATCGACACGCCCGAAGACATTCGCGACAAATACCAGTACTTCACCGAGGCGTCGATGGACAAACTGCGCTCGATTGGTTACGAGCAGCCGTTCCATTCGCTGGAAGAAGGAATTGAGGATTACGTGACGAATTATCTTATTCCGGGGGCATATTACTAATATCTCAAACGAAAGGAAAAGTTTGTTTTCAATGAAAAAAGCGCGGTAGCCAGACGGCTACCGCGCTTTTTTCGGTTCAGTAAAGCCAGCAAGCTATTACTGAGGCGTAACGGTGACTTTAATCACCGAACCCGTAGAAGGAATATTGAACTGAGTATGGCGCTCCCGGGCAACCGTGATCATGTTTACGGCGTCGGGCGGCCCTATGTTGATAGCCATTGGGTCTTGCACAGGCTTCTGGTTGGGTCCCGTACCGGGGGCGGTGTCTTCCTCGGTACCCGCGTCGTAAATTTCAAGCTGGGAAGTCATATCACCACTAATGGCAGCGTTGCCAGCAAAAAGGTCGAGTCCGCCGTTTTTAAAACTGATGAACCAGTCGTTGGACTGCACGAACATGGTTTCGAGTTGTAGCTTGTCACCGGGCTTGGCGGTGAAGGTAAACGTGGCCTTCTCCCCCGCAAACAGCGCGGGGCCATCGTCGGGGCCACCGGGCGAAGTCACTGCTCCCGAAGCCGTGATTCTAGGAATGCTGCTCAGATATTTGACCATTTCCATGGGGAAGCCATCCTCGGCGATCCGCTCGGTACCCAGGTTGGCGCGCTGGCCCAGCATGAACATCGGGTCGTTGCAGTCGTAAACGGCATAGGCCGGAGGCGATAGCGGCACGGTACCCTTAGCCCGCATGGTGGGCAGCAAATTGGGAGTCGAAACGTTCTCGATCTCCACCTTAAAGGTCTTCATCTGACCGATGTCGTGGTCTTTGATGCATCCCGTGAGCGAGATGAGCGCGGGAAGCATAAGCGCGGTAGCTGTTTTGACGATTTTTTTCATAATGTAAAATTGTAATGGTTTAGAGGTTTGCAAAAATTTGAAGATTGGCTGGTCTGAAAAGCTAAAGTTAAAACAAAATCATGTAAGATTAAAATAAAATCTCGCCAAAGCAGTCGAACCGACCCTTTCCTCTGGTACGGAGGGCCAAAGGAAAGGGTTGCTTAGCCGCCGAAAACAATAGCAGACGTAGCCAGCGTAGCTCCTTATTTAGAATTTTTCTATATTTTTGTGGAAATGCCAAACCGAACGCAGCGATCGGTTGTTCTCTGACCGTATCCCAAAAAGGTAACTGATAAAGCAACATGAGCAAGGAAGCAGAATTGCTGGAAGAGATCACCAGCACTGAATATAAGTACGGATTTGTAACGGACATCGAGGCCGACGAGGCTCCTCCCGGTTTGGACGAGGACATCGTCCGCTTCATTTCGGCCAAGAAAAACGAGCCCGAATGGATGCTGGAATGGCGTCTGAAAGCCTACCGCGCCTGGCTGAAAACCTTCGAGCCCGACTGGGCCAACGTAACGTATCCGCACATCGACTTACAGGCTATCAAGTACTATTCGGCCCCCAAACAAAAGAAAAAACTCGGCAGTATGGACGAGGTCGACCCGCAATTGCGCGATACCTTCGAGCGACTGGGCATTTCGCTGAACGAGCAGAAACGCCTTTCCAACGTGGCTGTGGACGCTGTGATGGATTCTGAATCCGTTTTCACGACTTTCAAGGGAGCGCTCAAAGAAAAGGGAATTATTTTCTGCTCGATCACAGAAGCGATCAAAGAGCATCCTGATTTGGTTAAGAAGTATCTCGGGTCGGTAGTGCCACCCAAAGATAATTTCTACGCGGGCCTCAACTCAGCGGTTTTCTCGGACGGCTCGTTCGTTTATATTCCCAAGGGCGTTCGCTGCCCGATGGAGCTCTCGACTTATTTCCGCATCAATGCCGCCGGTACGGGCCAGTTCGAACGGACGCTCATCATCGCTGATGAAGGAAGCTACGTCAGCTATCTCGAAGGCTGCACGGCTCCGATGCGCGACGAGAACCAACTCCACGCCGCCGTGGTCGAAATTTTTACTCACGAAGGCGCAGAGGTCAAGTACTCCACCGTGCAGAACTGGTACCCCGGCGATAAGAACGGCAAGGGCGGTATTTACAACTTCGTTACCAAGCGCGGCCTCTGCGACGGAGCAAACTCCAAAATCTCCTGGACGCAGGTCGAGACGGGTTCGGCTATTACCTGGAAATATCCCTCGGTTATTTTGAAAGGTGATAATTCCATTGGCGAGTTTTATTCCGTAGCCGTGACGAACAATTACCAGCAGGCCGACACGGGTACCAAGATGATCCACATCGGCAAAAACACTAAGAGCCGCATCGTGTCGAAGGGTATTTCGGCTGGTAAGAGCCAAAACTCTTATCGTGGCTTGGTGGAGGTGATGAAACGCGCCGATAACGCCCGCAATTTCTCGCAGTGTGACTCGCTACTGCTGGGCGACCGCTGCGGAGCGCATACCTTCCCGTACATTGAGGTTAGTAACCCGACCGCCACGGTGGAACACGAAGCCACCACGTCGAAGATTGGCGAGGATATCCTATTCTACTGCAATCAGCGCGGCATCGGCACCGAGCAAGCCGTGGCATTGATTGTGAATGGTTACGCCAAAGAAGTGCTGAATCAACTGCCCATGGAATTTGCGGTGGAAGCGCAGAAGTTGCTGGCGATTAGTTTGGAAGGAAGCGTGGGGTAATGATGAGTGATGAATTAAATTATGCTGGCCCCGTCGGAAATTTTCCGGCGGGGTTATTTTTGGTTTTGGAGTAAAAAAAATTTGGCAGAAATAAAGCCCGACAAAAATTAAGAGCAAACCATTCATCACTCATGACTCATGACTCCAATACGGCCCTGAAGTCCTCCGGTTTGGATCGCTACAATGGTTGTTTCTTGCTTGAAAAAGCTTTTTTTTATTAAATCGTAGAGGCCATAGAGCATCTTTCCGGTATATACGTGTTCTAGTGGAATCTTGTGTTTTTGTTCAAAATCTTGCATGAAAGCCAGAAGTTCAGGCTGGTGTTTGGCGTAGCCGCCGAAGTGGTAGTCGGTGAAGAGTTGGAGGTTTTTTTCTTTCCCTTCTGCTTTAGCCAAGTCCAGGATTTCGTTCCTCAGGAACCCGCCGTTTTTTAACGCGGAAAACGCTAAGGTGGGCGCGGAGGTCGCTAAGATTCCGGCGGCGGTGCCGCCCGTGCCGACGGCCAGGGCGTAATAGTCGGGTTTTTGGCCTAGCTGAGTTTCGGTTTCTTCGACCAATTCACCAACGCCCGGTAGGGCCAGCGGGGTACTACCGCCTTCGGGAATAAAGTAAAATCTTCCGAACTTTTCTTTCAAGTTTTCAAGAAAGTCAGTCTCTTCTTTGCGGCGATAATTTTCTCTCGAAATAAAATGCAGTTCCATGCCCTGCGAGATACAGAATTGCAAAGTTGCGGTTAACTTCTCCCGATAATCCTCACCGCGCACGATGCCAATCGTTTTCAAACCCAGCACTTTCCCGGCGGCAGCGGTAGCATAAAGATGGTTAGACCACGCACCCCCAAAAGTGAGTAGCGTTGGAAAACCATTCTCCTGCGCATCCTGCAAAACATACTTCAACTTCCGCCACTTATTGCCCGAAACCGTCGAATGAATCAAATCGTCGCGTTTGATGAAAAGCCGGACGTCCGCCCGCTCGGTGCTTGCATCGACCAAGGGTTGCAAAGGCGTGGGTAAGTTGGGAATGAGCAAGTCCGGGTAATTTTTGGTATTTTTGGTTTTTTGAAAAGGCACAAAGTTCCAAAGGTACAAAGTGAAGGCCATCCGGCGGCAGCTTATTCTATTATTCACTCACAGCGGGGGCTGCCCCGTCACTCATTCAAAATTGACAGAGGAAACACAGGAAGACGACGAAGAACTTTACGAACACTACCGCCTCGTAGTCGATGCCGGACAAAGCCCCATGCGACTCGACAAGTTCCTAAGTCTGCACGTCCCTAACGCCACGCGCACGAAGATACAAAATGGGATCGAGGCGGAGGCCGTGAAAGTGAACGACAATCCTTCCAAGGCCAGCTACAAAGTGAAACCTGCCGATGTCATCGTGCTGGCCCTGCCGCAGCCGCCGCGCAGCACGGATCTCGTGGGCGAGGACATTCCGCTGGACATAATTTACGAGGACGAGGAAATCACGCTCGTCAACAAACCCGCCGGAATGGTGGTACATCCCGCCTTCGGTAACTGGACAGGAACGCTGGTCAATGCGCTGGTACATCACTTTGAGAACTTACCCACGGGCCGCAACGGCGATATTCGCCCCGGCTTAGTGCACCGTATCGACAAAGACACGTCGGGCTTGCTCGTTATTGCCCGCTCGGAATACGGAATGACCCACCTGGCCAAACAATTTGCCGACCATAGCATCGAGCGCACTTATTACGCCCTAGTGTGGGGAGAGCCTAAAGAACCCAAAGGCACCATCGAAGGCCACATTGGTCGCAGCACCAAAGACCGCCGCATGATGGAAGTGTATCCCGACGGCAGCCAGGGCAAGCGAGCTGTGACGCATTATGAAGTACTGGAAAATCTGCGCTACGTGTCATTAGTCAAGTGCAACCTCGAAACGGGCCGTACCCACCAAATTCGCGCCCACATGAAGCATGTTGGTCACCCCATTTTCGGCGACAGCACCTACGGCGGTGACCGCATCCGGCGCGGCGCGGCCAGCGGCAGCTACAAAGCATTCGTCGAAAATTGTTTCAAGATCATGCCCCGCCAGGCCCTGCACGCCAAGTCGTTAGGAGTCATTCACCCCAAAACCAAACAACTCATGCTCTTCACCACCGACCTCCCCGAAGATTTCATGGAAGTGCTGGAACGGTGGCGGAATTATGTGCAGTATGTTTAATTGTTGATTTGTTTATCATCTTGTTACTCTGCCCCTTTTTTCCTAAAACTATGACAATAACTACCCGTCCCGGCACCCGCCAAGATATCCCCGCTATTTTTGAACTGGTCAAGGAATTGGCCGTTTTCGAAAAAGCCCTCGACCAGGTTTCCAACACCGTCGAGCGCATGGAGCGCGACTACGACGATAAACTGTACGACTTCCACGTAGCTGAGTCCGATGGCGTGACCGTGGGATTGGCTTTGTACTATTACCGCTACTCGACCTGGAAGGGCAAGCGGCTCTATTTGGAAGACATTGTGATTACGGAATCCATTCGCGGGAACGGCTTGGGTAAGACTTTATTCGACGCGGTGATTAATACCGCCAAAGAAACCGGCTGCACGGGTATGATGTGGCAGGTTCTGGACTGGAACACCTCCGCCGTGGGTTTCTACCGCAAGTACGGCACCCGGTTCGACGACGAGTGGCTAAACTGTAATCTGGACTTCTAGCTATCCAGCGATAAGGTAGCTTAGCTCTGTCTTTTGATGCTTCTCAAATATGAATCATAAGTCTATGATTCGGGCATTCTTTTCCCCAATTGGGAAGCCGTCAGCATCGCTTTGGGGAGAATTAAAAACGAAAAGAGTGATTAAGAGAAGTAGAATCCCGCTGGCCCTTGGTTTTATAAGGAATGCACGTAACACATACGTTCACTCTAACCAAATCCTCTAATCATGGGAAACATCCTGTACACGGTCGCCGTCATTCTGATCATCATTTGGCTGCTCGGCTTCTTCGGCTTCAACAGCTTCGGAATGGGTAACATTATTCACATTCTGCTGGTCATCGCGGTGATTGCCATCGTCCTTCGCCTGATTCGCGGGGGTGGGATTTAGTCTTACAACTAAAAATATTACGAAGAAGCCACCGAAATTTATTTTCGGTGGCTTCTTTCATTTCAGAGGGTGGTCGGCGCAGCGTGCGGGGCAGCGAGAAATGACAATTACCAAGTTCTCCCCTTCAAAAACTCCGCTACCTGCGCCTTAGGAACGGGCAACTCATTAATGTGGTCGTTGAGCCATTTGGAAAAATCTTTTTCGATATCATCAGTCCAGCGGTTGTCGATTTGGCCGGGCGTGTACTTCTGCTCACGAAGACGCAGGTGACCGAACATATCGCGCAGCCGCACGATTTCCGACGTCTTCACGACTTGCTCCACCAGGTGTGGCGGGATAAAAATGACCCCGCCATCGCGGCCCAGCACCACGTCGCCGGGCAGCACCATCGCGTCGCCGATGCGGGTGGGCTGGTTGATGCCCGTCAGGGTGGTGTTCAGGTCACCGTCGGCATTGTTGAGGTGGTGCGACGGGTGGTAAGTGCGGAAAAAGGAGGTAAACCCGCCAATTTCTTTCAAGCCCGCAATATCGCGCACGGCCCCGTCGTACACGATGCCGTTGCCCGTCTTGGCGTAGATCGAGTTGCCGAGGTTATCGCCGATGGTCGGGCCGTCGATGTGCGCCCCGTGTTGATCCACGACATAGACATCGCGCTTCACCAGAAGGTCGATGGGCCAGGCATTTTGCGACTTGATGCGCCCGTCCTGGTTATGGCCTTTTTCGTCGTACACGCGCTGCACGTCGGGACGGCCCGGCATGAACGTGGCCGTGACCGCGCGGCCCACCAACACGCTGTCGGGGTTGATCGTCAACCAGTTTTCGGTGTACTGGTAGCGGAAATTCTTATTCTTCAGCACTGCCCACGCTTCTTCAAGCGTGGCCTTTTTAAGACGATCCAGCAATTCATCAGAAACTTTGGGGCGACCATCGACGAAGCGCTCGCCCTTCCACTCGGGCGTAAGCATGAGGAGATCGGCTTTGGAGATTTGCTGGGCTTGGGTGGTTGCTGCCGCACAGAACAGGAGCAGCGACAGCAGGAAGCAATAGGATGGTTTCATGGAGCGTCGTGGTTTAGCTTTCCGGAAAAAGCGGTGGAAACGACGCTTTTACTTATTTGGCTGGACACTGATGCTTAGTCTGGGCTTTTGCCCTTTCTCTCTTGGTCAAGCAAATATTCCAATTGAATTTTATTCTCCACCAAATGATCCTCAGCGATCTCCCATAAAATGACCGGATCGATGATGTGATATTCGTGAATGGCAAAGTTCCTCAGCCCATACATTTGTTTCCACGGCAATTGGGGATATTTTGCTTTGACTGATCTGGGTATCTGATTAGTAGCTTCGCCAATAATCTCATAATTTCTCGTGACGGCATCGATTACCATTTCATTTTTCAAGAAATCATCCAGTCCATTTACAGTATCCAGGTACTTCAAAATCTTGTCAATCGAATCGATTATATCTTCGATGTAAGCTATATAATTCCTGCTCTTCATAAATACACAACCTGCTCTAATATAGCTTGCCTCCATTGCTTCCGCAATGAGCGCTCAGTAACCAGATCGACTTTCCTCCCTGTGACAGATTCCAGGTAATCTTTCAAGTCAAAAAATTTCCAGCCGATTCTTTTGTTGAAAGACACCAAGATATCCAGATCGGAATCCTCCCTATATTCACCATTGGCAAAAGAACCGAAATAGCCAATTTGGTCAATACCGAATTCATCGACCAACCTCGGTTTGACAGATTTTATTTTGGATTCTATGTCTTGGAGAGTTACCATGCCTGTCTATTTAGGGGTTAAATATTGTCGTAAACTTAGTGGCGTGACAGTCGGAGACTGCCATTTATCTTTAGAAATAAGTATTATATAGAGCGCAGAATCTTCTCCAAGCTATCTCTATTTATTAATTCAACTTTGTTCGGCTTGGCAAGCCGTATGGCAGAAGTTGTAAAATAATTATTTGTTACTATCATCGCACGGGACGCATCATAATAGCTTTTGGCAGCTACTACCTCTTGCACAGCTTTGTTACCAACAGGTCGACTGTATAGTTTAACTTGTACAACTATCTTTTCCCCTAATTTCTCCATAACAATGTCTGCACCTTGATCTCCTGATGCTTTTGTTACCTTCGCACTATAACCCTGAGCTGAAAATATGTGGGCGATATATGTTTCAAAATCATACGGATTCATAAGATCAATGTGGCTTAAACTAAATTGATTAGTTTCGGCTAACAAAGATTTTCTAATATTTTCTTTCCTGATTATGGCAAGCAGATTATTTATGTCATGAATTATCTGATCTTTATCTGATTGTGAAGGCAGCAATTCGTTCTCTCGTAAATAAAAGTAAAGCTTAACAATTACAGAGTGTATATCGTCTCCATATGCGTTGATAGCAGCTCTCAAATAATCTACGTATGTATGAAGTTCATATTGCTTTAATTTTTTCACAAAATTCTCATATTCAAATACTTCTCTCTCTTTAAGAATAAGCTCTCCAATATCTTCGCTTTCTATACTCCAATCTGCTTGTATAATTTTAACAAATTCAAGAAAGATATGTCTCGTAGTAAAATATTTATCCGGCAAATACTTTTCTGCATATTTTTTAACAAGTATATAATCTTCCGATTTGGAGAATTCTTTAATAATTCTGCTTCTATTCTGGATCACCTCAGCTTCCTCAGCTAGTTTTTTCTGTCGCTCTAACTCTTCCTCTGCTAATAGAGCATTCTTCTTTTGTTTTTGTTTGTATAAATAGATACCACAGATTAATAGACACAAAGTTGTAACGGCCACCGTAATCCCAAGATTCTCTAAAATAGCGTTATATAGTGTAATCGCTGTTTCAACAATTAATCCGATTATAAATTGTACTATCAACAGCAATAATATTGCTGCTATTAATAATAATCCACCCGCAATATCACCAGATTTACTTCTTCTTGCCATAACTCGATGTATTTGGGTAGGTTTAAAAGATTAATGAAAGAAAGTTGATCTCATTATTAAAGCTACTACTCCCGCTAACACCAATTTAAAATCGGTGTTGCATCTCCTCGTGTTTAAACCGGGGCGTACAATCGCAGATACTCTCACCAGCCTGCCACATCGCAAAATACACCATTCCACTTAAAACCCAATCCGCTCCCTTTCTGCCCTGCGCGCAATCTCCACCCGCACCCACTCGTGAAACTTGCTTTTCCATTGGCCGATTTCCTGGTGCAGATGGGCGTTTTCGTGGCGGAGTGCTTCGTTGTCGCGGCGGAGCCATTCGGTTTCGCTGAGGGAGGCGGATTCCAGGCCGAGCAGTGCGGTCAGCGGCAGGTCGAGGAGGGCGGCGATGGCTTCCAGGCGGGAGAGGGGCGGCTCGGTGCGGCCACGCTCAATGTCGCCGTAGGCTGAGGTGGAAAGGCCCAAGCCGTCGGCCATGTTTTCCTGCGACAATCCTTTTTGCTGCCGTAGTTGGCGGATTCGTTCAGAAAGATCCATAATGGTAGTTTTTGGTGGTGATAGCGGCCAAGCGGCTGACTTAGAACATTTAGAACATAAAGAAATGAAAAATCTTGGTTGGTTTTCACAAATCCCGACAATTTGTCGCGCGTACCGACCAGCGAATGTGTCACGAATGGCCAACTTTGTGTTTGGAAAGGGGAGTGGCCCGGTTCTGGTAGATCGAAACTATGCCCCGGTCGTTTTCGTTGTGTAGAAATTCCGAAACCGGGAAAAACCCTTTTCTAGATTTTATTTTATTCAAAACTCACTCTAACAAATAATGGACTACGGAAAAGAATTCAGAAAATACGCCGTACACCACATGGGCATCAACGGCTCGACGGTGGATGGCTACATGAATCACACCATCGAAAACATGACCCGCTCCGTGATCGAGGAGCGCCCGATGAACTTCCGCGAGGTGGATGTGTTCTCGCGCCTCATGGCCGACCGCATCATCTTCATGGGTACGGCAGTGGACGACAACATCGCCAACATCGTGGTGGCACAGTTGCTGTTCCTCGAATCGGCTGACGCCAAGAAAGACGTGCTAATGTACATCAACAGCCCCGGCGGCTCGGTCTATGCCGGGTTGGGTATCTACGACACTATGCAGTACGTGCGGCCCGATGTGGCCACGGTTTGCACCAGCCTGGCCGCCTCCATGGGTGCGGTGCTGCTGGCGGGGGGCGCGGCGGGCAAGCGCTCGGCCCTGTCTCACGCCCGGGTGATGATCCACCAGCCCTCGGGCGGCGCCCAGGGGCGCTCGACCGACATCGAGATCACCGCCCGCGAGATCGTCAAAATCCGCGAGGAACTCTACGAAATCCTGGCCGACCACACGGGCAAGGACGTGAAAGATATCGAGAAGGATTCCGACAGCGACAAGTGGTTCCGTGCCGGCGAGGCCAAAGAATACGGCCTGATCGACGAGGTGCTTACCCGCGAGAAGTCGAAGGAAAAATAAGCGACGCTGGTTAAGAGTCCCGGCTATTTTTTGCCCACCGACAAGGTTCATCCGTGAACCTTGTCGGTTTTTTTGTTGCTTACCTAAATACCCAACTTGGTTCACGATTTAAAAAAACTGAACTTTGTAGTTGCTTTCAAAGCTACCCCAAAACTTTGGATGAGAGGTTGAAGGAATAATTTAAATGCAGCGTATTGATGGTGAGTCGTCAAAAACCTGATATTCAGCAAGCGGCATTTTTTTCATTCACTCATTCACTCATTCACTCATTCAAAATTTATAAATGGCTCAAGTAACCTGTTCGTTCTGAGGACGCCGTAAAAATGAAGTCGAACTTCTGTTGTCGGGCATCGACGCCCACATCTGCAACCACTGCATCACGCAGGGGAATCAGGTGGTGATGGAAGAACTGAATCCCAAAGACAAGAAAGACAAAGACGGTAAAAAGTCGAAGCTCCCCAAGCTGAACCTCATTCCGCCCCAAGCCATGAAGGAATTCATGGAGCAGTACATCATCGGGCAGGAAGAAGCCAAGCGCTCGCTGGCCGTGGCGGTCTATAACCACTACAAGCGCCTGTCGCAGTTCAAGGAAGATGACGAGGTGGTGATCGAAAAATCCAACATCATCATGGCGGGCGAAACCGGGACGGGCAAAACCTACCTGGCCCGCACCATCGCCAAAGTGCTGCAAGTACCCTTCTGCATCGCCGACGCCACCACCGTGACTGAGGCGGGCTACGTGGGCGAGGACGTCGAGACGATCCTCACTCGGCTGTTGCAAGCCGCCGACTACAACGTGGAAGCCGCCGAGCGGGGCATTGTGTATATCGACGAAATAGATAAAATCAGCCGCAAGTCGGATAACCCGTCCATCACCCGCGATGTGAGCGGCGAGGGTGTGCAGCAGGCTTTGCTCAAACTACTGGAAGGCTCAATCGTGAACGTACCCCCGCAAGGAGGCCGTAAGCACCCCGACCAAAAGATGATCGCTTTGAACACGGAGAATATCCTGTTCATCTGCGGCGGGGCCTTCGACGGCATCGAGCGGCACATCGCCAAGCGCATCAACACGCGCCCCATCGGATTTTCGGGCGACAACCGCATCATCGAAATCTTCGACAAGGGCAATCTGATGCGTTACGTGACGGCGATGGACCTGAAATCGTACGGCCTGATCCCCGAACTGATTGGCCGTCTGCCCGTGCTGACGTACCTTAATCCGCTGGACCGCGAAACCCTGCGCCGCATCCTGACCGAACCCAAAAATGCCTTGGTGAAGCAGTACCAAAAGCTGTTCAGAATGGAAGGCGTCGAGCTGTACTTCGACGAAGACGTCATCGACTTCATCGTGGATCAAGCCATGATTTATAAGTTGGGAGCCAGAGGTTTGCGCTCGATATGCGAATCCATTATGACCGACGCTATGTTCGAGATTCCGTCGAACAAAGACACCAAGGAATTCACGCTTTCGCTGGACTACGCCCGCGAGCAGTTCGACAAGTCGTCTATGTCGCTGCTACGCTCCGTTGCCTGACCAGTCTACCTGGACAAGTTTGAAAACACCCTGCTTTTCTCGCGAAAGCAGGGTGTTTTTTTGCCCAAATTTCCTTAATCTTGCAAGGGAAGTAAGAAACCTAACTCTGCTGCTCCCACACTCGAGCATAACTCACAAAGACATGAACAACTGGCTCACCAACAAATCGATCGTAGTAATCGGTGGCACCACTGGACTCGGACTTTCGGCGGCGAAGGCATTCGTGGAAAACGGCGCGCGCGTGGTCGTCATCGGGCGCAATCCCGAAAGCTGCCTGATGGCCGAAGTGGATTTGGGCCAAAACGCCGTTGCCAAGCAAGGCGACGCCACCGATCCGCAAACCGCCCAGAAAGCCATTCAACTCTGCGTCCGTGAGTTCGGTAGTTTCGACGGCCTCTACCACGTCGCGGGCGGCAGTGGCCGCAAGTTCGGCGACGGTCCGTTGCATGAACTCACGCTCGACGGTTGGAACACGACGCTCAACCTCAACCTGACCAGCTTAATGCTCTCCAATCAGGCGGCCATCCGGGCGTTCATGGGCATGAACCGGGGTGGCGTGATCCTCAACATGGGTTCGGTGCTGGGTGATTCGCCCTCGCCGCAGCACTTTACTACGCATGCCTACGCGGCGGCTAAATCCGCTGTGATTGGCTTTACCAAGTCCACAGCGGCTTACTACGCCAAAAACAACATCCGCATCAACGTGCTGGCTCCGGCCCTGGTGGACACGCCGATGGCCAAACGCGCCTCGGAAGACGACGCCATTCAGGATTTTATCAAAACCAAACAACCCCTCGACGGTGGTCGCATGGGTCAACCCAATGACCTCGACGGCGCAGCGGTCTATTTTATGTCTGACTTTTCCCGCTTCACCACCGGGCAGGTCTTGACTGTGGATGGTGGATGGAGCGTGACGGAGGGGCAGTACTGAAAGGTTGTGTAAGTGTTGACGGGGCAGCCCGCGCTATTGTGTGATCGTTGAACTGCTGTTGATTTGAGGAAATTCTTCATGACGAGACATTTCCCTTTTTTGGTGCGCCAGTCCGGCCCTTCCATAACCGTTTTCTTTAAATAATTTCAGAATTATTTAAAATTAACTAAGGGGATTTTCAAAAAAAGTTGTCTTGCATGGTACGATCCCGACGTAACCAGCAGGATGAGGTGAAAGCTATACCAGGTCTTCTTACTACGAATGCGCAGGAACTGCCGCCGCAACTCCCGGTGGTGAGGCATGTGATATCAGGTGAGGAAGTAAAATCCACTGCCGAAAATTCAACCGTTCCCGATAAGGAATTCTTTATCCGCCAGGCCTTCGCCGAATCCGCCCAGAAAGGGTGTGAACTTCTCTTCCGGAGATACTACCAGGTGCTTTGTACCCACGCCGTTCGGTTTGTCTATTCGCGCGAAACGGCCGAAGACATCGTAAGCGCGGTGTTCTGCCGTTTCTGGCAAACCGGGGCTTACCAAAATATTGACTCATCGTACCGCTACTATCTGTTTCGGAGCGTCCGCAACGAAGCCTGCAATTATTTGCGGCTGGAATTCCGGCTGCTGGACAGTCTCGATACCGAAGTCGGCCGCGAGGACACCGCTGCTCAGTATCCCGACCAGATCCTCGAATACGAAGAGGTGCTGAAACGAGTGGAAGCCCTCTGCGAATCCCTGTCGCCGCAATGCCGCAAAGTGTTTTTGATGAGTCGGTTCGACGGCAGGAAATACAAGGAGATTGCCACCGAACTGGGAATCTCGATAAAAACCGTCGAGGCCCATATCGGTAAAGCGCTGGGTATTCTGCGGAAAGGGTTAGGCGGCCGTTGAGAATTATTCTTTGCAACGCCTTTAAGTTTTTGCTCTTCTTATAAATCGACGCACATTTTCTTGAATACATGAAGCCTTCCGTCACCAAAGAATTAATATTCAGTCACTTCAAGCGTGGTTCTTCGCCGCTTCAGCGCGAACTGATTGGGCAATGGCTTCGGGAAAAAGCCAACGAAGAGCAGTATTATGAATGGCTGGAAGAATGGGAAAATAAGCATCCTCAGTATTTGGTTCAATCAGACTTTGCACAACGGCAGTTCATGGACTTTGTAGCGGAAAACCCACCATTTGCAGCAAAACCAATAGGCGTTACCCCGGCAGCAACGCCCTTTTTGATGAATATAAATAGGAGATGGTGGGTTGCGGCTGCTTGTGTTTTCGTGCTGCTGATCGCGGGTCTGATGCTGCGGGTGCCGATTTTGAACAAAACCTACGCGACGGCAGCCAGTGAAACCCGTTCGTTCCGGTTGGCTGACGGGAGTGCCGTATCGCTTGGGGCCAATTCGACGTTGCGCGTGCCGCGGTGGGGCTTTGGCCAGCATTCCCGCGAAGTGATTCTAGATGGCGAGGCAGATTTTTCCGTCCGGCACCTGCCCGACTCCCGAAAATTTGTGGTTAAGACCGCAAAGGACTTAGAAGTGGTGGTGCTGGGTACCAAGTTCACGGTTTTTGCCCGGACACGGCGTGCGAAAGTGCTGCTGAAAAGCGGGGAGGTGCGACTGCAGTACCTCGAAGGCCATATGCCGAAAACGATCGTCATGCAACCCGGCCAATTGGTGACGCTTGACCCGAAGAATCACGCTGCTCTGAAAGTCCTGACTGGCCCCGAACCTTCTCCCGTGCGGGAAAGCGGACGATTCGTCTTCGATGAGACCACCCTGGAAGAAGTGGCCTACATGCTGGAAGAAGGCTACGGGCTGCGGGTGGACATTGCCGACCAGGCGCTGGCCGACCGGGTGCTGATGGGTTCGTTCAAGGCCGAAAATTCCGACCAACTCCTGCAATCTATCTCCGAACTTCTGGACATCGACGTGCTGCGGCAGGGCAACCATGTCCTCTTGAAAGAAAATAACTAAACCATCCTTAACCCTTAATTTTATGATTAATCGCTTACCAAATATCCCCGTCGTCGGTTTGGTGATGGTGCTTTTGCTGCCGGCGCAACCCGGCTGGGCGCAATCGGTCGCACTGGCCAGCAACGGGCGACAAACCTCGTCCCAGACCCGCCCGGCAACCAGTCGACAGTTGAAAGACGTTCTCGCCGAGTTAAAAAGCCGCTACAAAGCCGAAATTATGTTTGAACTGCGGGCCGTGGAGGGCCTTTCCGTCAATGCCAACGTGGCGAATCCACAGGCGACGCTGGAAGAAAACTTAGACGCTATTCTGCGCCCGCTCGGACTGCGGTACAAAAAAGTAAACGGCAGTTCGTACCTGGTGTTCGCTGAAAAGAAAGCCAGAAAGTCATCCGCCGTCGAGAGTTCCTCCCTTAAAATGGTGCAGCCGTCTGGCGCAACTGACACCGATGCCGGGCTATCGGACCCGGACGGTAGAATGGAGGCCAGCGTTGGAAAACCCGCCGCTCTGGTCGCCGCCGAGCGCACGATTACGGGGACGGTCAAGGGTGAAACCGACGAAAGTCTGCCCGGCGTGAGCGTGGTGGTGAAGAACAGCACGCGTGGCACGACGACCGACGCCAACGGTAATTTCCGAATCAACGTGGAAGAAGGGGACGTTACGCTGATTTTTTCGTTTGTGGGCTACGCCAATCAGGAAGTAGCCGTGGGCAACCGCACCAATCTTGAGGTGAAACTTCTGCCCGACCTCAAATCCCTGGACGAGGTCGTCGTCGTGGGCTACGGCACCCAGAAGAAAGTCACTTCGACCGGCTCGGTGGTGTCGGTCAAGGGGGCCGAGGTGGTGCAGGCACCAGTCACCAACGTCAGCAACGCCCTGGCGGGTCGCCTGGCGGGCGTGACCGCTATCCAGCGCAGCGGTGAGCCGGGGCGCGACGGCGCGACCATCCGCATTCGGGGTGTCAACACGCTGGGAGATAACTCGGCGCTGGTGGTCGTGGACGGCATTCCGGGACGTTCGCTGGACCGTATCGACGCCAACTCCATCGAGACCATCACGGTGCTGAAAGACGCATCCGCCGCCATTTATGGCTCCCAGGCGGCCAACGGCGTCATCCTGATCACCACCAAGCGTGGCCAGGCGGGCAAGCCCCAGATTAGCCTGAATCTTAACCAGGGTTTCAACCAGCCCACCCGCGTTCCCCGCATGGCCGACGCCGTGGGCTACGCCACGTTGTTGAACGAGATCGATGGGTATCGTAACCAGAAACCCCGCTACACGCCCGAGCAAATTCAGAAATTCGGCAACGGGTCGGACCCGTGGAGCTACCCCAACACCGACTGGTTCGGGGCGGTGCTGAAGCCCTGGTCGGCGCAGAATAACGCCAACCTGTCGCTGTCGGGCGGCGGCGATAACATGCGGTATTTTCTGTCGCTGGGTTCTAAGTCGCAGGATGGCTACTACTACAACAGCGGCACCAAGTACAACCAGTACGATTTCCGCAGCAACATCGACGGTAAAATCTCAAAAAATGTCAACATCCGCTTCGATGTATACGGCCGCGAGGAGGACCGCCATTTTCCCGTGCGCAGCGCGGGCAGCATATTTCGGATGCTGATGCGCGGCAAACCCATTTATCCCGCTTACTGGCCCAACGGCACGCCCGGCCCCGACCTTGAATACGGCGACAATCCGGCCGTGGTCAGCACCGACGCTACGGGTTACGACCGTGACAAGCTATACGTGCTGAACAGCAATCTTCGGCTGGAAGTGAAAGTTCCCGGCGTCGAGGGGCTGTCCTTCGTCGGCAACGCCAGTTTTGACAAGACCTTCCGCTTCCGCAAGCGGTTCGAGACGCCCTGGTACCTTTACTCCTGGGACGGCAAAAGCTACGACCAGAACAACGTTCCGATACTGGCCAGAGGCAAGAAAGGCTTCGACGACGCCCGGCTGACGCAGTGGTCGGAAGACAACCAGAACATCCTGCTGAACGGGCTGCTCAACTACGAAAGAACGTTCGGTCCCCACGGCATGAAAGTGATGGCGGGCATGGAAACCCGGCAGGGCCGGGGCGAAGAGTTCAGCGCCTACCGCCGCTACTTCATTTCCGGGGCGCTCGATCAGCTCTTTGCGGGTGGCGATAAGGACAAAAACAACGGCGGCTCGGCCTACCAGAACGCCCGGCTCAACTATTTCGGGCGGGTCAACTACGACTACAACCAGAAAATTCTGGCGGAATTCGTCTGGCGTTACGACGGCTCCTACATTTTTCCGCAGGAAGGCCGCTTCGGCTTCTTTCCGGGCGTGTCGCTGGGCTACCGGCTTTCGGAAGAGGATTTCTGGAAAAACAGCGTGCCTTTTGTCGAGAACCTTAAATTGCGGGCCTCTTGGGGGCAGACTGGCAACGACCGTATCGCCGAGTGGCAGTACCTGTCGTCCTACGCGTTCAACGATAACGGCTATTCTTACATTTTCGGCATCGACCAGCAGAATAAACTGCTCCGCGAAACGCGGATTCCCAACCGCAACGTGACCTGGGAAATCGCCAATCAGGCCAACGTGGGACTGGAAGCGACCTTGTTCAGAAACCGGATGACGGTCGAGTTCGACTATTTCGACAACCGCCGCTCCCAAATCTTGTGGCAGCGCAACGCCTCGGTACCCGCCTCGACGGGCCTAACCCTGCCCCGTGAGAATATCGGCAAAGTGAAAAATCGGGGCGTCGATTTCAGCGTCGGCTTTCGCGACCAGTTCCGTAAACTGCGTTACAGCGCGGGCGTGAACGGCAGCTACGCCCGAAACACGATCACTTTCTGGGACGAGTCGCCCGGCCGCCCCGAGTGGCAGCAATCCACGGGCAAGCCCATCCCTTCTAATCCCGCCCGGCCCGACGACGATCTGTATTATGAGTCGCTGGGCGTGTTCCGCGATCAGGCGGCGGTGGACGCCTACCCGCACTGGTCGGGGGCCCGGCCCGGCGACGTGATTTACCGGGACGTGGACGGCGATGGAAAAATCACCGGCAGCGACCGCGTCAGGAATGCCAAATCCAACGTGCCGCGCCTGACGGGCGGCGTGAACCTGGGGTTGGGCTACGGGGCCTTCGATTTGGCGGTGCTTTTTCAGGGCGCGGCGGGTGCCATCCGCTACCTCAGCACCGAATCGGGCGAGATCGGAAATTTCCTACAGGATTTCTACCTCAACCGCTGGACGCCCGAGCATCCCGATGCCTCCCAGCCGCGCACCTTTAACAGCAACGCCGAATACTGGCGCAATAACAACAGCACTATGTTTATCCGCAACACCGACTACATCCGGCTCAAAAACCTGGAATTCGGCTATACCCTGGCCCCGTCCATCGCCCAAAAGCTGGGCATCGGCAAACTACGTCTCTACGTGAGCGGCTACAACCTGCTGACGTTCAGTCCGGGATTGAAGGATTTCGATCCCGAATCGGACCTCGATAACGGGCAGGGCTACCCGGTGCAGCGGGTCGTCAACGGCGGTATTACTCTAACTTTTTGAAAAACAGAAACTATGAAAAAGATCATCACCGCCTGGGTCGTCGTGCTGGCCCTGCTACCCTTCACCGCTTGTAAGAAAGAGTTTCTCGACAAAGAGCCGCTGGACCAATACGGCGAAAAGGCCGTCTGGACCGATCTGGCCCTGATGGAAACTTTCGTCAACAATATTTACTACGAAATTCCGAACGGGTTTACGGGCAAAATCAGCATCGAGATGCTGTGCGACGAAGCCATGCGGGTGGCCGATCGCGGGGCCCAGAACGTCACGAAATCGCTGGTGTCGCCCTCAGACTACTCGGTGTTCGGTTCCCAAATCGGTCTGCGCCGCCTGACCTGGGACTACATCTACCGCAACATCCGGGCGTGCAATTTGTTCTTGCAGGAAGTGGCTAAAAACACCTACCAGGACAAAGCCCTGCAAGACCGCCTGACGGGTGAAGTGCTTTTCCTGCGGGCCTATCACTACCACACGCTGGCCTTCATGTACGGCGGTTTTCCATTGATTGACAAAGCTTACGACCTCAGCGATGACCCACTGATCGGACGCAACAGTTTCGAGGAATGCATCAAGTTCATCGCCGACGACTGCGACAAGGCCGCCGCGCTGCTGCCGATCAGCCACGCCTCGGCAAACGATTTGGGGCGGGCCACCAAAGGAGCCGCCCTGGCCCTGAAAGCCCGGGTGCTGCTGTACGCTGCCAGCGAGCTTTACAACAACAAAACCTGGACCAGCGGTTTTGCCAAGCCGGAATTGGTTGGCTACGTCAGCGGCGACCGAACCGCCCGCTGGACTGCCGCCAAAAATGCCGCCAAGGCCGTCATGGATATGAAAGTTTACGACCTTTATAAAAAGACTCCTTCATCCGGCGACGATATCGTTAAGAACTACACGGATATTTTCCTGGCTAAACAGACCAGTGAGGACATTTTCGTGCGCTTCTACATAACAACCTCGATGGAAACGTCCGAGACGTACAACCCGGGTCTGCACAACAGTACGAACGGCTACCACGGCCACGGCAGCAACAATCCTATCGGGCAGGCGGCGGACGACTACGACATGAAGAATGGCAGCCGCTTCGACTGGAACAACCCCGCCCACAAGGCCGATCCCTACGCCAACCGCGACCCGCGCTTTTACGCCAATATCCTTTACGACGGCGCGCACTGGCGGGAAAGGCCCGTCGATGTGCAGTCGCTCGACCCCGTGGGTATCATCCAGACGGGCCTCTATCAGCGAGCAGACGGAACCTGGAAGGGAGGCCTCGACACCCGCAGTAGTCCGATCGAGGACTGGAACGGCACGGGCAGCGGCTATTACCGCCGGAAGTTCATCGATCCCGCCTATAATCCCCAATACCAGGTACAGGAGAGTCCCTGGCGTTACATCCGGTATTCCGAAATCCTGCTCAGCTACGCCGAGGCTTGCCAGGAACTCGGCGAAGATACCGAAGCCCGGCGGGTCGTCAATCTCATCCGCAGCCGGGTCGGGATGCCGGACTTAGCGGCCAGCGGCGGGGCGGACTTGCGCGAGGGCATCCGGCACGAGCGGCGCGTCGAGCTGATGTTCGAGGGACAGCGCTACTTCGACATCCGCCGGTGGATGATCGCCCCCAAAGTGATGGTCGACGCCCAGGGCATCGAGATCCGTTACGCGCTCGGAGAAGCCAAACCGACCTACAAGGCGGTGATCGTGCAGAAGCGCGACTGGAAAGACCAATCCTATTTCATGCCGATCCGGTTGGAGGAAATGAACAAGAACGACCTCCTGCTTCAAAATCCGCTTTATTGACGATTCTTGCTTAACATTATATACACATCGAGTTTGTCGAAGATTATCTGAATATATGCCAAAATCAAATCCTGCCTTTTTATCCCGTAGAGAGTTCCTCGGTACTACATTAGCCGTCGGCACGACTCTGTCTGCCGCCGGGTCTCCGATTTCCAGCGCTCAACCGGTTGCTGCTTCCGAACGCACCCTCTGCATTTTTTCCAAGCATTTGCAATGGCTCTCGGTGTCTGAGGCGGCAAAGGTCGCAGCCGATCTGGGATTCGACGGGATTGATCTGACCGTCCGTAGGGGCGGGCATGTTGATCCTGAAAAGGTGGAGGTAGAATTGCCAAAGGCAATGGAGGCCATTAAAAAGGCGGGTGTGAAAGTCCCCATGATGGTCACTGATATCGTAGATCCCGATGACCCGAGAGCGGAAACACTACTCAAGACAGCCAGCCAATTGGGTATAAAGTATTACCGGACTGCTTATCTCAACTACAATCCCGGCACCGATGTACTCACGGATTTGGCCCGCTATGCCAAACAAATGCAACGACTGTCGGCACTTAATCAGAAGCATAATATCCGGGGCGCTTACCAAAACCACGCCGGTACCAATGTGGGCGCGGCGGTATGGGACCTGCGCATATTGTTGCAGGATGTCGACCCGCGCTGGCTGGGCTGCCAGTACGACATCAAACACGCCGTGGCCGAAGGTGGTATGTCATGGGTCAATGGTCTCGATGTGTTAAAGTCTCATATAATTTGCCTGGACATCAAGGATTTCGTGTGGGCCGAAAGCTCAGACAAATGGTACAACAAGGAGGTGCCGCTTGGTGAAGGAATGGTGGATTTCAAAACGTATTTTTCTCTGCTGAAAAAGTACAATATTTCGGGGCCGATGTCGGTGCACTATGAATATCCGCTGGGCGGAGCCGAATTAGGCAAGAAACAGTTGAGTATGGACCGGGACACAGTCCTGGCGGCAATGAAAAGGGATTTGCAGACGTTACGTACCATGCTGGCGGAGGCTGATCTGGTTAAGTAGGCTCGGGGTAACGGTTTACCAACCTCGTCTTTTAATTGTAAAAAGGTTTTGTCAGATATTTCATGAGAATAACTTCTGCCGTTTGTTTATCAGCCGCCTTGCTTACACTTTTAACCGCTGGCGGCCCCGCCAAAGAGGTGGAAAACCCGCGCCCGCTCGATGTGTGGGCCATTCGCTCGGTGCTGGACAAAAAGCCGAGGATGCTAACCGTGGCGCTGGACTCGGCGATGTACGTAGCCTACGACATGGCCCGCTGCAAGATTTACAAAGTATGGAAGGGCGGTATTTCGATGAACGGCACCGCCTACACGGGCGAAAAGGAGGTTCAACCGACTTCCTGGGGCACGGACTATTTGAACGACAGCGTCCAGAACTTTACCTGGACCGCCAAACGCAACGGGCAAACGCAGCCCGTGAAGATGCAAAACCGGGGGTACGTTTTCAGGAAAAACCAAATTTTCCTGCAACATGATTTGATTCTGGGCAAGGACACGATCCAAATCGAAGAGCGACCCGAATTTATCAGGAACAAAGCGGGGAAACCGGGTTTGGAGCGAATCTTCGTGACCAGTAACGTGCCAGCGGGTATCTCCGTGACTTTGAAATCAAAGTTGGGCAATCTGGCACTCGTATCCAACGGCCGATCACGGCACGCAGATTACTTCGAGCCGTTGCCCGCACAGACTTACGCCGTTCCCCAAAAAGAGTATGATCATAAAGGCCAAGAAATCATTGAGAAAAGTGACTGCCTGACCTGCCACGATTTGTACGAGGCCAACGTCGGCCCGGCGTTTCAACAGGTCGCCGTGCGGTATCCCAAAGACGCAAAAACGGTGGCGCAGTTGAACAGCAAAATCAAAAACGGCGGCACAGGAGTTTGGGGCAGCGGCGTGATGAACGCGCACCCGGCCCTGGCGACCGACGAAATCGATACCATTCTCGACTATATTTTCACCCTGAAACCAAAGGACGCCAAGCCCCGGAAAAGTACCGAGGAAGGCGTGGTGAATTCCGCCGCTAAGCTGCCGACTAAGCCCGGCTTCGGCGCGTCCCTGGAAGGCGTTCACCCGAGCTACGACCTAACCGATCTGTCCACTCCCGGCTTCAAGCCCAAAGTGGGCGCGATGGCTTTCCTGCCCGACGGACGGCTGCTGGTCACAACCTGGGATGCCGTTGGTGGACTGTACGTGTTGGACGGCGTGACGGGCAAGAACCCCGCCGAAATCAAGGTGAAGCGCATCGCCTCCGGCCTGGCCGAGCCACTGGGCATGGCCGTGGTGGAGGGGGAAATTTACGTTTTGCAAAAACAGGAACTCACCAAACTCATCGACCACGACGGCGACGGGATCATCGACGAATACCGCACCATCTGCAACGGCTGGGGTGTCACCGCCGACTTCCACGAGTTTTCCTTTGGGTTGGTTTATAAAGACGGTTTCTTCTACGCCACGCTCTCGATGGCCATGCGCCTCGCACCCGACCAAAAGCAACTGCCCGACCGGGGGCGCACGATTCGCATCAGCAAGAACGGTAGCTTCGAGTCGGTGAACTTTGGGCTGCGGACACCCAACGGCATCGGCGTCGGCCCGGAGGACGAGCTGTTCGTACTGGACAACCAGGGCCAGTGGCTTCCCGGCAATAAGCTGATTCACATCCGCCAAGGCGACTTCAACGGCATGGGCTGGGGCTGGCTGGACGAGTCGGCGCCGATGCCTCGCATGGTACCGCCCGCGATTTGGCTGCCCGAAGACGAAATCGGCAACTCGCCTTCCGAACCCGTTTTGATTAAGGAAGGAGTTTATAAAGGCCAAATGCTGCACGGCGATGTCACGCACGGCGGGATTATTCGCGATTTTTTAGAAAAAATCAACGGCAAGTACCAAGGCGCGGCCTTCCGCTTTTCGCAGGGCCTCGCGGCGGGCGTCAACCGGATGCGTTGGGGGCCGGACGGAGCGCTTTACGTGGGCGAAGTGGGCATGGCTCCCGGCGGGTGGAGTTGGAAAGACCAAAGCTCGGGCCTTCAAAAGCTGACCTACAACGGCAAAATCCCCTTCGAGATGCTGGCCGTGCGGGCCAAACTAAAGGGCTTCGAGATTGAATTCACCCAGCCCTTGTCCAAAAACATTCAGGCCGAATTCAAGAATCTTTTCATCCAAAAATGGGGGTATAAACCCACGCCTACCTACGGCGGGCCGAAGATGGACTTAACGGATTTGAAGGCATCTTCTATGAAACTTTCCGACGACGGCAAACGGCTGTACGTGGAAACTCCCGGCTTGCGAAAGGAGAACGTCGTCTATTTCCGGCTTCCGATCGACTTGAAGTCGGCTTCCGGGCAGCCTTTGTGGGCATCGGAGGCCTGGTACACTTTGAATGAAATTCCCCAGTAATTTCTTGACGGACGGATCTTCCGTTTTTGCGAGAAAAATTAGTTTCTATGACCATCAGCCGAAGAGAATTTATCCAATACAGCACCGCCGCCATGGCCCTTGGTCTAACGACAAACGTCAACGCCATGCCCAAAGAAAAAACCATCCGTATCAAGGACGTTAGTTCCAATTTCGAGCGCGAGCCGCTGAATCCCTACCGCTTCAAGGGCAGCGCCATTACCGAAAGCTGGCAGACGTTGGCTTACCTGAAAACGGATGCCGACGTCCACAAAATCGGACAATGCACGCAGGGCGTTCTCTGGTCAGATTCCAAGGTGTTCGCGGCTCATTCCGAAACGGCGGGCAACGCGCTGATGTTCGCGATGACCGAATACGCCCTGCAAATGATGAAGGGCAATTCATTCAAAAATCCGGTGACGCTGGTGGACGACCTGCTGCCCGAGGTGCTGGCTTACGGCAAGAAGATCACGGGCAATCCTGATTTAAGAACCACCTTCGCCCTCAACGCCCTGGTAGCGGTGGACAACGCCGCCTGGCTGCTGTACGCTGAGGAAAATGGCCTTACTAAATTCGACGATATGATTCCGGTGGCCTACCGTCCAGGATTATCCTATCACCACGAGAAGGTGGCCAGCATTCCGTCGTTCAGCGTCGGCACCACGGCCGAGCGAATCAAGCAAGCCGCCGATGAGGGGTATTTTATTCTTAAACTAAAAACCGGGGCGGCAGGAACGCAGTCGGAGATGATCGAGAAGGACATCGCTTTCCTGACTGCCGTCCACAAGGCCATCGGCCACTACGAAACGCCCTACACGGCCAGCGGCAAGATTCCCTACTACTTCGACGCCAACGGACGATACGAGAAAAAGGAAACGTTGTTGCGCTTCCTGGATCACGCCAAGAAAATTGGGGCCTTTGATCAGATCGCGGTCATTGAGGAACCCTTCACCGAGGAAAACGAGACCTACGTGGGCGACCTGGGCGTGCGCGTGGCCGCTGACGAAAGCGCCCACACCGTGGAGGACGCCGCCAGGCGCATCGAGCAGGGCTACGGGGCCATTGCCGTGAAGGCCATCGCCAAGACGATGAGCATGACGATGAAAATCACTCAGTTGGCTTTTGAGAAAAAAATACCCTGCTTCTGCGCCGACCTGACGGTCAACCCCATCCTGGTAGATTGGAACAAAGCCGTGGCCGCCCGGCTGCCGCCTTTCCCCGGTATGAGTATCGGCTTGCAGGAAACTAATGGTCACCAGTATTTCAAGAATTGGGAGCGGCTGGAAACGTATCACCCGATGGCCGGAGCCAACTGGACGAAGACGGTAGATGGCGTGTACGTTACCGATAAATCCTTTTACGAAAAGAGCGGCGGCATTCTGATGCCTTCAGCGCATTACGAGGCGATGTTTGCGGATAAGTGACTTACTGGTTTCTGTAAAACCGATCCTCCTCCCATGTTCCGGGATTATTAGCGATATAGCCGGAAATATTCTCGAAAGAGCGTTGCGAGCGGATGATATGTTCGTAGTAATTCCGTTGCCATAATTTCCCGCGAAATCGCGGCCAATTGTGATTTTTTACCCCGCAAATATATTCATTGGTGGACATCGTCTTGAACCAAGATACCACCCCTCGTAGGGGCGAACCCATGGGCTCGCCCCTACCAATGAATCGTTTGGGTTCGTTCCTGCAAGCGCATCGTTTGGAATCTTGGTATACGGCGCATTTGGATTTCCCTGGCCGTTATTAATTACAATGGCATGAAAATGATTAGGCATCACGACATAATCGCCCAATTCTATATGAGGGTACTTGGTGGGTAGTGTCAGATACCACTTCTCGATCACCTTTCCCGCATCGTTCAAAATCATTTTCTCCTCCTTCACGCTGCCGAAAAAACATTCCATATCCGTCACGCAGATCGTGATGAAATACATTCCAGCCTGGGAATAATCGTAGTCTTTCAGACGAATAGAACGACGATGATGCTTTTCAGGATCATAGCGCATGAGGTAAGGTAGGTTTGAACAAAAAAGAGGGGCGAGAGAATTTCTCTCGCCCCTCGAATGTAAGTGTTTTTCAAGCCTCAATACAACTTCTCATAGTACTCCGCTGCCATGCGGTCGGAGCCGAAGAAATCGTGGACATCGTTCATGCTGGCCAGCACCATTTCCTGCCATTTTTCGGGCTGATCGTAGTAGGTGGGTAGCACTTCGTTTTCGATCAGGTCGTAGAGGTTTTCCATGTCCTGCCGGTCGATATCGTCGCCGGCAGCCACCGGAACCAGGAAGGAGTTGTGGCCGTGTTCGGAAAACTCGCAGATCCAGCCATCGTAAGTTGAAATATTGAGCGAGGCGTTCATGGCGGCGGTCATGCCGCTGGTGCCGGAGGCCTCGCGGGTCACGACGGGGTTGTTCAGCCAGCCGTCGGAGCCGTCTTTCATCAATTTGGAAAGGGCCAGTTCGTAGCCCGTCAGCACCGCCATGTTGTCGTACAAATTACTGAGATGCACCAGCCCGTTGAAGGTTTCGATGGCTCCCATATCTTTGGGATAGGGTTTTCCCGCCCAAATGACTTGAATGGGGTACTTACTATTATTCATTAACCGATCGAAGCGCTCGCGGTCCCAGGTCAGCATATCGGCCCGCTTATAGGCGGCAAAGCGCCGCGCCCATACGATGGTCAGTACCTTGGGGTCGAAGAGTTTACCGCATTGGTTAGCCACGGTTTTGAACAACTCCTTTTTGAGTTCTTCCTTGCGGGCCATGATCGCTTTCGTATCCTTGGCCAGACGGGCGGTTTCCAGCGTTTTGTCCGTCCAGTATTTCTGATTTTGGGCGTTGGTAATGTGGTCGATTTCGCAAATATTGTCGTAGCCTCCCCACATCTGCCGCGCCACGTCGCCGTGCAATTTTGAGACACCATTGGCCTTGCGGGCCAGGCGCAACGCCGCCAGCGAGTGATTGAAAACGCTATCTTTCTGTCCGGTTATCTTGCGCACCGTTTCTAACTTCAGCCCGGCGAAGAAGCCTAAGTTATTCAGGAAATTAATATCATGTTTCTCGTTACCAGCTTCTTCGGGCGTGTGCGTCGTGAACACAAATCGCTTTTTTAATTGAGCGGCAGTTTTATATTTTTGGTAAAGATAAAAAGCGCCCGACAGCGCGTGGGCCTCGTTGAAGTGATACACTTCCGGCTCGTATTCCAGCGCGTCGAGTATCTTGGTACCGCCAATGCCCAGCACCATGCACTGCGCTACTTTGACGGCCTGGTCAGCAGAATACAGATTGTAAGAGATGGAGCGGGCGTAGTGGTCGTTGCCGTCCGTGTCGGTCGTGAGCAGGAACATTGGGGCCGTGTCAAACACATCGGGTGGCAGGTAATAGGCGTGTACCCACACGGTTCTGCCCGCGATTTCAATACTTACCTTGGTTTCGGTGTCGATGAGGTAGTGGTACATCTTCTCCCGAAACTCGGGATTCATCGTATTATCAGGATTGCGTTCCTGGTCGTAGTAGCCGTGTTTCCACAGCATTCCTACACCAATTAGGTTCTGATTCAAAGAGTTGGCGCTCTTCATGTGCGAACCAGCCAGAAAGCCCAGCCCGCCGGAATATATTTTTAGCGCCTGATCCACAGCAAATTCCATGGAAAAATACGCGACCGACTTCTTGAATTTTTTGTCGGGGGTAATTGGGTTTTTAAAAGGTATGGTGAATGAACTTTTGGATTGCATAAAAAATAGTTAGTTGGATAAAGCAGCGAAATAGTAAAAATTCGTTCCGTTGGATTAAAACAGCCGCCAGCCGCTGATCTGCTCGAAGAAGCCGGGCACTGCCGCCGGATAGACCACCGCCATGAACAGCAACCCGAAGATGGCCCCGTACATGTGGGCGTCGTGATTGACGAAGCCACTACCCCGGCGGGATTCGTAGTAGGAGTAGCCGATGAAGAGTATGCCAAAAATAAAACCGGGAATACACAGCAGGAAGTAGAGGCAAATTTCCAGCAACGGCGCGTAAAGTACCGCCGCAAACAGCACCGCCGCCACGCCGCCCGATGCGCCCAGCGAATTGTAGCCGGAGCTGTTGCGGTGCTTCAAAAAGGTAGGAATGTCGGAAACGATGATTCCTAAAAGGTACAAGGCACCGAAATAAATCCGGCCGTTTCCGCCGAACAGCGATCCAAACAATCGCTCGATGCCCTCGCCGATAAACCAGAGTGTCAGCATATTGAACAGCAGGTGCATGAAGTCGGCGTGGACAAATCCGGAAGTGATGAAGCGGTAGTATTGGCCTTGCTTGGAAACCTTGTAAGGATTCAAGACCATGTTTTCCAGCGTAGAAGGATTCTGCCAGGCGTAGTAGCTGATGGCGATGGTAACGAGGATGATAATGAGGGTGAGGGACATATAAAATTAATTTTCCCGCTCCACCAACTGATGCACAAAGCTTAGCAGCGGTTCTTTGCGGGTGGGGTTGGCTTTAAGTCTTTCGAGGCAGTCGAAGCCCTGGTCGAAATATTCGGTGATTTTCTGTTCGGTAAAGGTGCGGATTTTTAGCGAATCGTAAATGGCCGTAACGGCTTTTACTTTTTCTTCTTTGTCAAAATCCGCTTCGGCCAGCCACTTGTCCAACTCTTTTTTAGTGGATCCTTTTGCTCTTTCGAGGGCTTCAATTAAAAGGAAAGTCTTCTTGTTGGCCATAATATCGCCGCCCACCTGCTTGCCGAATTTGGCCGGGTCGCCATACACGTCGAGCAGGTCGTCCTTCAACTGGAAGCCGATGCCCATACTGACGCCCGCTTCGTAGAGGAGGGTGGTGGCTTGTTCGTCGGCTCCGGCCACGATACCACCTAATTCCAGGGCAAAACCCAGCAGGACGGAGGTTTTCAGGCGAATCATATTGATGTACTCGGCCTCGGTCACGTCCCAGCGGATTTCGAAATTCATGTCGAGTTGCTGGCCTTCACAGACCGCCGCCGCCGTGTCGTTGAAGCGCGTCAGGACGCGCTTAAGGCGGCTGCTTTCCACGTCCAGCAGCCGGTCGTAGGCCCGCACCAGCATTACGTCGCCCGACAGGATGGCGGTATTGGCGTTCCACTTTTCGTGGACGGTGGGCTGGCCGCGCCGCAGTGGGGCGCAATCCATGATGTCGTCGTGCATGAGCGTGAAGTTGTGAAAAACTTCCACGGCCTGAGCGGGTTTTAAGGCTTTGCGCCAGTCGTCGGTGTAGAGGGCGGCGGCCATGAGCGTCATCAGCGGACGCAGCCGCTTGCCGCTCAGCGACATGATATACCGGATGGGTTCGTAAAGTTCGGCGGGGTGATCGCCGTAGGTGTTTTGCTCTATTTCCTCTTGTAGAGCCTGTAACAATTGGTCGGGTGTCGTCATTCGCGGGTCAATTCTGCACTCTTCAACCTGATTCGGACGTATAGGGTTTTGTAAAATATAAAAGTCCCTTTTTGCCAAAGGCTGCAAATTACCTAAATCTCTGGCAGAAATTGCTTCTCAAAGCACAGGCTGTTTTCTACCCCGGCGTAGGGGCCGTAGTTTTCAATAATACGATAGCCCATCCTTTTGTACAAAGCGATAGCTTCGGGCTGTCTTTTTCCCGTTTCGAGAACGCAGCCTCCATACCCCAGTTCAGCGGCCCAGTTTTCGAGTTCGGCCAGGATTTTTTTGGCAATGCCCTGGCCCCGGCCTTCCGGCGTGACGTACATTCGTTTCACTTCCGTTCGGTTTGGCTGGTATTCGCGGATGGCTCCGCAACCCATCGGACGACCGTCTTCATAGGCCACTACGGCCTGTTTGATCAAATAAATCTTGCTGAATTGGGCGTAAAAAACGTTGTCCTCCCCATCGCGGATTTTCAGGTCGGCGTTGAGCAGTTTGACCAGGTCGATGAAGTCCTGGTTTTGGGAATCGGTTCTGCGTAGCGTTAGCATGGGTAGTGGCAATTGATGCTTTCTTTATTTTTTATAAAGCACCTTGGCGGCTTCTTCGTACTTGTCGCCCTTGCTCCATTGCGGGGCCTGCGTCCGGTCGGCGATGAGGCGGGCCGCGTAGGCGTAAGCCTGGGAGAATTTGAGGAGGTAGCCGAAGTCGATCGTCTCGGGATTATCCGATGCCTGGTGGTAGTATTTTTTCAATTCGTCATCGAATTCCCTGAATCCCGGCGTGATGGTGGGGGCGGGAATGCCCAACTTGGCAAAACTCACGTTGTCGGAACGGTCGAAGAGCCCCTGCTCCGGGGCGGGATCGGCGACTACATCCAACCCGAAAGCTTTGCTGGCCGTTTCGATTTCGGCCCTTGCGCCCGTGCGATCCAGCCCGATGACCGACAAAATGCTGGTATCGTTGTAGCCTGCGCCATCGGTATTGAGGTTGAAAACACACTTGTTTGGGGGCAACAGCGGATGGCTGGCGTAGTACTTGCTGCCCAGCAGCCCCATTTCCTCGCCCGTCAGGGCCACCAGCAGCACCGAACGCTTCGGTGGCTGCTTCGACAGGGCTTCAGCGGCGGCCAATAGCGACACGGTTCCGAAGGCATTGTCCCGCGCACCATTGAAAATACTGTCCTCGGGTGTGTAGGGCTGACCGCCCTGCTTGCCCACCCCCATATGGTCGTAGTGTGCCGAGAGCAGCACGTATTCGTCTTTAAGTTTAGCATCGGTGCCTTCGATGTAGGCCACTATGTTATAGCCATTCACTATCTGCACATTGCGCCCGACGGTTTGGAAGCGAACTTTGTCGGTGGCACGAAGCATTTTGGTAAACTTGGCCTCCTGCCCGTTGATCCAGGCGTGGGGAAGCGCCACAGGTTTTCCATCGGGCGCGAGCGCCACCCGTTCGCCGCCGAAGAATTTGGTCACGAAGTTCCAGGGAACGGGGGCTTTGAAGATTTCAATTACCGCCACCGCGCCTTTCTCTGCCGCCACTTTTCGCTTCTCGTCCGAAGCGGTGATAATTTCCAGGGGAGAGGTTGCTTCCGGCGAGCCGCTTTGCAGCAGAACGATTTTGTCCTTTACGTCCAGTCCTTTGTAATCGTCCCAGCCTTTGTCGGGATTTTCCAGCCCGAAGCCCGCGTACACCAGCGGGGCATTGAGGTCCGACGCGCCGCCCGACATCAAAATCCAGTCCTTTCCTGAATCGAGTATCTCCGTTCCTACGAATAACTCGCCCTTTCCCAAAGCGCCCATTTTTTCGAGTGGTACGGCCTGCATAAACGATGTTTGATTCGGCACAAAGGCCAGGCCGAAGCGCCGAAACTGCTCGGCCACGTAGCGGGCGGCGACGAGATTCCCCGGCTCGCCCGTGCGGCGGCCCATCAACTCGTCCGAAGCCAGAAACCGCATGTGCGCTTCCAGTTCGGGCTTTTGTAGATCAAATTCAGGAAGGGAGGTTTTCTTCTGGGCAAAGCCGGGAAGCAGAAATCCCACGACAAGGCAAGCCGTTACGACGGTTCTTTTCATAAAAAGTGATCTGATAAATGACGGCGGGGCCGAGGCGGCCGCCCGTGCGGGGTAAAAACAGGTTGACATTTGGGCCTGATGGGAATGATACGGGCGAAGATAAAAAATCTCAACCGGAATGTTTCCCGGAATCACAAAAAGGACGACTAATGTTAACCGGGTATGGATTCTTCCCGAACCAAGAATCCGACAATTCTAAACCCCTTTAAAAAGATGGAAACTAGAAATGCAAAAACGAATGAATTTCACGTGGACTTGGGCGACATTCAGCTATCGCCCCAAGCCGCTCAGCGCATCGAAGCCAAAATCCAGGAAGCTGTCATGAGTGAATTAGCGGGTTATATGCCCAATCCTGACGATGACGGCAAACCCAAACATTGGTGGCCTAAGGGTTCGCCCGTGGTGGTCTTTCGGCCGAAAGAGTGGATGGGTATTTGGATTAGAATGCCTGACAAGATTTTCGATAACCCGACTTTCAAGGATCAGTTAGGTAAAGTCAACCAACGCTTCAACCAGTGAGGCCGTCGGAAAACCAAACGCTCTGTCCGAGCGCGTCCCCTGAAAAGGACGCGCTCCTGCTGGGCGTAGTCGGTCCAAACGGGCAAGTGAACATCCTGCCGCAGCCGCTGCCCGTTACTGAAAGCTTTCTGGAGAAAGTTGCCGAGCAGCATTCTGCCCCCGCCAAGCATTTTCGTTTTGCCAACAAATGCGTGAAATCAGGCTGTGCGCAGTGGAGTTCGGGGCAGTGCGGAATCATCGCGGGGCTGATGCAGGACAACGCGGACTTACCCGAGCCATCGCCGCAGGTACTGCCGCGTTGCGAAATCAGACCGCGTTGTCGCTGGCACCAACAGCATGGGCCGCGAGCCTGTGTATTATGTCCTTACGTAGTCACGGATGGCCGCGTGGAAGTCCCCGATAATGCAGCGGCGTTGGTTAGCGCCCATTAGAGAATTAGCGTTCCAGGGTTTTCTTATAAAACCATTTGTTGGGTCATAAACTGAATCAGAGCGTTAAAATTATCGGAAAACCCATCAATCTGAGCAGCCATGTTTTTGGGTTTTAAACTCTTTAACAAGTTGACGACCAGTGTCCTCAGGTTGC
>JBBSUC010000004.1:0-193800 GCA_038235275.1 Cytophagales bacterium | reverse complement strand
TGGTCGGCGATCTCCTGGTACTTCAATTCCTCGAAACGACTCATCCTGAACACTACCTGGCATTGCTCGGGTAATTTGCTGACGGCCCGCTCGATGCGTTGTTCCAGTTCGCTGCCGTAGATGGCGTCCGTGACCGAATCGTGGCTATCGGTCTGGAAGTGCAGCGAGTAGGCGCGGTGCGTTTCGCGGACACCGTAGTGCTTGATGCGGTTGAGGCAATGGTTGTGGACGGCGCGGTAGAGGTAGGCTTTTAGCGAAAGCGTGATTTCCAGGTCAGTCTGCTTTTCCCAGATACTCAAAAATAGTCCCTGCGTTACTTCCTCGGCCTCGTCGCTGTCTTTCAGCAGCGTGTTGGCGTAGCGGCACAGCGGCTCGTAGTAGGAACGGAACATCTGCTCGAAAGCGGACTCCTGTCCCTGCCGGATAGCTTGCACGATTTCCGGGTCGGATAGCTGAATCAAGGCGAATACTTTTGTTTTCGGCAAAAATACACAATCCGTCTCGGCTTCGACTTCCCGGTTGGTAAGAAAGGTTGCGGTCAAGTTTGAGTTCCTTTTTTTCTGGGACAAGATCGATACGCTCCTCCCCCTACGTGCAACCCGAGAAATTATTTATACCGCGGCTTGGCCGCTGCGGGCTGAGCGGTCAAAGGTGTAACGGGGTAAGGCACAGTTGAAAATCATTTACGTTTTTGTATATTCGCCTTATTGTTAAACATCAACCTATTTATTCTTACATGAGAGATATCCTAACTAAGAGAACACTGGTCCTGGTAATGGCCGGTATGGTATGTGCCTTCACAAGCTGGGCACAGGGTGATAAGTCCAGTCGGCCTAGTCCACCAGCCACTGCGAGTGGTAAAATCGGTGGTGCCATGGTTACCATCAATTACAGTAGCCCTTCAGTAAAAGGAAGGGATATCTGGGATTCGAATGGAACGCTTGCCCCCTACGGGAAGGTGTGGCGTGCGGGGGCGAACGAAGCTACTATTTTTGAAACTGACAAGGACATAAAGGTAGAAGGCCAGGCGCTGCCCGCCGGAAAATACAGTTTGTTCGCCATGCCTGGTGAAAAGGAATGGAAATTTATCTTTAATTCTCAAACTGGTCAGTGGGGAATTAAAAAAGGCGGTGTGGCTAACCGTGACCCGGCAAACGATGTACTGACAGTGTCCGTAAAGCCCAAAAAAACATCCATGAGCGAGCAGCTTATGTACGATGTAACGGGTAAGAGTGTGGTGCTAAAATGGGATACTGTGGAGGTGCCTATGGCCATCAAGTAGCGCTGGGAGATTCAAAATGATTACGCCAATTGAAAAGGGCAGCCAATCAGAGATACGCGTCTCTGATTGGCTGCCCTTTTTTTTAGCTTACGAAACCAAACCTCCTGCGTAGTATCAAGCTCGTTGATCAGCGACAGGGCAGGAAACTTAGGGCTAGCTGCCCATCATATAGGATAAGCCTTTCCTCTTTCGTGAAATATGAAAAGGGGGTAGTGTAGGAGCATTTGTGCTGACGAAAGGAGTTAAATATAGGTTGGTAATCAGTCGATTGATATAGATTTGGCGGCCAGCCGACCTGAGCTATTACTGCTTGATTTACCTCATAGTTCGCGTGATTTTTAGGTTTTTCGATAGGGGGAAATGTGAATCTGATTGTCACAGGGCGAACGAAATAATCAACTCATTATCTTTTAGCCATGAAACTTGAACCTTCACATTATTTGACGCGCCTTTTTCTTTTAGTAGGTCTGCTAAGCGGCTTGCAATCCTGCATTTACATCAACACCCGCGACAACGACATCCCGCCGCGCGGCGTGGCGACGCGCGACCTCAACCTGACTAATTTTGACCAGTTGGCGATGGGTAGCGCTTTTTCTATAAAGGTGAAAAAGGGAGCGAATTTCAGTATCAAAGCCACGGGAGAACTCAATGACCTCGACGACCTGGACGCCAGCGTGAGCCGCTCGGGCGTACTGGAAATCAAGTACCGCAACACCTGGCGCAAGAGTCGCGACCGCATGGACATCGACATCGTCATGCCCAGCCTGGGCGGCGTGGATTTCTCGGGAGCGTCGGTCTCCACCGTCGCAGGCTTTGAGAACGAAAGGACTTTGGATTATCGACTTTCCGGGGCTTCCAAATCCACTTTTGTGGGGTCGTCGGAGCGGCTGAGCATGAATCTGTCCGGGGCTTCCGAGCTGATTCTGAATGGCAAAAGCGGTTTGGTGATCGGCGAACTTTCCGGGGCGTCGCAGCTTTACGCCTTCGATTTTCCGGTAGACGAAGCGGACCTAAATCTCTCGGGGGCCAGCCGCGCCCGAGTGCGGGTGGCCAAGTTCCTGAAAGTGGACGCCAGCGGAGCCAGCAACGTGCGCTACCTGGGCGATCCGACGGTAGAGCAGCGACTATCCGGTAGCAGCAGCGTGGCGCGGGAATAAATTACTTTATCATCCCGTACTTCGCCCTCGCGTGCTTGCGCGATAAACCGTCGTAGTGCCACCACTCGGTAGTATTCTGCCGGAACCCAACCTGAGTCATGGCCTGGCGCAGGATTTGGCGGCTGGCGAGTTGCGCCTTCGTCAGCTTCCCCTGCGCCACCATCTGTGACTCCATGCGCGGGTAGGCCAGCGGCCCAAAGAAATCGTAGGGGGTTCCCATGTCCAGGGGAACCCCTTTTTCATTGGCGACCGTCAAGTCCACGGCGCAGCCAAAGTTGTGGATCGAGCCGATTTTTGGGTCGGCAACGTACTGCGGCTTTTGCCGCTCGGGGACTTTGATTTCGTCCCACAAAATGTGCTGCACCGAGTTGGGGCGTGCGGCGTCGTAAATGAGCAGACGGTAGCCGGGATGGGCTTTTCGGAGTAAAGCGCTGGCCCGCGTCAGCTTTTGGGCAATTTCGGGTTGGAGGTAGGCATTTTCCAAATCGCCGTACACGTCTTTCTTGACAAAATTATCGGTGGTCGAGTACTTCAATTCCACGGAGATCGTGGGATCGGCAGTCTGCACATTAACCAGTCCTTGCTTAATCATCTGCTGTTCCAGCGCAGGAATCTGCCGGGGTTGCGGCACCGAATCGGCCACAGCGGCGACCGTTTGTACCAGAGTGTCTACCTTTTCGGGGTTTTTGGAAGAACTCTGGCAAGCGTAGTTTCCCAGCAGCGTCAGCAGCAAAATCAGACTATTTTTTTTCATCATATTGTTGGCAATTATATAGCGAGCAGTTTTCCGCCTCATTGCATTTGCAGTAAATTACCGGATTTTCTGCCAAAAACGAAAAGTCGGAAAACATACTGGATACAACGGTCAATCCCGCTATCTTCGCCCATTACTCAGCTATGAATTTATGAAAGAAATAAGTGTGATGCTGGCTGACGACCATGAGGTAGTGTTGGATAGCTTAGCTATGATGATCGCATCGCTGGAAGGCGTGGCCGTTCTGGCCACGGCCAAAAGCGGGCGGGAAGCCCTTGATCGACTGGCCCACACGCCTGTGGACATCGTGCTCTCTGATATGCACATGCCCGAACTCAACGGTATCGAGCTGGCGCTGCGACTACGGGAGTATTTTCCTGAAATAAAGCTAATCTTGCTAACTATGGAGGAGGAACCGGAAACCATCCGTGCGGCTATGCAGGCGGGCGTGTGGGGGTACGTGTTGAAACGAGCTACCAAAAAAGAACTCGAAAAAGCGATTTTTTCTGTGGCTGAGGGTACCAAATATTTCACCGAGGAAGTTCATAAGCAATTGGCTCAAATCGAAAATGAAGCTACGATCAACGGCCACGAAACGCCCGAAAGCGTCCATGCACTAAGCAAGCGAGAAATCGAAATCATCCGGCTGATTGCCAGCGAGGTGTCCAGCCAGGACATCGCCGACCAGTTATTCATTTCGCCCAGTACCGTCGAGACACACCGCCGCAATATTTTCAAAAAGCTCGACATTCATTCTGTCGTGGCCTTAACGCGCTTTGCCATTGGGAACAAGATTGTTTAAAAAAACTGCAAATGCATAGACTTCTTCTGCCGCTCGTTTTCCTCCTGTCCTCGTCGGCTCTGCATTCCCAGAGCATGACGAAAGCCGAAATCGAGCAAAGCGCCAACCAGTATCTGAAAAACAGCCTGCTGACTTTCAAAGATTTCCTGGCGATGCCCAACGACGGCGATTATTCCGAACAAATAGACGCCAATCTGAAATGGTGCGATAAAGCCTTCACCGCTCTGGGTTTTGAAACCCGCAAGATCGTCTCGAAAGGCGTTCCGCACCTGTACGCCCAAAAAATAATTGACCCCAAGAAGAAGAGTGTCCTGTTTTATCTGCAAATCGACGGACAGCCCGTGGATTCCTCGGCCTGGAATCAGCCGAGTCCTTTTCAGGCCGTGATTAAGGACAAGAAAGGCAAGCTGGTCGATTGGAAATCGCTGGATACGGCCATTGACCCCGACTACAAAATCTTCGCCCGCTCAGCTTCCGACTCCAAAGGCCCGGCTTCCTGCTTTATGACGGCCCTGAAAATTATGCAGGACAAGGGCGCTGCGGCGGATTTCAACATCAAAGTCATCATGGATTTTCAGGAAGAGATGAGTTCGCCCACCATCGCCCAACTCGTGCAGGATCACCGCGACCTGCTGGCCGCCGACCGCCTGCTCATCATGGACGGAACGCGCCACATCTCCAACCTGCCCACGCTCACCTTTGGGGCGCGGGGCATCGCTACCATCACGCTGACGGTATTTGGCGCCAAAGAAAACCTGCACAGTGGCCAGTACGGCAACTACGCCCCGAATCCGGCCTTCGCGCTGGCCCGGATTCTGGCCAGCATGAAGGATAAGGATGGGCGGGTGCTGATCGACGGCTTTTACGACGGGATAAACATCTCGGAAGCGGACAAAAAAATCTTCGCTGCCATTCCCGAAGACCTGCCCGAATTAGATAAGCGGTTGGGCATCAGTCAGGCCGAAAAAGTGGGCGTGACCTATGAGGAATCCATGCAGTTCCCGAGCCTGAACGTGCGCGGAATGCGGGCGGGCTGGGTAGGGAAGGAGGTCAGGACGATTATCCCGTCCACCGCCGTGGCCGAAATCGACATTCGGCTGGTTCCCGAAACCGAAGGCCAGCGCATGGTGGATTTGGTCAGCAAGCACATAGAAGCACAGGACGTCACCCTCACGAAAACTGAACCCACCGATGCCGAACGGGCCAAGTATCCGCTGCTGGCCAGCTTCGACTACCGCCTCGGTACCAAGCCTTTCCGCACCGACATCGACTCCGACATCGGGCATTGGCTGGATAAAGCCATGTTGCGGGCCGTGGACCAGCACGTGAATATCCGCGCCACGGGCGGCTCGCAACCCATGGCGACCTTTATCGAAACCCTCGACCTGCCCGCCGTGTCGATCCGCATTCCCAATCCCGACAATAACATCCACGGCCCGAATGAGAATATCCGCATCGGGAACTTTCGGGAAGGCATCAAAATGTGTTTGGCGGTGCTTACGGAGAAAATTTGAACCAACATTCCTGCAAAACAAGCTATGCAAAATCAACAACTCGACCTCAATTTCGTCCGCCAGCAATTTCCCATGTTCCAAACCGAAATGGGCCAGAAAATCGGCTTCCTCGACAACGCGGGCGGCAGCTACGTGGCCGGGACCGTCATCGACCGCCTGACGGATTTTTACACCAATTATAAGGTGCAACCCTACGGGGCCAATCCAATTTCTAATAAAGCGGGCGAGGCAATGGACCTGGGGCGGCGCACGATGGCCGAGTTGTTGAATGTCTCGGCGGACTTGGTCACCCTCGGAGCGTCTTCTACGCAGTGCTTTAACACACTGGCTATTGCCTGCACGCCTTTGGTCACCAAAGGCAGCGAGGTGATCGTCTCGGAACAGGATCACGAGTCTAACATCGGCGGCTGGGAACGCCTTTGCCAGCAACAGGGCGCGACGCTGAAAATCTGGCCAGTCGATCCCGCAAGCGGGGAATTGGCTTTGGAAGATTTGGAAAAACTGCTGACTACCCGAACGGCAATCGTGGCCGTGACGCACAGCTCCAACATCATCGGCACCATCAACCCGATCAACAAAATCGCCGGGTTGGCGCATAACGTCGGCGCAAAACTCGTTGTGGACGGCGTGTCCTACGCCCCGCACTTCTGGCCCGACCTCGACGCGCTAGAGGCTGATGCCTACGTGTTCAGTACCTACAAAACCTACGGAACCCACCTGGGCGTAATGGTGGTCAAAAAGGATTTTCTCGACCAATTGGCTCCGCAGTGCCATTTCTTCAACCTGCCTTACCTCAACAAACGCCTCGACTCCGCCGGACCGGACCACGCGGCCATCGCGGCTTTGGCGGGCATCGGCGATTACTTTGCCACCCTACACGACCATCATTTTGCGGAAAACAAAGTTGAGCCGCTGCACCAAAAAGCCCGCGCCGTGGCGACACTGATGAACCAGCACGAAAACGAACTTTGCGCCTATTTGCTGGAAAATTTGAATGATCTGCCCGTACGTATTTTTGGCCGTAAAACCACCGAACAACGCGAAGCGAACATCGCGCTTTCTTCCCCCAAAATCTCCTCAAAAAGCCTGGCCGACGGGCTGGCAAACTACGACATCGCCGCCAAGAACGGCCATTTTTACGCCTACCGATTGCTACAAACGATGGGTGTGAAAGACATGAATGACGGGGTGCTGCGGATCAGCCTTTCGCATTATAATACTCAGGAAGAGGTAAGGAGATGTTTAACAGGTTTGCAAAAGTTATTAGAGTAAGTCCTCTAGCAAGCCACTTTCCCTTTACCCCTTTGCTGGTTCGCCAGCCCGGCCCTTTGCCCCTTTTTCATTTCTCCGTCACCTCAAAAACCCGCCTTATCACCTCCCCCAACTGATTCGCCGCCTTCGCGCCCGTCGGCACCTCAATGCGACCGATGGCGGGTAACATCGGCTTGTCATCGAACCAGCGGTAGGGCCTTTGGTGCCACGACTCCACGGCCTGTTGTCCGGCGTCCTCGGGGTGCAGCAGGAACAGCCCCCGAATGCGCGACGCACCCCCGGCCCGGCGGCTGATGCCGTGCAGATACTTGGGGATGACTGATTTGTAGGTGAACCGCCGAATGGTTTCGACGGTCTGGTATTTGGCGTCGAAGATGATGAGGTCGGCCTTCTTGTCTTCTTCCCGGCGGTATTGGATCACAAAATCCGGCTTCAACGCACGGCCGCTGCGTGAGTAGAGGGCTGTTTGGTGCGAGTCGGGCAGGCGCTCGTAGTAGAGCGTCAGATGCAGTCCGTCGTGCGGCGCGAAAACGTAGGCGCCCGTGTATTCTTCCTCTTCAAAGCTACCCCGCAGCGATTGGTCGACGGGGGCATGGCTGAGTTGGAATCCGAGATTTTCGATGGCTTCGATCATTTGGAATAGACAATATAATTCGTACAGCTTATCCATCGAGCGCGTACCGGAAAACAGTTCCTGAGCTCCCGACTGCAAATCCTTATCGCGGCTGAACCACTCCTGAATCGGTCCGAGCAGGGCGCGGTAATGTTCGCGGGTTTCGAAACCCTCGGCGCGGGCCGGGAACTCCGGGCGCGGGAACGACACGGGGAGATAATGCTGAAAAAAATGCAGGGCGGTTTCGGTTTGTTCAATCACCGCGCCGCAGTCATTGAGCAGCTTGCGATAGTAGCGCAGCAGTTGGCGGCTTTGCAACGCCCCGCGTTGGCTGGTGTCCCAGGTCAGTTGCTCCGTCTTTTTGTGCAATTGTTGGCGGCGGCTGGCGCAGTATTCACGGATGCTTTCGAGATAACCGTGGATAATTTGGTTTTCGTACACATCTGTGTTTTCGCCCAAATATTCGACCTGCACCTCCGTCATGCTGTACAGCCGATTGCCCACGCGCAGGTTGGCGGTGGCCGGATTGTTGGTACGTTCTAGGGCTGAAAGGTTGTCCATTAGCCAGTGCAGCGAGGCGTCGGAGGTTTCGACGTCTTCCGACCACGGCACGACTTCCTGCTGCGGCCTGAGCCGTGAGCGGGGCGCAATGCGAAACAAGGGTAGTTGGTGAATCAGCTTTTCCAGATCGGTGTGCAGCTTTTTCAGCATCCAGAACAAGTGCTGCCGCTCGATGGGAACCCCCGTATTACGTGACTTGACCAGCGAAAACGGTTGCCAGTAGTCCACGCCTTTTTCCAATAAATAATCGAAAATGTGATTGACCTCGCCGGGCCGGATTTTGCCGGGCAGCACCTCGAAACTCCCCAGTGGCACGGGTTGGCCGTTGCCGTCTTCCACGGCCACTTCACAAATGCCAAAGAGGTTGAGGAAAATCTTGGCGAACTGCACCCGCTGCCGCTGGCCGGGAACAAGTTCCACTTCGTCGGAAGTGCGGCTTTCGTCTTCTTCCTCCAATTCCACGTAGCGCAGACACTCGTACACGTGACGTCCGCCTGCTGTTACGGTCAGCGGCGACAGTTCGTAGCTGACCTCCGAGAGCCACACCAGCGCGTTGGGTGGCAGCTTTTCGGTACTTTGGAAAAGAAAGGACACAAAGTCGTTCTCACTAATTTCCGGTACATCACTTGATGATTCTCTGACCAGCAAAAACGTCTTTTCGGGGCTGTATCGCTCCGGCTTGTGCAGGACGGTGGCGTTGACAATCATACGAAAAAGCGGTAGTTGTAGTAATTGGCGTCGCCGTTGCGGATGATGCGCCGCAGACTCAGGGCCGAATTGGGCAGGAACTGGTCGATGAGGTCGTGCAAATCGTTGAGCCGTTTGCCGAACTTCTCGCCGCGCCCGGCGATGAGCGGCAGAATCTGCTGGTTGAAGGCGTAGTCGAAGGCGTTTTGGGCGTTGCCGTTGTCTTCCATCACCCGCTGGGCGATGGCGCAGTACTTGCTCACGTCGCGCTGCTTGCGGGGATTGATGATAATCGGCAGACCGTCTTCCTCATTTTCGAGTAATTCTCTGATTTCGTTGAAAAGATTCAGTGAGTTGCCCGCCATTTCGTAATTGCCCTCAGTGGGGTTAAGCATTTCTTCCAATTGTTCGGCGGAATAATAATCACTCACTGAGGGCAGCGTGATCGCTTTTTCTACCCGAATCGTGTCTTTCGGTGCGGTCAGGCGCACCACGGCCACGCGGTCGAGCAGGCGCGGCGAGAGCGGCTCCGTGGTGTGGTCGTAGTTGATGGTGGCGATAAAGCGCAGCCCCTGGCCCAGCCGCAGTTTGTCGAGGTCGCCGCCGTTGGGGATGCGGAGCACGCGCTCGGAATCAGGGTCGGTGAATCGCATGAAGTCGGACCAGTAGTGCTCCATCGGGCTGAGGTTGGCCTCGTCGAGCAGCACCCAGTAGGGGACGTCCAGCCCGCGCTGTACGCCCGCGTCGCAGCTTTTCAGCACGTCGAACAGGCCGGTGCGGGCCTGCTGGAAGTGGTTGGCGATGGCGTTGTAGTAGCCGATAAAATCGCGCTGCGAAGTCCAGCCCCGCGCCGTGGAGATGGCCAGGAAACGCTCTTTCAGACCCGCCGCTGCCGCCAGTTTGGTAACGAGCGATGTTTTGCCCACGCCCGGTAAACCAGCGAAAACGGTCAGGAAATTCTGGTTGATGGTGATGAAATAATTGGCCAGGTCGTTGAATTCGACGCGGCGGTCGAGTTTGTCGAGATTCTCTTTTATCTCTTTGAGGTAATCCCGCAAAGGCGGTACTCCTTCTTTTAGTTTCAGCGCATCCAGCGCCTCGCGAATATTATTTTGCTCCTGCTGTCCGGTCGTGGATGGCACGATGCCGTTCACCCAGTCGATGTAAGGTTTTACTTCAAAAAACTTGGAGCGCACTTCCTCGGTATTGCTGAAATGCTCCTTCAATTCCCGCAGACTTTTTTCCAGTCCTTCCTTCAATTCTTCTTTGAGCCTGAGTTCGCGGGTGCTTTCGGCGAGCAGGCGTTTTTTCGTTTCGCGGTCCTTCTCCAACTTCTGAATTTGCGTTTCCAGGGAGCGGGCCGAGGCGTACTTGAGACGCAGATTCCCGTCGTTCAACAACTCGTTGATGAGCCGCCGTTGTGGGTCGGGTAGGGTGGTCAGTCGCTCGTCTAGGGCAATGCCGCCGGGTTGCTGCCGGATTTGTACCATTTCTTCCCGCAATCGCTTCAGCTCAGCGCTTTGCTCAGCCGAGGGCTGCTCGTTGATTCTCAGATAATCTTCTACCTTCTTTTTACCAACCGGATTTTCTTCTAAATATTGGGAAATAAAAACGGGTAGGCGTTTGGAAAACCACTCGTCGGAATTACCCAGCAATGACTTCAACCGATTGAGCTTTGCCGCTTCGACTTGCGACGGATTAGCGGCCGATTGAAGGGTTTTGCCTAACTGCCTGATGTCGTTGACGGTCGATAAATCGGTAACGTTCTTGGCCCAATCGAGCAGATCGGTCGGCGAGCCGTAATAGATGCTTTCCTTGCTGATCCGGTCGTCTTCGAGCAGGTCACTTACGCTTATCAAATAGTAAAAATTGCCGTCCTGATGGATATGATGGTATTTTTCGGCTTCCTGAATATTGACTTTAAATACACAATAATCGTGGCCCGGCTCGGCCCGCAGCAAAAGGTTGACGCCATCCTCTTCTTCTATTTTTTTAGAACTGAAATTAAATGGGCCATAAATAAAATCACCCGTTCTGATAAATATATCGTTCAAAGGATCGACATTTTGCCAAATCCAATAATCTTGTTCCGGGTCAAAAGGTCGGCCTGACTCGAAGATTCGGCAGAACTCGTTGTTGTTGGGAGCAAGGGCGTTCTCTCCCGTTCCCGTGAACAGCGAACTGCCGTCGTATTCGGGGTTGTGGGAACTGTTCTGCTCGTAGGTTTGAATAAAAAGCTCATTATCCGCGTAGCCTTCGTTGAGGGATACGTAGTCGCGGTGGATGAAAATGCATTCATTATTAGGGAATTCTCTTCTTAAATCCTCGACCCGCGCCCAGCGATCATTGCGTTCGACGAAGACGGGCGTCAGGTACCCAATATGGGGATTGGAATAATGCGGTCGGTTTTTTTTGACTACAGCTCTCATTTATTATTGAATAGTGAACCGCGTCGGCGGCCCCGAATGAACAATGAAAAATTTAGGAAAATAGATTTACAAGCACGCGCCGGATACACGCAAGGTTTTTTAGCCAGGGGATAACGTTTCGGCGGCATAGTTTTTTAACCGTTTTTTGGTTGGATTTGATTTTTTTAAAATAAACAATATACGGGTATGGATTTGGGTAAACTGATTGGAAAAGGCGAATATTTCAAAGTAGCAGAAGGCATTTGGGGCATGAAAGAGTATTTTGTAAATGTCTACATGATACAAAACGAGGACGACGGCAAATGGGTACTCGTGGACACGGGACTATTCATTTCGGGAGCCAGTATAAAGAAAATGGCCGCTGATTTATTCGGTGAAGATAGTCGACCGGCCTGCATTATCCTCACCCACGGCCACTTCGACCACGCGGGTTCGGTCAAGGAAATGGCTCAGGAGTGGAACATCCAGGTCTACGCCCACGACATGGAAATGCCTTACCTCACGGGAAAATCTTCGTATCCGCTCGCTGATCCCACCGTGGGCGGCGGCCTGATTTCCACCCTTTCCTGGACCTTCCCGATGGGACCCATCGATATCCGGCGATGGGTGGTAAAGTTGCCCGCCAACGGCCACGTGCCGGGTCTCGACGGGTGGCGGTGGCTGCACACGCCGGGCCACGCCCCCGGTCATGTGAGTCTGTGGCGTCAGGCCGACAAGACGCTCATCGCGGGCGACGCGCTGACCACGTTGCAAATGGAGTCGGCTCTGGCCACCATTACGCAACATCAGGAACTGCACGGCCCGCCGCTGCCCATCACCTTCGACTGGATGGCCGCCGAAAAATCGGTGCAAAAGTTAGCGGATTTGAAGCCAAATGTGGTTGCCGCCGGCCACGGCCAGCCGATGCGTGGCAAGGCCATGCGCCAGGAACTCGATCAACTGGCTGGTAATTTTCGCCGCCTGGCCCTACCCACGCAGGGTCGCTATCGGAACCGCCCGGCCGTGGCCAACGCCAGCGGGATTGTGTTCGTGCCGCCCAAGCCGGAAGAGAAAAATTCTACGCTGGGGTTGGTTTTGGCGGGCGTAGCCGGAGTAGTGGCGTTTGGGCTGGTGATGTTTTTGCGGCGGCGACGGGTGGCAGCATGACGTGTCGAGATCAATTGGCCCCCAACCATCCGCGCCGCTTCTCTTCGACTTTACCGGAAATTTTCCCTTCTGTTAATTCCGTAACGTAAGACGCATCGCTTTGCAATGTCAATTCGGCGGTGCGGGTTTTTCCAAACCTATTAAACTCCACTTTCACTTTGTCACCTGTCTTGTAGGTCGCCAACAAACTTTGTGGATTGGCATCTCCGGCGATGGCCTTGCCCCCAATCGAGGTCAACTTGTCGCCCTTGGCTAATCCAGCCTGGTAAGCCGCGCTGCCTTCGATGGGCTGAGCGACCAGCGTAGCGGCCTGATCCCGCACATCCAGATAGGCACCCAGATACGCCTTTTTCTGATTGGCTTGCTTAAACTCCACGCCCACGGACGCCAGTAATTTCTGGTAATCGGGCATTTGGGAATCAAATACGTATTCCCCAAAAAAATCCTGCCCAAATTTTTGGCCCGCGTAGCTTTCCAAAGCCAATTGCAAATCCCGCGCGGTGTAGGGAATCTCGGGTTTGCCGTAGGTTTTCCAAGCGTACTGCATGAAGCCGTCGAGTGATAAATTGCCGCCCAAATCTCGCAGCGAGAGGTCGAGGGCCAGGCCCAAAACGCTGCCGTAGGTGTAGTAGGAGATAAAGGTATTCTCCCGGTTGACGGGGTCGATGGACGCCGCGGCGTCCACGAAGGGCGCTTGATAGCTCATTTCGATGGGATTGAAGTATTTGCGGGCGGGCGAATTGATGACATAATTGAGACTACCCGCCAGCCCATCCACGTATTCCTGGGGGGGAATGACGCCCGCCCGGCAGAGCATCAATCCGGTGTAGTACTGCGTGAAGCCCTCGGCAAACCACAGCTCGCCGGACATATTGGCCTCGGTGTAGTCAAAGGGTTGCAGCGACTTGGGTCGAATTCGCTCCACGTTCCAGCAGTGAAAAAATTCGTGGGCAACCGTGCTGGCATTGCGGGTCAGGCCGCCGTCGGCCAGGGAACTGGTGCTGGTGAGTACCGTCGAGTTGCGGTGTTCCATGCCGTCGCCCGAGACGTGCGGCAGGTAGCAGGCCAGAAAAGTATAGGTGCCAAAGTCGTAATCGGGCAATTCGCCGTACACGGCCTTTTCCTGAGCCACAATCTTCTTGACGCTTTCCATATAGGTATCCAACTCGGCGTCGGTGCCATCGTGGTGCAGCGCGAAGCGGATGGTGTAGGATTTTCCATTGGAAGTTTCGGTGAATTCGCGGAGCGAAAAGTTGCTGATTTCAGTCGGGCTATCCATAAAATAGTCCAGATTGGGAGCCGAGTATACATCGCCTCCCAACGGGCGCAGTTGCGTGGCGATCTTCCAGTTCAAATCGGCTCTTGGCTTGAAATGCACCTGAATGGGCCGCTGCGGATAGTCGGGCGCGTACATGAACGTGGCCGGAATGTTGAGGTGGGCGTGGGTTTCGTCGATTTGCGAGTAAGTGCCATCGCCCCGATCAGCAAAAAGGGTGTACGTAACCCGCACGGTACCGTTGTGGCCGCTGACGTTCCACTGGTAGGGATTGGGGCGGGTAATAGTAAGCGGCTTGCCATTTTCGTCGGTAGCTTTCACGGCGTACACGTTCTTGGCAAATTCGTGCAGGGCGTAGCGACCCGGCGACGTGCGGCTCATGCGCAGGGCCAATACCTTTGGTTCCAGTCCGCGAAAGGTGGCCGACACCTGCGCTTCGTGGTGGAAGGCATTGGGGAACTCGATTTCGTATTCGTGGGTGGTTTGGGCCAGGGCCGGGAAGGTAAGGCAGCAAAGTAGTAGGGCCAGGTATTTCATAAAATTCAGGACTGGAGATATTTAGGGATCAAATCCAAAGTTAGCCAGAAAACGCTGCCTTAATAGAATCGGCACACTTTTTTGTACTAATGTCAATTCCATCGCTTTTTAAAAAACCAGCAAATTTTGCAGCAGAATTTTGACCTGAAAAAAGTCTTGGCGCTCATTGAGGAAGCCATCCGCCCTTTTCCCAAAGCCGCCATGTTTGCGCTGGCGGAGCGGGGCTACGATTCGCTGTTCGAGCAGTTGATTTCCTGCGTCGTTTCCATCCGTACTTTGGACGAAACCACTATTCCCGTATCGCTGGCGCTGTTTGCCGAGGCTCGCACGCCGTAGCAAGTCCTCGATTTGGATCCTGACCGTTTAACAAAAATACTTTACGGCAGTACCTACCCCGAACAGAAAACCAACACGATTCTGGGAATCGCGAAAGCGGCCGTGGAGCAATACGACGGTCAACTTCCCGCCGATTTCAAAAAACTAACTGACCTGAAAGGCGTCGGCCCCAAGTGCGCTAACCTGGCGCTGGGCGTCGCGGCGGGCCAGCAAGCCATCAGCGTGGATATCCACGTTCATCGCGTGGTCAACCGCTGGGGCTACGTCGCCACCAACCAGCCCGAACAGACCTTGAAGGTATTGGAACAAAAAGTATCCATCGAACTCTGGACCGAGATCAACCGTCTCCTCATGCCCTTCGGCAAGCACATCTGCACCGGTAATGCTCCCAAATGCTCGACCTGCCCGGTATTGACTTACTGCGAACAAGTAGGCGTAACCAGACATCGTTAAAAAATGGCTTCTCACCTCACCCTCCACCCCTGGAACGTGACGCCCGCCGAAGCGGTGGGGTTGCAGCAGGATTTGCGGCAGCACATCGTCATCCAACCGCTGGAAAGTGCGCCCGAGGCCATCGCGGGCTGCGACATTTCTTTTAATAAATACGAAGAAACCGTTTACGCGGGCATAGTGGTGCTGCGGCTGGACACGCTGGAAGTGGTGGAGGAGGCGGGAGTTGTCACCACGGCCACATTTCCCTACGTTCCCGGCTTACTGACCTTCCGCGAAGGCCCGGCCTTGCTGGAAGCCTGGGAAAAGCTCAAAATCGTTCCCGATGTGGTTATGTTCGACGGTCACGGCATGGCGCATCCGCGTCGCCTGGGCATTGCTACCCACATGGGGCTGTGGCTCGAGTGCCCCAGTTTCGGCTGCGGAAAATCCGTTTTGGTTGGTAAATTCGATGAACCCGCGTCCGAGCGTGGCAACTGGTCACCGATGCTACACAAGGGCGAAACCATTGGTGCGGCTTTGCGCACGAAGAACAAGGTCAACCCGGTCTTCATCTCACCCGGCCACCTCATCGACTTGCCCACCGCCATTGATCTTACTCTCCGCTGCGATGGCGGTTATCGCTTACCGGAGCCCACCCGCCGGGCGCATTTATTTGTGAATGAGTTGAGGAAGGGAGGGCGGGAGCTGGCATAGGGACGATTTATTTGTAGGAGCGAATCTATGTGTTCGCCCGATGGCTAACTCAATTGCCGACTGCGAAAGGATTAGAAATAGAAAAAGGAAGGGATTTCACAAAAAAAGCCCCGCTGAAAATCTCAGCGGGGCTTTTCTGCGAATAAAGCAAACATCAATAATTCCGGGCCTTTTCCTTAGCCGAAGTAAGCGCCGCTTTCAAGGTATCGAGCGCCATGTTGATGGCTTGCATGATGGTATCCTGCTTCTCGGTGACGACGATGGGGGCCATGCCTTCCATGCGGGCTTCCATCAGGCAGCGTTTGTCATGGCTGCCTTCTTTGTCGGCGTTCTCATCCGAAAGATGAACTTCCACGCGGGTAAGCTGCTTGCTGAAACGACTCAACTTGTCGCTAATCAGTGCGTCGAGTTCGGCTTCAAATTTTTCGTGGACCGTAATGTGGTTGTCGGTGTTTATTTGGATAATCATTTTTTTATTGGAGAATTGAGACGGGGCAGCCCGTGCTGTGGAGAGTTGAAAGTGGCTCACGCCAGATTTACAACGAATGTATACGAACTTTTTGGTTAAAAGAACAGTGCCATTGCTAGGCCGCAGAGTTCTCCAATCTCCACTAATCGACTCCGCCTTTTCTGGTGGGTGAACGCTGCTCCGGCCAAGTCGTGGGTTCGCCGTTGCGGCCAATGGGGATACGTTTAGTTTTGGAGGTGCTTTTATCGTCCTCGCAGGCCATGTACACCAGGATCGCGGCCAGGATGACGTTGTCCTCCACGTCGTCAAAAACGATTTTATCGTAGGTGTCGAGGTTGGTGTGCCAAGTGTAATTGCCGTAAGACCAACTTAATGAGCTGAGCGAAAAAGCTGGTACACCCGCCGCCAGGAAAGAGGCGTAGTCCGAGCCGCCGCCACCGGGATTGCCGGGGAAATCGTACTTGATGTCTTTCTTGATGTCGTTCGGAACCTTATTCATCCACCGACCCAGGTAGTCGTAGGAATCCACGAAACCCTGACCCGAAATATTGGCCACGCGGCCCGTGCCGTTATCCTGGTTAAAGAGGGCCTGAATTTTGGGCATCAAATCGGGATGATCCTCCACGAAGGCCCGCGAGCCGTTCAGCCCCTGCTCCTCGCTGCCCCAGTGTCCCACGAGAATCGTGCGCTTGGGGTTGGGGTATATTTTTTTCAGAACCCGCATGGTTTCCATCATCGTGATGGTTCCCGTGCCGTTGTCGGTTGCGCCCGTGCCGCCGTCCCAGGAGTCGAAGTGGGCGGAGAGCATTACATATTCGTCGGGTTTTTCGGTGCCTTTGATTTCGGCGATGGTGTTGAAAGTCGGCACCACGCCCGTTTCCTTCGACTCGGCCAGCAGATTGAGCATGGGCTTATCGCCACTTTCGGCGAGTCGATAAACCAGGCCGTAGTCTTCCACGCTCAGGTCGATGGTTGGGACTTTTTTGGTGTAAGCGCCGAAAATTTTGTTGGCCCCGAAACCCTGCGACCAATAGGAAGTCACGATTCCCACAGCTCCGGCGTCTTCCAGGGCGGCGGGTAGTTCGCGGCGACCGAGGCCGGTATTGCGCAGCCGATCATTCCAGGCTTTAGTCATTTCGTCACGGTCTTTTTTCAGTTTGTTAAAGGAAGAGTCTGTCGCGAATTCCTTCCAGTTATAGTCGGGGCGTCCGGTCGGCTGGTTCATCGAAATCATCACCAGTTTGCCCTTGGCGTTGGGCAGCCATTTCTGGAAAGCAACTGAATCAACAAGGTCCGGCAGGATAATTACCTCAGCCTTCACACCGCCCTTGGGCGTCGGCGGACTCCATGCGAGCTGCGTTCCCGCCAGCGACTTCACCCACGGACTTACCATGTCGATGTGCGTTACGCCGCGTTCCCAGCCGCGCCACTCGCCCCACTTCTCGTTGCGAGCCGGTATACCCCAGCCCTCATATTTCTTCACTGCCCAGTCGTGGGCCTTTTTCATGCCTGGACTGCCCACCAGGCGCGGCCCGATGCCGTCTATCAATTCGTGGGCGATGCTTTTGAGTTGCGAATTGCTCTCTTCTTCTTTGACGATCCTGTCGACGACGTGGTTTTGCGCCTGAGCGGAGAAAAATAGACCGACGAGAAGAAGTAGGAGTAAACGGTACTGCTTTTCCATAAAATGGGTTTGTTTTTTAGTGGTTGGCCTAAATATATTGGCTAATGGGGAGAAAACCGCGACATTGACCTTAAAAATTGCCGCTGCTTTTACGGCCATCATGCTATATTTTTCATGAAAAGGGCTTATTTTGCCTGAAATTCGTAACTCTGTTTCTCCGCCCCGGCTGTTTGGTTGACTTTTTACACGCATCCATCTGATGAAATTTTTCCTGATCGAGTTCCTCCCGCGATCGTTCTTTACTTTCTATCTCCGCATCTTCGTTATTCTTGCTGTTACCACCGGACTAACGAGCATCGCCGTACCCCCGGCGGATGCCCAAACCAAGTCTTTTAGTTCCCTGGAGGACAGCGTGTACCAATTCAACAACCAACTGAAATTCGGAGAATCACAGGCGTTGCTCCTGCCCGTGCTGCAAAGCGAGGCCTTCAGCAACGATGAGAAATACCAGGTCTGCCTCCTGCTGGCGCACACGTACAAACGGGTGCAGGATTATCAGTCCAATTTTTTGTTTTTGGCCAAAGCCCGGGAATTTGCCGGAAAAACCAAAAACAAAACACGCTACGAAGCGGGCATCTCGGCTCAGGAAGCCCTGGCTCATTTCGACATCCATAACTACGAAAAGTCCGATAGCCTGATGCGAGCGTTGGAAAGCACCGGCTTCCGGTACATCGACCTCGAAAACCGGGCCAAGCTGGTGATGCAGCAGGGCTACCTGCTGTTTCTGGCCAAACAATACCCCCGCGCCGAGGCCACCTACGACCGCGCCATCGGCTGGCTGCACGAAATTGACCCCTGCGACCTGCCCATGATCTATGTCAAAAAAATGCAACTCTACGACGCCATGCGGGAGCCTGACAAGATGCTGGCTGCCTTCCGCGAATCGGGCCGCTACGCCGACTCCTGCGGCATCATTAAGTACGACATCTACGCCCACGAGGAACTGCTGCACATTTACGAAAGCCATAACGACCCGGCGGCGATGGCCATTAGCCGCCGCCTCGACTCGCTCAACAACGTTTATGACCAAACCGCCAACGTCGCCGCCCTCCATAACCAGAAGGAAGAGATGCTACTGGCCGAGCAGGACCGCAAACTGCAGGCCGAAGAAATCCGCCGCAGCTACCTCACGCTGGGCCTGGGTGCGGCAGGGCTACTCGTGCTGGCACTGCTGGCCTGGGGCCTGTTGCACTTACGCAAAAAACGCGCCCTGGAAACCGAGTTTCTTCGGATGAAAGACGAGTTGGCAGCCTATCTTGCCCAACAACCACCAGCCCCGCTCCCCGGCCAAATCGATTTGGCGACTACCCATGAAAATCCCCCGTCTGCTTCGTCTCCTGTCCCCCTCTCCTCTCGCCAACAGGAAGTACTCGATTACCTGGCGGCGGGCCTAAGCAACCGCGCCATCGCCGATAAACTCTTTGTTTCGGAGAACACCATCAAGTACCACATCCGCAATATCTACGAAATCCTCGATATCCGCGACCGCAAGGATTTGTTCGTCAAAATCAGAAAATAGCCCTTCCTAAGGCCAAAAATGCCAGGATTATTCCAGCGGGTAGTCTTTTTTTGTAAAAAACTACCCGAACGGGTAGGGGTGGACGTGCACCGATGGCCTACGTTTGTGGGGTCGGAAGGGATGCGTTGACCCAGACATGTGCTTTACACGATTCATTCATTTTTTTTACTTCAAACCTTTATCAATGACTCGTAAAATCACTAAACTTGTTTTGTTGGCCTTGCTGGCCGCGCCCCTCGTCCAGGCTTCTGCGGCGGGCCCCGGACCGGGCGAAGAGTCGGGAATGACGACCATCTGCTACTACGGGGTCACCATGAAAGTCTCTCAAAAAATTGCCAAAAGGTACCTTAAGCTTGGCGCCACCATGGGCGGCTGTGGGGAGAAGCAGCCAGAAGAGTGCCCTCTCGGAACCTTTCCTTCCAAAGAAGGTTGTGTCCCCATTATTATTTGGATTCCGGAGTTATCCATGGTAGAAAAGCCCGCCGACTCCGAAAAGACCATCCAACTGGATCTAACTAAAGGCGTAGCCACCAAAAGGCTGCTGAGTCTCAATACCAGGGAAGCCTTCGGACGATGAGCCTCAAGATACCATCCCTACCCCCTTCTGTGAACGAGTGGAGAAGTTATTCAATAAGGTCGGCAACAATTGTCAAAATCTCAAACATTATACACACACCGGATTTTGCGACCTTATGAATGGGCGAAACTTGCTCACACAAGTTTTAGATAATGCGGAACCTCCGATTGAAATTCAGTTGGGGGTTTTGATTTTTTAAGGCAGTACAGGGAAAGTTATTCATCAGTTTCCTTTTCCCCTTCTCCTCAGTTACCCGGATGATACGTCCGCTCGGCCTTCTTCTCTACGTCTTCCCGGTAAAAAAGCACGTCCTTGAACTTGCCCTGCGTGTACATTTCGCCCTGGTCGAAGAAGTGCTTGGAGTCGATGTCGCCGCTTTCGCCACCCGCCAGCAGGGACTTGGCCCGGACGCGGTCGCCGAACTCCACGGCACAGATGAAGCTGTTGCCGTTGACGCCGTAGCGTTTTTTGGTGCCGGGAAAATAGCGCGAGGTGTAGGAAGGCAGCATCCCCCAGGCCGACGACACAAAGCCCACCGCCAGGCTCGGCAGGTCGTCGCGGTAGGGTTGTTCGATGGCGGCGGAAGCCCGCTGGAAGCGGTTGATCTCGCCCCAGGGCTGTTGCCACTTGCCCCATTTTTGTTCCAGTTCGGTCAGTACCTCGCCGAAGGGTTTCAGTAGCTCGTCGGCGGAGGCCGTGGCGGCGAAGGCGCGGGCCTTTTCCACCTGGTCGGCGTCGGGCTTACCGGGAACGTCGGTGCGGTACATAGCGGCAGAAATGCGCTCGCCCCACTTCACGGCCAGCGTCGTGGCGATAGATTTTTCGCCGCTGTGATAGTTCCAGTTTTTTAAGACCGACATTGGACCGATCCAGTAGGCGTAGCGGTTGTCGGTGTAGGGGACGTTTTTCTCAAAAGCTTTAACCAAAGCCGGAACCAGTATCTCGAAGGAAGTCAGGTAGGTGTCGTAACCCGCCGCGATTACCTCATCAAGGTCGTATTTGCGGGGCTTTTCCAACACCCGTACGGCGTTGATGCCCCGGAAGTTTTCGCCGTCGGGAGCCATGTAGCTGGGATAGTTGGATTGTTTCGGGCTGTCCTTCCCGGCGGCGGTGAAGGGCGTGGAGTTACAGTTTTGAAGCCAGCCGTTGGGTGGATTGTAAATGTGTACGGCCTCGGCCACGGGGTGCATGCCCTTCCATTCGGTGGCGGCGATGCTGCCGTCCACGGGCTGCGACCAGTCGTAGGTCGTGTCGCGCTTCGGCACAAAGTTGCCATGCCAGTAAGCGATGTTGCCCTCGGCGTCGGCATACACGGTGTTGTTGGAGGTGTTTTCCAGAATATCCATCGCCTTTTGGTACTCGGCGAAGCTCTGCGCCTTGGTGCGCTGCCAGCTTTGGATCAGCATATTCATGGTGCGGTTGTTGGAGCGCACACTCTCCCACTGCCCGTTGCGTTTGGCCATTACCGGGCCGTGGTGGGTGTAATAAGCTTTGACCTTTTTATCCTGCAATTGGCCGTTTTTAACGTAGGTCAGGGTAATGTCCCGCTCGCGCACGGGGCGCTCCTTGCCCTCGTACGTATAAACCCAGCCGTTCCCTTTCTTCGATACTTTTTCGAGGTAAGAATCTGCCACATCGGTGCGGGAAGAGGTGTGCATCCAACCTAACTTTTCGTTAAAGCCCTGATACACAAAAAACTGTCCCCAAGTAACGGCTCCGTAGGCGTTCAGTCCTTCCTCGCTCACTACGTGGACTTCGGGTCGAAAGTAAAAAGTCACGTGCGGATTGATGTACAAAATACTCTTGCCTGACTTGGTGATTTTGGGCGAAAAGGCAAAGCCGTTGGAGCCCGTCAACACTTCCTGGTGCGCCAGCTCGGTCGTTTCTATGCTTTGTTCAGTATTTTTTTCAAAATTAAAACCCACCGAAGGCGCACCGTCGCCGTAAAAAGTTGCCAAATCACGGCTGCGTATGTCGGCGGTACTGATGGCCCCGATGCTGCCGTCGGTCCACAGCAATGGAAACCACGGCTCGAAACGCGTGAGCAGGGCGGGCTTTACCTGAGGATGGGTGTGGAGGTAGTAGTTGATCCCGTCGGCGTAGGCGTTCAGCAGTTTTTTGAGCCAGGCGGGCGATTTTTTGTAGTCGGCCTGGGCGTCTTCCGGCGTGATGAGGAGCTTGATAAGTAAGTCATCGTACATCGAAGACTCGCCGTTCACCTCGCTCAAACGACCCAGTTTCTCAACATAATTCATCTCGACGCGCGGAAAATCATCCTCGCACTGCGCGTACAACAAACCGAACACAGCGTCGGCATCGGTTTTGCCGTAGATGTGCGGCACGCCAAAATTATCTCGGATGATGGTAACGTCTGACGCCTGCTTTTGCCAGGTGGCAGTTTCCTTTTTAGAAAAACTTTGGGCTGTTAAGGGGGAGGAGAAGAGAAGGGAGCAAAGAAGGAAGAAAGGTCCCGCGGTTCGGAGGAGTGTTTTTTTCATTTCGTACTATTTTATTTGGTAAAAACCATTACGCGGCGAACAAAGCTACACACTTTGCGCCATGCATGAATGAAAAATACGTAAGCTAACCCCGATTTGCCAGCAAGCCGGTTAATTAATTAACTTAATAAAGATGGATTTCCCCTGCGCCGGGAGTTCAATGGCGCAGTCCTGGAAGTCGGGGGCCGACAAGATGGGACGGAAGTTGTTACTGAATCCGAAAGGCTCCTTAGGATAGCCGACCAGGTTATGGTCCAACTTATTGTTGTTGTTCAGGTCATGGTAAACGGCGATGGCGTAAGAGCCGGGCGGCACTTCGAAGACGACCCGACGATTACCGGGCTGATCAATGGCGATGTTTTTGTAGAAATCGGGCGTCGTTTTGCCAAATCGTCCCCCCGGCTTGTACACTGCCACTCGTAAAGTGCCGCCGGACTCATTGAGGTGGGTGATTTGTACCGTGAGTTGGGCAGTTTCCATTTGGGCAAAAAACAATGACAAAACGACGAAAAGCAACTCCATAAAAAGGTGTTTATGCAAAAAACGCCAACCCGAAACGATTGTTCAGAGTTGGCGCTTGATTTTCATCAAAATTTAATTGCGTATTGGCCTACGGTCAGCCGAGCAGCCCCAGTACGATGAAGACCACCCCAATGGCAGTCACGATGCCACCAATTAGCCAGCCAACAGCTGGGATAAGGCCCAGGACAATACCGACCAAAATCAGGAGGAGTCCGGCCGTTACCTTGCCATCGATCGCCTTGGCGGCGGCAGGGGCCATAGTTTTGGTCAACTGTTTATCGACCATTTTGCTGACAACCGGTGAGCCAGCCACGGCGGCGGCATTGACCCGTTTTGTCTCTATCCTGGCCAGCATGGCGCGGGCATTGCCGATCCGCGAGGCGATCAAAGGATTAGCCATCAATTTCTGACCTTGCGTGGTGGCGAGGGCCGTTTCCAGTTGCTCGTCGAGTTGTTTTGGCGTGTTATTGGCCAACATCTCCATGGCTTTCGGATTCTGCGAGATTTCCGCCATCGTCACAGGTTGGACAGTCTCAACGGCCACAGCCTGTTCCACGGCGGCCACATTCACCGGAGAGGCTTCGGCCTTGGGCGCAACGTGAACATTTTTGGGCATTTGGTTGAACGTGGGGTACTCGCGGGCGCAGCTACCGAGCATAACGATGGCTCCGAACAGATAAAATGCGTTGATCTTTTTCATAAAAAAAAGGGGTTTTGATTAAAAAAATGAAAAGGAAATTATCAGGAATTTGACATTTAAAAATCGTGCCATTGCTATCATTTTACGTAGCTATCCCTCTTGGCTACATTTCCAGCAAGCCAAGTATGGCGAAGATTACTCCCACCAAGCCGACTAAGCCGCCCAGATACCAAATTCCGGGGATCAATCCCAGTACAATGCCTGCACCGATCAGAATCAAGCCAATTCTTAGCTTCCGATTTAGTTCCTTAGCCGCCTTGGTGGAAGCGGGGGCTATCGTATTTTTTTTCATCTGCTTTTTCAACACTTGATTGACCACCTTGCTGGCTTTGGAGGTCTGCACGTCGGAGAGAGGTGCGTTGCGCAGTTCGTTCTGAGCAACCAGCTTCCGCGCCTTGTTAATTTGGGCGGCGATGAGCGGCTTAGCCATCAGGTCTTGTCCTTGTGTAGTAGCCAGGGCACTTTCCAGTTGCTCGTCGATTTGCTTCGGCGAGTTGTTTGCCAACATTTCCATCACTTCCTCATTCTTCGATAATTCGGCTATAGTAATATGCTGCTCGGATCTCGACTCAGTTTTTGCTTCGGCTACTTCCACTGCCTCAGTTTCCTTTACTTTGGCTTTGGCCTTCTGTTCGACGTGCACGTTCTTGGGCATTTGGTTGAACGTCGGGTACTCACGCGCGCAGCTACCAAGCAACACAACTGCGCACAACAGGTAAACGGTACTGATCTTTTTCATAAGAATTTGGGGTTTGATTTGTAAAAAAATAAAGGGGCAAATAAATGGATTTTTATTTGATAAATAACGTGCCATAGATTATTCGACAGAGCCGAACAACTGCGCCTCGAAATCTTCCATGTTGCCTTCAGAAGCCACAAAGAGTTCGCGGGGCTTGTCGACGTGGGCGGGTTTGACGGTCATGAAGTTGCGATACTGCTCGTCGGTGATGATGTCGAGCTGCAGGGCGCGCTTAAGAACTATCGGGAAGGGTACTTTAAAGAAATCGGCAATGTCGGCGGCCAAAAAAGACGGAATTCGCGTCACGCCTTCGTGGAAAAAACTACCCACTTCTTTGGCCGGAAGCTGCGTCTCGAATACCACCTGTTCGGCCCGTTGCGCCAGCGAGGCCGGGTTGGAGTAGGTGCGACTCAGGCCCAGGGAGGCCGTCAGCAGGTAAATGTGGTAGCAGCGCTCGTTGGCGTCGGCCCCGGCGTTGACAAATATCCAGCCCTTCTGCCGGAATACGGCAGAAAAGCCCATGAACACCTCGCCCAAACCGTGCAGTTGGGCCACTTTCACGGTTTCGGGAAAAGGGAGTTTCAGACCGATGTGGTTGATGATGTCCTGCGCCGACGACACATCCGCCACTTCCCCGGCGGGTTCGATGAGCCAGTTACCGGCCACCAAATCATTGAAAAGTGCTTCGGCGGCTTCCTGGCTCTCGACCTGTCCGAGCGTCAGTACGATGCGGTCACAGTGCGCCGAGTAATCGAGCAGGAGTTGGTTTTTGGGGATTCGTCTGGCCATAACGTCGGTATTCCGTAATTCTCTGAACCTCAAAGATACAGTCTTGGTGGTTTCAAGCAAGTTTTTTTGTGACAACTTGGGTGAATGATGGCCAACTCAAAATGCCTGAACGCCATTTTTACGCAATTCATGCGAAAAAACGACCGATTCTGGGTCAGCTTCAACAGCCCTGGAAAAAATCTATTTACATAACGAAAAAAATGGCGTCTTCCCTTCGGGGATAAAACTGCCTGTTGCCGACAAGCAGAAAAATCCATTGTCCATTGTCAACAGTCCATCCGCACAGCAGCGGCTGACCGTCGGCATACCGGTCCACTAAAAAAGCTGCTTCTTGCCCTGACGTTGCTCACAGCTAACGTTTTTGCCCAACAGCGCCCCATTGTGGAATACGTGGTGCGCGAAGGGCTGGTGCCAAACCAGGTGCTGTCGCTGCTCAAAGACAGCCGGGGCTATGTGTGGTGTGGTACCTGGTACGGGCAGAGTAGGTTCAACGGGGAGACATTTGAGAATTATACGGAGGCGGAGGGGCTGTGGAACGCCGCGGTAAGTCATATCGCTGAAGATAAGGACGGCAACATTTGGGTGACGGGTGGTAACCGACTGGCTCATTTCGATGGCAAGACTTTCAAAAAATTTACCATTCCAACTAAAAAACCTTATGAGCCTATTCTTGGCAAGTCAGATTTGTTCCAAATCGTAGAGGTGGCGACGGGAACCGTGTGGCAAGTTGAAGGCGATACCTTGCTGCCCGTCGAACTCCCAAGCTTTCCTGAAAAAATTCAAGGCATCCAGTACCGCGCCGCCAGTAACACCTATTACCTTATGGTTGACCAGCAAATTTTCAGCTACCATAAGGGCCATTTGAAGACCATCACCGAGAAAGATAATTGGCATCTTCGAGAGATTGTGGATGATGAAGTTCATTTAGACAGAAGGCTTGTGGATGGAACGCTTGAACGACTCGTACTCAGAGGGGAAAAACCCGTTACCTTCCTGAGAATTTCTGGCAAAGAATTTACGGTATTGAAGCCGTTGGTCTATTCTTACGTCTTTGACCACCAAAAAGTGCTTTACTATCTGCCTCCTAATTCTGTGGAAGCCGAACGGATCGACACGAGTCCCACAGAAATGTATAATTCGGGCTATTTAAACCAGTCTGCGTCTTCTATGCTGTGGATTCCCACGGAAAAGGGGCTTTGGAGACTGTCGTGGGGATGGCGGGCAAGATGGAAGAAGCCTTCGAGGGCATCAGCCGCAGTTGGCCCGACCTGCTTATTTCTGACATCAATATCATCGGTGGCCGCTGCTACGAGTTGCTCGCCCGCCTCAATGAGGTTATACAGTTGGCTGGCATGCGCATTGTTTTTATGACGCTGTTTCACGATTTCGACCGCGTTCGCGAAGAATTCGCCCACGCGCCGGTGGATTTTTTGAAAAAACCCTTTACCGCTAAGGACTTGCAGCGGGCCGTGGAGAAGGTGGCGCAGGTACAAGTCACGCTCCAAACCCACCGGCAGGTCGAGCGGCTACTGGAAATGCTTTTATCTTGAAGAAGAACAGGTCAAACGAATTTGGTAAGGCCAAGCCACCTTTTCTTGCCGAACCTTGCTGACTTCGTCCAAGCGACCCATTTCCTCAGCACAATTCCTGCTAATTACCCTTCCAGAGAGAAGAGTCGGGAATTGCAGAGTAACCTACAAAATAATGGCATTGTCTGATCAAAAGTGAGCCAGCAGTAAAAAAGCGTGCAGTTACTCTGGTCGGACCTTCTTCAAAAACAGCCACTTCCTGAACAGGAGATTCCCCTACTCCACAAACTCCCACGCCGCCACGTGCGAAGGCCGATGCTCCTTTTTTACAATTTTGTCAAATCGCGCAATGAGTTCCGGGTGCTGCGCGGCCAGATCGGTGATTTCACTCTCGTCTTTTTGCAGATCGTAGAGTTCCCATTTGGCGTTTTTGTTCCTTTTCATATCGACTTTTACGCCCTTCCACAGGCCCAGGCGAATGGCAAGTTGTCCGCCTTTTTCGGCGTATTCCCAATAGAGATAGTCGTGCTTTTTCTGCCGATCGTTTTGGCCCAGCAGCGTGGGCAGGAATGAAATCCCGTCGCTGGGTACGGGTTTGGCCCGCACGACGTCCAGCAACGTGGCCAGTACGTCGTAGTGCGCCCCCACGTGGTCGGTAACGCTGCCGGGCGTGATGCGGCCCGGCCAGCGGGCCACCATTGGCATACGGATGCCACCTTCGTAAACATCCATTTTTAAACCCCGGTACGGGCCGACGCTGTTGAAAAACGTGGCGTCCACGCCGCCGTTGAAGGTCGTGCCGTTGTCGGAGGTAAAGATAACCAGCGTATTGTCGTCAATTTTTAATTCTTTGAGCAGCGCCATTACGTCGCCCACCTTTTTGTCCATGTAGGTAATCATGGCCGCGTAGGTGGACAGCGGGTAGGGCGTAGACGCGTAGCTTTGGCCGCCGAAATAGGGCGTTTCCGGGAACTGTCCCAAGTATTCGGCCACCGCCGCGTCGGGGGCTTGCAGCGATACGTGCGGGATGGTGAAAGGCAGGTAGAGGAAAAACGGACGGTCTTTGTTCTCGCGCACGAAGTTCAGGGCTTTGTCGGCCATTTTGTCGATGGCGTAGTCGTTGCCTTTGTAGTAATCGAAGTCCGCTTGGGTGGCGGTTTTAGGGTCTAGTTTGCGGTGAACGTCGATGATGGGGTTGTTGAGCGTATCCCATTTTCCGTTTTCCCACAGGTGGGTAGGATAGTAGTTGTGGGCCTGTTTCTGGTCGTAGTAGCCGTAGAAATAATCGAAACCCTGTTTGTTTGGACTGCCCGTGCTGTATCCCATGCCTAAGCCCCACTTACCGATGGCAGCGGTGCGGTAGCCTTCTTTTTGCAGCAAAGTGCCAATGGTGACGGTAGTGGGCGGCAGCGGCATCTGCCCGCGCTCGGTCGAGTCGGGGAAGCCGCCCAACTCGTAGTTGCCCCGGATGTAGGAATGTCCGGCGTGTTTGCCAGTCAGCAACTGGCAGCGCGACGGCGCGCAAACGGGCGTGCTGGTGTAATAATCAGTGAACAGAATGCCCTCCGCCGCGATCCGGTCGATATTCGGGGTGCGGATTTTCTTCTGCCCGTAGCAACCCAGCTCGGCGTAGCCCAGGTCGTCGGCGTAGATGTAGATGATGTTGGGTCGGGCCGCCGGTCCGCCGGTGCGGCTCAGTTTAGCAGAATTTTGGGCAAGAGATGCACACGGGATGCCTAAGGCGGCAATTATAATAAAGCAGAATCGATACATGGCTTGCTGAGTACTGAGTAAGGAAAGAAATTGACTGAAATTTACTTAGTAAATGCGCTGATACATTGGCTTTGTTATGGAAAAGCCATTGATCCTAAAACTCTAATGAATACCCAAGATATTCCGGTGAGCGTCGTGGGCCTGGGCCTGATGGGTTGCAGTATCGCCACCTGTCTGCTCATCGCCGGGCATCCCGTGGTAGCGTTGGCCCCCATTTCTGCCGACCTCGACCACGCCGAATCTCGCATCCGGGAGCATTTGGAAAAATCTTTGGCGAATGGCTTGGTAGAAAATCCGCCCGACTATTATTTCAAAAGCCTGACGATCACCGAGAATTACGCCGACCTGCGCGACTGCCGCCTTGCGATTGAATGCACCATCGAGAACGTCATAATCAAGGAGCAGGTCTATAAAAAAATCGAGACTCACCTCCCGGCCGATGCTCTGTTGACGAGCAACACTTCCGCGATTCCGATCAGCACTTTGCAGCAGTTGACGCAATATCCGGCGCGGTTTCTGGGTTTGCACTGGACCGAACCCGCCCACACTACGCGCTTTCTGGAAATTATTTGCGGCAACGACACCGATATAAAAAACGGTGAGTACCTCTACGAATTATCCCACGCCTGGGGCAAGGAACCCATTTTGGTACGGAAGGATATTGCCGGGTTCATTACCAACCGCCTGATGTACGCCATGTACCGCGAGGCCATCAGTCTGGTGGAGGGAGGTTACGCCACCGTGGAGGATGTCGACCGCTCTTGCCGCAACAACGCGGGTTACTTCATGACCCTGGCGGGCGTGTTCCGCTGGATGGACCTAACGGGTGTCCCGGCCTACCACACCGTGATGCAGCGACTGCTGCCGACGCTAAACAACAGCACCGAGGTACCGGAACTCATCGACAAGATTGTCCGGGAAGGGGGTAGGGGAGTCGCCAACGCCCACGGCTTTCACGAGTATACGCCCGAGGAAGCCAAACTCTGGGAAGAAACTTTCACCGAATTTACATACGATATCAGGAAGTTAGCGTTGAAGTATCCGGGGGATGTGGTGAAGAAGAAGTTGGAAAAGAGTTGAGAATTAATTCTAATTTACGATGCAAAAGTACCTTGTTTTCTTGGCTGGTTTGATATTTTTTGCCGCTGCTATGCAGGGGTGCGGGGAGAGTCCGCCTGGTTCGGGGGCGGAGGGGAAAATGCCGGAGGAGATCAGTTATAATTTCGATATTCGCCCCATTCTCTCGGATAAGTGTCTGGCCTGCCACGGCCCCGACGCCAATAAGCGCGAGGCGGGGCTGCGGCTGGATATTGCCGAGAATGCTTTTGCGGCTTTGCAGGAAAATCCCACCGCTCACGCCCTAGTGGCGGGCAAGCCGGAACTTTCGCAGGTTTTTCTCCGCATCACTTCCGAAGATAGCACCGAGCGGATGCCGCCCGTTGAGTCTAATCTAAAATTGACGGAACGCGAAATTGCCCTGATCGGAAAGTGGATCGCCCAGGGCGCGAAGTACGAGAAGCACTGGGCCTTTGTGCCGCCGAAAAAGCCTGCGCTGCCCGAAGTCGATAACGCCGACTGGCCGCGTAACGAAATCGACCATTTCATTTTACAAAAACAAGAACAACGTGGCCTCAAACCCAACGAGGAAGCCGATAAGGAACGACTGCTCAAGCGGCTCAGCCTGGACATTCTGGGCTTGCCGCCCACGCTGGAAATGCAGGACGATTTCCTGGCCGACACCCGCCCTGATGCCTACGAGCGCATGGTGGATCGGCTGATGAAGATGCCCGCTTACGGCGAAAAAATGTCGCTGCACTGGCTGGATTTGGCCCGCTACGCCGATTCGCACGGCTACCAGGACGATGGCTACCGTACCCAATGGCCCTGGCGCGACTGGGTGATTCACGCCTTCAATGAGAATATGCCGTACGAAAAGTTCGTGACCTGGCAACTCGCCGGCGACCTGCTGCCGGAAGCGAGCAAGGAGCAACTGCTGGCCACAGGCTTCAACCGCAATCACAAAATCACCGAAGAGGGCGGCATCATCGACGAAGAGTACCGGATGCTTTACGTGACCGACCGCAACGATATGTTCGGCAAGGGTTTGTTGGGCGTGACGCTGGAATGCGCCCATTGCCACGATCACAAGTACGACCCTTTCTCGCAGAAAGAATATTACCAGATGTTCGCCTTTTTCAATAATGTGAAGGAGGTGGGCCGCGAGTCGGTCATCGGCGGGCCGGAAACTTACGCCAAGAAACCTATGATGGAAATCAGCGACGAAGACGCCAAAGGCATTTTGAGTTTTGTCAATAAACCCGATACCAACCGCCTCATCGTATCCATCATGGGCGACTTGGACACCGCCCGCACCACCCACATCCTCAAACGTGGGGTCTATGACGCGCCCGGCGACGAAGTAAAGCCCGGCACGCCCAACGCGATTTTGCCTTTTAACAAAAATTACCCCCAAAACCGCCTCGGCCTGGCTAAGTGGCTATTCGACAAGAAAAATCCGTTAACGGCTCGGGTTTACGTCAATATTCTGTGGCAGGAATTCTTTGGCCGGGGCATCGTCAAAACGTCCGGCGACTTCGGGATGCAGGGCGACCTGCCTACGCATCCGGCCCTGCTCGACTGGCTGGCCGTGGATTTTATGGAACATGGCTGGAATATCAAGCGGCTGGTGAAGCAGATGGTTACCTCGGCTACTTACCGCCAATCGGCTACGGTGAGCAAGGAGCAACTGGCCAAAGACCCGGAAAATATCTACCTGGCCCGAGGATCGCGCTACCGGATCAATGCCGAGTATGTCAAGGATATGGTGATGGCCAGCAGTGGTCTGCTCAACCGCAATATCGGTGGTCCGAGCGTGAAACCCTACCAACCCGACGGCCTGTGGGAAGGCGCAACTTCGGGGCGTGGACTGCTGTCGGTGTACAAACAGGATCACGGCGTCAAATTGTACCGACGCGGCATGTACACCCTCATCAAGCGCACGGTGCCGCCGCCCGTTATGGGCATTTTCGACGCCAGCAACCGCGACCTCTGCGAGGTGAAGCGCTCAAAAACAAACACGCCGTTACAAGCCCTCGTCATGATGAACGATCCCGCCGTGCTGGAAGCCTCGCGCGTACTGGCCGCTAAACTTTTGCAGGAAAAAACCAGCCCGAACGATAAACTCACGAAAGCTTTCCGTCTCATCATCTGCCGACAACCCAGCCCAAAAGAGCTGGATATTCTGCAAAAGTATTACGAAAAAGAGCGCCAAACCCTCACTCCCGAAACGGCCCACCAAATGCTAACGGTGGGAGAATACCCGATCACCAAGAACCTTGACAAAATCAACCAAGCCGCCCTCATGCGCGTGATCTCGACGATCTATAATTTGGAGGAGGCGATAACCAAGACTTAGGCGATTAATTTTGAATGATAGAATGAGTGAATATTGCTTTCGCCAATCTAATTTATTCTATCATTCTATCATTCACTCATTCACTCATTCAAAATTAGGCCATGCACCACGCCCAACAAACCGAACACGGTTTCACCTTCAACCGCCGCCGCTTTCTTTCCTCGATGAGTCTGGGAATTGGCGGCGTGGCGTTGGGCTCTTTATTGATGCCCGAGCTTTTCAAAGGCGGCGGGGCGGAAATAGAAGGCCTGGCACCGGGGATTCCGCACTTTGCGCCCAAGGCCAAGCGGGTCATTTATTTGTTCCAAAACGGCGCGCCCTCGCAGCAAGAATTATTTGATTACAAGCCCAAACTGCGCACCATGCAGGGCGAAGAGATTCCGCCTTCGGTGCGCGGCGACCAGCGGCTGACGGGAATGACGGCCAACCAGGATTCATTCCCGTTGGTAGGTTCGTTCGTGGATTTCCAACAGTATGGGCAGTCGCGGGCCTGGGTAAGCGGCCTCATGCCCTACACGGCCAAAATCGTGGACGATCTATGTTTTGTGCAATCCATGTATACGGAAGCAATCAACCATGACCCGGCTCTGACTTTTATCCAAACCGGTTCGCAGCAGGGCAATCGGCCCAGCATGGGTTCGTGGCTGAGTTACGGGTTGGGGAATGAGAACAAGAACCTGCCAACGTTCACGGTGTTGCTGTCGCGGGGCGTGGGCAACGGGCAGGGGGTTTATTCCAAACTTTGGTCCAGTGGCTTTCTGGATTCGGTGCATCAGGGTGTCCAATTCAGCAAGGGCGAAGACCCGGTGCTGTACCTTAGCGATCCGGCGGGCATGAACCGTAGCGACCGCCGCGAAATGCTGGACAATCTTTCGGAGCTGAACGATCTTTCCTATCATGAATTTGGCGATCCCGAAATTGCGGCCAAGGTCAAGCAGTACGAAATGGCTTACCGCATGCAAACTGCCGTGCCGGAGGTCATGGATTTATCCAAAGAGTCGGACGACATTATAAAACTCTACGGTCCCGACTGCCTGGTGCCGGGAACTTACGCGGCCAACTGTCTGCTGGCCCGCAAACTCTCCGAAAACGGCGTCCGCTTTGTGCAATTGTACCACCAGGGCTGGGACCAGCACGGTGATTTGCCCTACGAAATCACCCAACAGGCCAAAGACGTGGATCAGGCCTCCGCCGCCCTCATAACCGACCTGAAACAACGCGGAATGCTGGATGAAACGCTGGTGATTTGGGGGGGCGAGTTTGGCCGCACCAGCTACACGCAGGGCAAGCTCACCGCCGACAACTACGGCCGTGATCACCATCCGCGCTGCTTCACGATTTGGATGGCGGGCGGCGGCATCAAACCAGGTATGGTCTATGGCGAAACCGACGAACTGGGCTATAACATCACGCGCAATCCCGTTCATGTCCACGATTTCCAGGCCACGGTATTGCACCAACTCGGGCTGAACCACGAGAAATTGATTTTTAAACATTTGGGTCGGCGGTATCGGTTGACGGATGTTTCGGGGAAAGTAGTGAGGGACATTATTTCTTAATGATAGAATGAATTTAAGGTCTATTGGGGAGAATCTCCTGTTAGGGTTAACCATCACTATTACCTTCCTTTTGATTTTTGAAAGCAAACTGGTGATTCCGGTTTGGCTGCAGAGCTTTGGGCGTTTGCACCCAATGATGCTGCATTTTCCGCTGGTGCTGCTGATGGTGGCGGTGCTGTTGGAATTCTTCCGCTTTGCCCCGGCCAATGCCGACAATCTTTTTTACCAAAATTTTTCACGGAACTTCCTCTTGACCGGCGCTCTGTTGGCGGCGGTGACGGTCGTTATGGGCTTGTTCCTGGCTCAGGAGGAAGGCTACGCGGGCGAAACGCTTTTTTTGCACAAGTGGACGGGAGCCGGAATTTTCTTCCTGTCGGCGGGGCTGTACTTCGTGAGGAACGCCCGCTGGTACCGCGCTCCCGTGGCGCGGGCGGGCGGTGGCCTGCTGCTGTTGGCCTTAGTGATGGGCGGACATTTCGGCGCGTCTCTGACGCACGGCGACGATTACGTGCTGGCTCCTTTCCAAAGCGGGGAAGAAGCCGCTCCTGTGCCTTTCGACGAGGCGTTGGTATTCGCCGATGTGATCCAACCCATTTTTAACCAAAAATGCGTCGGTTGCCACAACGCCGACAAGCAAAAAGGCGGCTTATTGCTGACCAGTGCTGAATCCGTGATGAAAGGTGGAAAAAACGGCGAGTTGTTCGTAGCCGGACAGCCGGAGATAAGCTTGCTGCTGCAACGGATTCACCTGCCGATGGAGGAGAAAAAGCATATGCCTCCATCGGGCAAAACTCAGCTTAGTCCCGAGGAAATGCGCCTCTTGGGTCTCTGGATTGAGCAGCACAAAAACTTTAACCAAAAAGTAGCCGACCTGTCCGTTGGCGATTCTTTGCGCCTTTTGGCCGCCGCCCGATTGCAACCCGCCGCTGCGGCGACGGAGATTTTTACCTTTGACGCTCCAGCCGAGGAGACAGTCAAGGAACTGAACACCGACTACCGAACGGTTTCTTTTCTGGCGCGGCAATCCCCGGCGTTGGAAGTCAATATTTACAATAAAAATGAATACACCGCCCAGAAGTTGGAGGATTTACGACCCGTCCGAATGCAGATTGTGGACCTCAACCTCAGTAAGATGCCCGTAAAGGATGGGGATTTGGCCATTGTAGCATCTTTTGAGAATCTGCGAAAACTTAACCTGAATTTCACCGACATCAGCGCACGGGGTCTTCACGATCTGGCCGCATTACCGCATTTAAAAACGCTGACCCTCTCCGGCACGAAACTAGATTTTAAGGATTTTCAAAACCAACTTAAAACCTTTAAAAAGTTAGAAAATGTATCGGTCTGGGATGCCGGGTTGACGGGCGAGCAGATTGCCCAACTGAAAAAAGCGCACCCTAACGTCGCCATTATCGGGGGCTTTGTGGATGACGGAAAATCTCCGCTGAAACTCAATCCGCCGCAGGAAGGCAATGCCACCACCATTTTTGAGAAAGAAATCGCCCTGCGTTTGCGGCATCCAATTCGGGGTACCACCATTCGCTACACCACCGACGGCAGCGAACCGGACAGCGCTTCCTCGCCCGTTTTCGATGGTAAGATTATTTTGAAGGAACCCACTAAAATTAAGGCCAAAGCTTTCAAGGCGGGCTGGCTGGGCAGTGAAACGGCTACGTTTGATTTTTTCAAAAACACCCGTAATCCCGATAGCCTGCGGCTACTGTACCCATTGAACCGCGTTCATTTGGCGGAAGGGGCGGAGACTTTTTTTAATAAAAAACTTGGTGCCATCGGTGCTAATAACCCGGCCTGGGCCAATTTTTGGGCGGGTGTCCGAGTCAACGATCTGGGCCTGGTTGCTACTTTCGAGCAGCCCGTCACCATTTCATCGGTGGGGCTGCACTACATGATCGAAGAAGATACGGGCATCTTCCCGCCCGAATGGGTGGAGATTTGGGGTGGAGCCAGCGAAAATGAGGCGAAGTTGTTGGCCAAAGTCAAACCTCCGCAACCTAAGAAAGGCGAGTTTGAATCCCTGCAATCAATTGCCGGAACTTTCAAGGTTCAGAAGGTGAGTTATTTAAAAATAATAGCGCGACCTGTGGCTAGTATCCCGGAGCAGAATACCCAAAAAGGCAGAAAGGCCTTGTTGCTGGTGGATGAGATGTTTATCAACTAAAAAATGGCACGGTATTGGATAGACCCTAGCCAATCGGTACTCGATACGGAGAATATCGAATACTGGTTTTTATGGGTTAGGGTAATGTATACAATGCCGATCCGCTACGGGTCGGCATTTATCGTGTCCCTTCGCCCTCACTGAGGTCGCCTTCTGCTTCTTCACCCCGTGCCATGATGATGCTGGCGTTTATTTCAAAGCCAAAAATGAGCAGCATTGCGATCAGGTAAATCCAGATCATGAAGGCGATCATGGTGCCAATGGAGCCGTAGAGCTTGTTGTAGGTGCCAAAATTGGAGAGATAGAAGGAGAATCCGTAGGTAGCCAGCACGATCAAAGCTGAAGCAATGAAGGCCCCGACGTTAAAAAACGACATCCTCACCTCGCGGTCGGGCGCGAAGCGGTAGATGAGCGACACGCCGACGGTGAGGGCGGCCAGCGTAATGAAGTACCTCAGGAAGTTGACCAGGTTGATGATCCAGATTTCCCGAACGATCTGCCAGTCGTTGAGGATTTCCATAACGTGGTCGCCGACGATGAGCATTACCACTGACAGGAAAATAACCAGGGCCAGCAGCATGGTGAGCATGAAGGCAATGCCGCGCGTTTTGAAAAATCCCCGCGTGTCCTCATCGCGATAGACGATGTTGAACGAGCGCATCAGCGACACCATGCCGTTAGTGGAAGTCACAATGGTAAGAATAAAACCCACCGACAATATTCCCCGGCGCGGGCGGCTGATGATGTCCATGATGGTCGTCTGGGCTTCGGCGTAAATGCTGGTGGGCATGATTTCGCGCAGGAAGTCCATGATCTGCGGTTGCAGATTCTCGACCGGAATGTAGGGAATTAGGGTAAAAAAAGAGATAATCGCCGGAAAAGCCGACAGCGTTAGGCTGAAAGCCACGGCGGTGGCCCGCTGGTCGATGTCATAAACGATGAGCTTGTCGATGAGGTTGACCAGCACGTCGTACAGCGATACCGACCCTCGAAACAAAGTCGTCCCCCTCAGCCAGTGGCCGAGTTTTTGCAGACGGGGATGTTCCAGGAGTTTCTCGAGCACTTTTCCTTAATTGGCAATTGAGAGTGGACAGTGGACCGGTACGCCGACGGTCAGCCGCTGCTGTGCGGGTGGACAGTTTACAATGCTCAAACCTTTGTATCCTAAATAAACTGTCTATCCAAATCTACTTTTCCCTTTCAATTTGAGAATGGAAATACGGGCGGAGTTTTTCCAGTAAACCCTCTGGGGCCTGGCAGAGGCGTCCGGTGTCGCGGCGCTGGAAGACAAGGGTGGTTTCGCCCGTATTCAATAGTTCGCCCGTCTGGTTACGGATTTCGTATTCGAAGACTACCCTGGCGGTCGGCAGTTTGGGCAGGCGCACCAGAATCGTCAGCAAGTCATCGTAGCGAGCGGGTTGGTGGTAGCGCGAGCGGTTCTCGTACACCGGCATCATCACGCCCGCGTCTTCCATTTTCTTGTAGTGAAAATCCAGACTACGCAACGCCTCCACCCGACCAATTTCGTAGTAGCGGGCATAATTGCCGTAGTACACATAGCCCATCTGATCGGTATCGGCGTAGCGCACGCGAATATTTCTTACTTCGTAGCTAAACATCAGTACCCCCTTCCTAAGTCCACTTCGCTTTCCAAAGCCTCACCGGCTTCCAGGTTTTCAAGGTTGCGCAGGAACAAATCTACTTTTCCCACGTCTTCGTCGGCCTGGCCACCGCCCGTGTGTTGAGTCAGGATGACGTTGGGCAGCGTCCAGAGCGGATTGTCGACAGGCAACGGCTCGACCTCGGTCACGTCCAGCACGGCCCCGCTGAGGTGGTCGTTGCGCAGAGCGTCCAGCAGGGCATCTTCGTCGGTGGTGTTGCCGCGCCCGACGTTGGCGTACACGCTACCGGATTTCATAGTGGCCAGCATTTCGCGGTCCACGTAGTTGTTCGCCGTGCCGGGCAGCGTATTGACCACGATGTCCACCAGCGGCAGAACGGCCAACAGTTCTTCCTTGGTGCGAATTTCGGCCTCAGGCGCGGTGCGGGCTACCGTCCTGACCCGGCAACGGAAGCCTTCCAGAATCTGTCGTGTGGCGGTGCCGATGGTGCCGCCGCCCAACACGACGACTTCGCGACGGTCCATGAGGCCCAGATAGGGCCTCATAGCGTGGCCCACCCACTGCTTGTTTTGTTTCAAAAGCGTAAGCGCGTCGATGCCCCGATAGAGGGCCATAAGCCCGGCCACGATGGTTTCGGCGCAGGGCCTCGCAAACCAGTCGCCCATGTTGGCGGCGCGGCCCTTGATTTTTACGCCCCGGTACTTGTCAAATCCGGCAGAATCCAATTGCCAGAATTCGAGATCGACGGGTTTTTCGGCCAGCCATTCTATGGGCGGATTCCCCAGGACTAATTGGCTACGATCGAATTTTTCGCGGGCGGTCGCATCGGTATCGGTCTCCTCCCGAAACTCGACCGTGTGGCCATCGGGAATCCCGGTGAGCAGTCGTTGTCGAAGGTCTTTATTTAAGGTGGTATGAATATATATCTGCATGATTTTTGGCTAAAAAAAATAAAAGTAGTTTCAGGTTTCTTTTACAAGTATAGCAAGATTTTCAAGAACGAGCGCCAAATGACTTTTTCCGCTCGTTCAGATAAAACGCTATATTGTCTGCTAATTATTTGGACTGTATCCGACTATGTCAAGACGTTCTTTTTTCAAAAGGGCCATCAGTCTGCTCGTCTTGCTGGGCTGGGGCGGGCTTTGGTCCAACGCGACGTTCTCTCAAAGCTACAACTCGATAATCGTCACCGAAATCATGGCCGATCCTATTCCCGTGGTCGGTCTACCCGATGCTGAGTACATCGAGATTTTTAACCGCAGTTCACAACCCATTGCTACCAAAGGCTGGCGCTTGGGAACGGCTTTGCTACCCGATTCGGTGCTGGCACCGGGTGGCTACGCGCTCCTTTGTTCCCGCAACTCGGTGCCTTTGCTGTCCCGTTTTGGCCGGGTTTGGGGCCTATCCTCTTTTTCTCTGGTAAATGCCGGAGCCACGCTCACACTGCGCAACGCCAAAGGGGCGCTCGTTTTCTCGGTTGCTTACAAAGATAGTTGGTGGGCGTCGAACCGCCGCAACGGCGGCTATTCCCTGGAAATGATCGAAATCGCCAACCCCTGCGGTGAAGCCGACAACTGGCGGGCGTCCACGGACGCGCTGGGCGGCACGCCCAACAAGCCCAATTCCGTCGCAGCTTCCAACCCCGACCGCAGTCCACCCGTAGCCGAGCGGGTTGAGATTTCGGGTGAAAATCAACTGACCGTTTATTTCAACGAGCGGCTGGATAGCCTGGCCAGCAGCCAAAGTGGAACGTACGAGTTGAAAGGCCGCAGCGTCCGAAAGTCCGTCATCGAAACACCCGGCTTTCGCACGGCGCTGCTCACATTGGACGCCCCGCTGCTGGCCGGACAACGTTACGAACTGGCCGTTAACAACGTAATCGACTGCGCGGGCAACCGTCTGAAAGAAACGAGTCTCGTCTTTGGCCTGCCCGCAAAAGCCGATTCGGGCGACGTGATTTTGAACGAAATTCTGTTCGACCCGCGCACGGGCGGCGTAGAGTTCGCTGAAATCTATAATCGCAGCCAGAATTTTATCAGCCTGAAAAATTGGTCGCTGGGTAATGTGAAAGCCGGGGTGCCGGGTTCATTTAAAACCATCGCCACTAAAGATTTGCTTCTCGCCCCCAACGAGTTCATGGCTTTCAGCGTCAACGCCAAAATCCTGGCCGAGCAATACCCGACCGAGCGTCCGCGTACGCTGATTACCCTGCCTTCCATGCCATCCTTTGTGAACGACGCCGGGGGCGTATCGCTGCGCGACGCCAGCGGGCGGCTGGTCGACGTTTTCGAATACCTCGATAAAAACCAATCACCGCTGATTACCAACGCCAAGGGTGTTTCGCTGGAAAGAATTTACCCCGAACGCCCCGGCAACGATCCCAAAAACTGGCAGTCGGCGGCGGCGGTGGTGGGCTACGCTACGCCCGGCTACGCCAATTCGCAGGGTGCGGGCAGCGCAGTCGTCGACGCCTTTGTGGTGGAGCCGGAGGCCATCACGCCCGACGGTGATGGGATGGATGATTTTGCCACTATCCGGTACAGCCTTACCGGGCCGGGACGCGTGGCCAGCGTTCGGATTTTCGATGTGCAGGGAAGGTTGGTGCGGTATTTGATTAAAAACCAAACGATTGGTACCGATGGAACCCTTCGCTGGGAAGGGCTTAACGACAAAGGCGAAATCGTGCGCACCGGCTATTATCTAGTACTCATCGACTCCTTCGACAGCGTCGGAAATACCCAGCAATTCAAAAAAAAAGTGGTGGTGGTGCAGCCTTAGATTATTACTTATTATGAACCTACCCGAAGCCGAAGCCTTTATTCTCGACAAACTGCGCGCCGAACTTTCGGACACGCTGTACTACCACAGCCCCGACCATACGCTGGACGTGGCCGAGGCGGCGGGTCGTATTGCTCTGGCCGAGGGGATCGCCGACCACGAAACGCTGACGCTGCTGCGCACGGCGGCCCTTTTTCACGATGCGGGTTTCCTCACCGCCTACAAAGGCCATGAGGCAGAAAGCAGCCGGATGGCGCACGAATATCTGCCGCACTTTGGCTACGAACCCCGGCAAATTGTATTGATTAGTGGCATGATCGCGGCGACTAAAATTCCCCAAAAACCCAAAAATAAACTGGAGGAAATATTGGCCGATGCCGATCTGGATTACCTCGGACGGACTGATTATGAACCCATTGCTTATTCCCTTTACCGCGAAATGCACACGCGGGATTTAGTTAAGGATGAGGTAGCCTGGAATCAAATTCAGATTAAATTTATGGAGAATCATACTTACTGGACGGATTATTCTAAAATGATCCGGCAGCCTGCTAAATATTACCATTTAAGGAGGTTGAAAAAGGGAGGAGGTGCTGAATTAGAGAGCAATTTCTGCTAACTGTGGCTTGCGCTTCTTTCCTTTGAAATTAATAATCTCTACTTCTACAACTTGATTGTTGAGCGGTATCTGCCGCACAGACTGAGAGAGGAAGGATGCGCCATAGTACAGCTCATAGCGGCGGGTGGTGCCGTCTTTGAATTTTACCAAAGCGAAGGCATCTTCGGGTTGTACGGGCAGCCATTTTACTTGCCTTTCAGTTTGGCCAAAAACCTGTATTGGCCCCCGGTTTTGGGTAGCGACGATCAGGCGATTCCCTTGTGCGTCGGGTAATTGCACCAGCCCTTTGGCGTTTCCCGGAACGTAAAAACCCGTTTTTGCCTGCGTTTGCGGCGTGAAGTGGCCGCGTCCGTCGCCTTTCAGCAGCAGGCCGTTGGAAGCATCGAGGCGGCCTGCACTGACTTCATTGCCGAAATCATTCGCTACCAGCAACACGTCTAGGTTGCCGTCGGCGTCGAAGTCGTCGGCGATCATGCCGTTGATGGGAGCGACTTGCGCCAGGGCAGGCAGTGGGCGCAGGTCAAACTGGCCGTTGCCTTTATTTTCGATGTAAGACGATTTCAAGTAATTGGCTTGCAGCACGATCGCTTCCTTGCGCTGCTCTTCGGTCAGGAGGTTTTCAAAAGTTGCCTTGGTAAAATCGGCGTAAGTTTGATACCGGGCCCGCATCGGAATCATCTGCTTGATCATGTCCTCACGGCCGTGGTAAGGCACCAACTCCCGCTTACCGCTGGCGTTGGGATAGTACACCATCGGCACGGCGTCGTACATGCCGTCCTGGTTGAAGTCGCCCGCCATCATAGTGATCGGCGTCTCATCCGAAGTACGCGCGAGGTTGTTCAGGCCCGTGTTGCCCACCACGTAATCGGTATCGCCGTCGTTGTCGAAGTCGCCACCGATGATGCTGTTCCAGAAGCCTTTATACTTTTCCAGGTAGCCGTTTAGCGCGTCGTCGGGAACGAAAACGCCATTTTTATTTTGGAAAACCTTCAAAGAAGTCCACTCCCCGGCCACGATCAAATCCACGAAGCCATCGTTGTTGTAGTCCGTCCAAAGCGCGTCGCAAATCAGGCCGCCGCTTTGGAGTTGCGGCGCAACTTGCTGCGTGACGTTGGAAAATTTGGGGCTACCCGGTTTCGAGTCATTCCTTAAAATAAAGCTATTGACCGAACGCGGGTAATGCTGAGGGTCGATGCGCCCGCCGACGAACAGATCGAGGTCGCCGTCGCGGTCGTAGTCGGTGGCGCGGACGCAGGAGGTACTCACCTTGGCGTCGGGCAGCGAACCCGTGGCCAGGCTGAAATTGCCTTTACCGTCGTTGAGGTACAGCCGATCTTGATAACTGGGGTCGCCCGCGTTCTGCTCGTTGCTGCCGCTGGCGATGTAAAGGTCGTTGTCGCCGTCGCCGTCCGCGTCGAACAGGAGCACACCGATGTCCTCCGACTGCTTTTCTTCGCCTTCCCCGCCGGGCAGCAGGTCTTTCATTTCAAAAGTGCCGTTCGCTTTTTGTAAGAAAAACCGGCCTTTGTGCTGCCGCGAACCGCCCACGAACAAGTCGGCCAACCCGTCGCCATCGACATCCGCCGTTGCCACCGCCGGAGGAAACTGAGAAAGCTTATGCAACAAAAGTTTTTGGCCGTTGAAATCAATGAATTCCGGTTCCTCGTGGACGTAGTCGATCCCCACCGAATCCGTCAGGTTGCGGAAAAGTTGGGCAGGTAGCGGTTCCGGTGTGTAGTTTTCGGTGGCGTCGGACTGCCGGACGGTCAGTACCTGGTCGGCCTTCACATTTTTCAGCGTTTGCTGCTTGCCATTGGGCCAAACGACCACAACGCGGTCCACCGTCTTCACTTCTCCCAAACCAAAATGCCCCCTTGGCTCCACCGACGATAGGTAGCCGCGATAAGGCGAATGCTCGTATAGCTGCCGCAAACTGTCAGCGTAGAAAATCTCTACCCGCGCCCCTAAGCCGTTCACATTATGTTCGCCGCCTTGGAAAGCCACGCGCAAATAATGGTTTTTCTCCGGCTGGCTGTCCATTAAATTATTGCGATAGACGAAAGCCGAGTCGTTGATATTGTTCACGACCATGTCCAAATCTCCGTCCAAATCCAGGTCGGCGTAGGCCGCGCCGTTGGAAAACGACGGTACCCCGATGCCCCACTTTTCGGTCACGTTCTCGAAGGTCAAATCGCCCCGGTTGCGGAAGGCGAAATTCTTGATTTTCACGGTCGGAATTTGGCCGATCAAATAATCCTTCGTTGCCACGGAGCCGCTTTCGGCGCGGAACTGGGCAAAATCGCGGTCGGTCACGTCGCGGGGAAAGCCGTTGGTCACGATCAGGTCTCGGTAGCCGTCGTGGTCGAAGTCGGCTAGCAGGGGCGTCCAGCTCCAATCAGTTTCGGCGACATCGGCCATCATGCCCATGTCGGCAAAAATTGGCTCATTGGTGCCGGGCTTGTTGCCCATGTTGATCTGCATGGTGTTGCGCACGTACTCATAGGTGAAGCCGTAGAGGTCGTTGTTGAGGTAGCCCTGATAACTGTTCGCGCCCATCAATCGCTTCTTGCGCTCGTTATCACGAGGCAGCATATCAAGGGCCATCACGTCGGCCAGACCGTCGTTGTTGAGGTCGGCCACGTCGTTCCCCATCGCCGAGTTGCTGGTGTGCTTGAAATACGCCTGCGCTTTGTCGGTAAAAGTCCCGTCGCCGTTGTTGATATAGAGCAGGTCGTTGGACAAATAGTCGTTCGTGACGTAAATATCCTTGTATCCATCGCGGTTAAAGTCGGTGATGTTGAGACCCAGCCCGTAGCCCTCGGTTTGGATGCCCGCTTCTTTCGAGACATTCACGTACACCGGATGTCCGCCCTTCGCGTCCCAGTCGCAGCGGTAGAGGCGGTCGGTGGTTGGCGAGGAGCCGTCGGTATTTTTTTTGTGGTAAAGATTGGGGTATTGGTTGATGGTGTCGATCAGGACGTACAGGTCGAGGTCGCCGTCGTTGTCGTAATCGAAAAAGGCAGCCTGCATCGAGTGGCCCGTGTCGGCGATGCCGTACTCGGCGGCCATTTCCTTGAAGATCGGCACGCCGTCGGCGTCGTTGCCCTGGTTGACGAACAACAAGTTGGCCCGCTGCCACTCGGTCTTGAAAGTCGTCGCCGAAAGGTAGATGTCCATCTTACCATCGGCATTGATGTCCACCAGACTCACGCCCGAACACCAGCGGCCCAAGTTAGAGAGTCCCGCCTTGTCGCTGACGTTGGCGAACTTCATCCCGCCTTTGTTGATATACACCTGGCTGTTCACCTGATTTCCCGAAAAAACAATATCGGGCAGACTATCGCCGTTCAGGTCGGCGATTCCCACGCCGCCGCCGTTATAGACGTACTCGAAATCGATAATATTCATCGTGTCGTTTTCCGTCAGGCGATTAGCGAAGGTGACGCCCGTGTCTTCGGCGGGAAGGAGTGTGAAGAGTGGCTTTTGCTTGCAGGAAGCAAGGAAGAAGATTAGGGCGAGGAGCCCGAAACTATTTTTGCAAAAAAATGAAGCTGGGGTCTTTCTCAAAATTCTATTATCCCTTGGTGCAACTGTTCTACTGGCAGAATCACATCCCAATTTTCTCCCCAAACCACATTGCCGTACTCGATTTTAAACTTTTTGAAATTCTCCGGTTTTTGGTAGTAACGGAATGACTGGTGAGGGCGATGAGTCAAGAACGGCTCGAAGTCCACTACTTTCTCAGTATGGTCTGAGAATTCGATTTTTAATTTTAATCCCGATACGTAATCGGCTTTTACAATTTTCAATGCGTTCATAGTTTTTTAGTGATCTTTTTAGTTTCGGGGTCCTTACCTAAAACGAAATAGCTACTCCACGAATTCGCGATGAATATCGCTTGTGATTCGATAACCTTCTTCGCTTCTTTTAACTGCTTGGCAGGTAAGGGTTCAATTCCTCGAGCATGTCTCACATCCATTGACTTCAACTCCCCTGATTCAAAAAATAATTCTACTACACTCTCATACTCAGCGTATCTTACATGAACATGAATGGGTAAATGCTCGTGCGAATAAAAATAGAAAACCAGGCCAAAGTATTCAATAATCTTTGGCATAATGAGCTGTCATTTAATAAATATAATCTCAATCTCTTTTTCCAAATCTTCAAAAGTAATACCGGAAATTTTTCCTTCCTGAATAGCCTTAACTTCCCGCAGACCTATCTCGATCTCCTCCATTAGGGTCAATGCGTTATAATCCTCTTCTTCGTTGAAAATCAATGCTTTGAATTCCTCTCGTACTCGTTTCGGGAGTACCTTGTATTTTTCGTAAAATATTTGTGCCGTACTCATGATGAGATTCGTTTGATTAGAAATATTAGCGAGAATTAGCCTCGTCGCGGTCAAACTTAAACCCTTTCGTATCAAATTCAAGAGCATTAAACGTGGGAGGAGACATAGGAACTTCGATGTATCTGTGCATCTCCTGCTCCCAAGCCAGGTTTCTCGCCATTTGCCATTCCTTGTCGTTTTCCAAATCGATGGTTGGCAATTCTTCCAGAATGTCCTGCGCCGCCAGTTTCAAAATGAGTTTTTGGGCAAAATCCTCCAGACGCTTCTCCACTTCTCGATAGCCCAAAGTCTGCACGACACTCTCTTCCATTTGTATTTTGAACTCCACCATGCCCTTATCATTTGATTTTTTGGGAATTTAAGGAATGTTCATGATTTTCCACTCAGCAATGACAACCCACAAAGATACCAAAAAGGCAAGCCATTAGGCTTGCCTTTTTGGTTAACGACACAAACCGAAGTCATTACTTATAACCCGGATTCTGCTTCAAAGTAGCAACCCCTTCTGCGCCTAGCAGGTCAATTTCGGCCTGCGGAATGGGCAGCAACTCATCCTTACCCGCAGTAAAGCGCGCGCCGCCCAGCGTGGTAGGCAGGAACTTGGATTCATAGGTCAGGTAATTGTTCAGTACCTTCTCCGCCGTTCCATAGCGCACCAGGTCGTAGAAGCGGTGGCCCTCGCCAGAGAGTTCGAGCTTGCGCTCGAAGCGCAGTGCTTCACGAGCCTTCTCCTTGGTAGCAAACTGGCTGGCCGGGTACTCCTGGATTACGTATTTGGCCGCAGCCTTGCCATCCTGCATGACGAAGCCGTCAGGATTAGCGGCGCGGCGGCGCACCAGGTTGGTGTACTCACGGGCTTTTTCAAGACTTCCCGCCTCGATCTCGGCTTCGGCGGCCATCAGCAGTACATCGGCAAAGCGGATGATCGTAAAGTTGAGCGCCGTATAGCCGGGTGTCCAGGAACTATTATCCTGCAACGAGCCGCGATCCGACTTGTAGTAGGTGTACTTTTTAGGCGAATAAGGTCCCCCATTGGCGGGGTTACGAATCCAGTCGGCACCAGGGTGTGGTTGCCAGTCGAGATACATGATCCCACGGCGGCCTACCGAGTGATCTAAACGGGGATCGAGGTTGCCAGCATCCGGGGTGAAAGGCTCAGCGGATTTCAGTGGGAAATCAACCTTAAGGGCTTTTCCCGCATCGTTGTACGACCCATCCAGCAGCGGCAGCCCTGTAGCATCAGTACGGAACGAGTTCACGAGCTCGAAGCTGGGCTGAAAAAATCCGCAGCAGTTACCGGGTCCTGAGGGGCCTGTATTGTAAGGATAATTCAGGTCAAACTCCGGGAACGCGTTGTTGACCGAACCCGTATTGGCCGCGTTCTGAATGGCAAAAACCGACTCCTGATTGTTGTCGTTCGATGCCTTAAAAATGTCCGCGTACTTCGGCACCAGTCCGTACTTCTTGCCACTGGCGGTCACACCGTTGTTAATCACATCGGTGAACAGTGGCAACGCTTCGGCGTACTTTTTCTGCTGCAAATAAATCTTAGCCAGATACGCCTTGGCCGCCCAACTGTTGGCCCGGCCCACAGCGCCTTGGGTAGCGGGCAGGTTGGCTACGGCGTAGTTCATGTCTTCTTCGATGAAAGCATAGACGGGCTTATCGTTTTTAATGGCCTCGATCCCGGTACCGTAATCATCGGCCTCGGTCACGATGGGCACATTGCCAAAGTTACGCACCAACTGGAAATAATAGTGGGCACGCAGAAAGCGAGCCTCGGCAGAAATTCGCTTCTTGTCGGCGGCTGTTACCTCGGGATCGGCTTTTGCCAGCAGCCGCAAAACGTTGTTGGTTCGGGCAATTCCCTCGTAGTTTCCCCGCCAACTGTCGTTTACGACGTCCAGAGTCGGGATGGTTTCAAAACGTTGTACGGGGTTGATCGTGCTAAAGTCGCCGGGATCGGTTCCCTTATTGGCGTCACCACCCCGGATGCTGCCCCACACCCAGTTGGTGGCACTCGCCATGCGGTTAGCGCGTCCATTAAGGGTGGAATAAGCCGCAATGAGCGCACCCTCGATACCGGCCTTGGAGGTCAACTGCGCCTCGCTGATCTGGCCCGTTGGTGGTATTTCCAGAAAGGAATCCTTACAGGAAACGGCGGCGAAGGCCAATCCCGCTGTAACGGAGGCAATCAGGACCGCACTTTTCAATGATATATTTTTCATTATTTTTGTGTTAAAGTGGTTTTTCAATTTCTGAAACGGAATTTTTTCAGAAATTATTGATTAAAATCCAAGATTGACGCCGAGATTCCAGCTACGCGTGATGGGGTAGTTACCCACGTCGATACCAAAGTTGGTGTCGGCGTTGCCACCTACTGATGGATCGAGTCCCTGGTACTTGGTGATAGTCAACAGGTTGTTGGTCGAAGCAAACACTCGTACCCGCTGCATTCCGATGCGCGACAACAGGTTGGCGGGCAGCGTATAGCCGAGAGACAAATTTTGGATACGGATGTAAGAACCGTCCTCTACATAGTATGAGTTCGACTGGGTGTTGGTGCTGAAATTGGAAGCCGATTCGTAAATGGGAATGGTAGCACCCGTGTTCTGTGGTGACCACGAATCCAGGATACGCGTCGACTTGCTCGATCCCTGGAATGAGGGATAGAAATCGGTAAACCACTTTGAGACGTTGAAAATCTTGTTACCCGCCGTTCCGTTGGCGTACAGGTTCAAGTCGAAATTCTTGTACTTCAAGGTGAAAGCAATACCGCCCGAAAACTTCGGTACCGGGCTGCCCAGGTAGGTACGGTCGTCGGCGGTAATCTGCCCGTCGCCGTTGACGTCGCGGTAGCGGAAACGTCCCACACCATTAGGCACGGCACCCGCCTTAGGGTCCTTGGCGTTGATGTCGGCAGCCGCTTTGGTAGAAGTGACCCCTGCCTGCGTGGGCGCTGCATCAATTTCCGCCTGGGTTTGGAACAAGCCGACTACATCGTAACCGTAAAAAGACGAGATGGAGTAGCCCAATTGGTTACGAATGGGGTTAATGCCCCGGAAACCTGGATTGACCGTCGTGAGATAGGTCTGATCACCCGCCAGACTGACGATCTCGTTGTGCAGAATACCCGCTGTTACGTTTAATTCGTAAGACAGATCGCCTTTGATGCGGCCTTTGTTAATGAGTTGAATATCGATTCCTTTATTGGACATCCGGGCCGTGTTTACTGAGGGAGCAGAGGCGTAGACACCCAAGGTCGCTGGTACCGGCACCTGATACAACAGGTCCCTGGTGTCCTTCTTCCACAAGTCAAGTATCACATCGAGTTTGCCATTCAACAAGGTGGCGTCAAACCCAATATTGGTGGTAACGGAGGTTTCCCACTTAGCGTTGGGGTTACCGATCCGCGTACGGTAAAATCCTTCCTGAGCGCTGCCGTTAGTACCGGCGATGTCGTAGGAAGAGTTGCCAATGCTGGCCCCAAACAGACTGTACTGGTTGTTTGGATCCACGTTGTTGGAGTTACCCATGATGCCGTAGCCGCCACGGATCTTTAAATCCGTGATCCAGGGAATCGACTTCATGAAATTCTCGGAGGACAAGCGCCAGGCTGCCGAAACCGCCGGGAATACGCCATAACGGCTGTTCGCACCAAAGCGAGACGAGCCATCGCGGCGTAGTACGCCCGTAACGATGTACTTGTCGTTGTAAATGTAGTTCACCCGGCCAAACAGCGAGTAGAAGTTCACGCCCTTGCCGTAGTTACTACCCACAGTACGCCCGGTAGCACTCACCGTATTCAGGTTGACGTAATTAGGGTCGGTCGAGAACGGACTTTGACCATTTCCGCTGAGTCCCCGGAAAATTCCCGTATTCAACGCCTCTTGTCCGGCAAGCAGGTCGATATTGTGTTTGCCAAAACGCTTTTTGTAGTTGGCCGTATTGGTAAACACATAGCCAAACGAATAGCCTCCGCCCTCACCATAGCTAAACGCCGAATTGTTTTCGGAGTTTTCGTACTGTAGCCGTCCGTAGTTATAGAAGTAGTAGTTATTATACTGACCACCAACGGAACTTCGCAGCGTCAAACCAGGAATGGGATCGAATTCGATATAAACGTTACCAAAGCCATTACCGTTGAAGTTCCGGTTTTTTGATGCCCCGTCGCGGTTAGCTACAGGGTTACGGGGATTGTTGAATCCCTTAGCTGCCGTACCGGCGTAGCCGCCGAATTCATCATAGATCGGAATGATCGTCGGCATCCGGTAGGCAAGGTTGATGTCGTTCTCATCGGCAGCGACGCCCGCACCGTTGTTTTGACCGCCCTGACCAAGCGTTTGCAGGTAGGTGAATTGCAGATTCTCACCAATGCGCAGATTTTTCAACACGTTGAATTCCGTATTAGCCCGGAAAGTGTAACGGTTGAAATCGTTATACTTCAAGATACCACCTTGATTCTGGGCGCTGAAACTGAGGTAAAAACGACTATTCTCACCGCCGCCCGAGAAGCCCAAAGCGTGGCGCATCAGAGGAGCATTCCGCGTGATGGCATCGTACCAGTCCGTTCCTTGCTTGTTGGCCTTCACTACCTGGTAAATGCCCCCGGCCTTGGGGTCGATGTTGTACTTCTCTTTTTCTGCTGCTAGATCCACGCTGCCGATTACCGCAGGCCTGCCGCCCACGTTGATGTAGTCAGGAATAACGGGGTTGGGGCCGGGACCGAACTGCGGATGCTCATACTTGGGTTCAGTCTTGTTTTGCAAGGCATCATTGCGGGCTGCGATGAATGTCCAATCAGCATATTGCTGGGGGCTCAAAGATTTGAAAGGCGTACCGGGATTAGTGGAACCAAACAGTCCGTCGTAGGTGATGCTCAATTTCTTGGCTCCCTTGCTGCCTTTCTTAGTAGTATAAACAATCACGCCGTTGGCGGCACGCGCTCCGTAGATGGAGGCAGCGGCGGCGTCTTTCAGCACCGTGGTCGACTCGATGTCGTCGGGAGCCAGGAAGTTGGTGTTGCCTACGGGTACCCCATCCACAACATACAGAGGTTCGTTACCGCCAAAAGCCCCGAAACCGCGTACGCGAATCTGGCTGTTGGTTCCGGGCTGTCCGTTGGTAATGACCGTCACGCCGGCAATACGTCCGGCCAACTGCTGCTCTACGTTACCCGAAGGCACCTGAGTGAGATCCTTAGCCTTTACCGTTGCAACGGCTCCGGCCGTTTCGCGGCGGTTGTCGGTGGTGTAGCCCGTTACGATCACTTCGCTCAGTTGGCTCACGTCGTCTTCCATCGTAACGTCAATCACGCTTTTGGTGCCGACTGTAACATCGATGGCCTTGAAGCCGATGGCGGAGTAGGACAAAACGCTGTTCGGTGAGTTGACGCCGATGGCATAATTTCCTTCGGAGTCAGTGGTGGTACCCGTCAGGGTTCCTTTCAGTACGATGTTCACGCCGGGAATTCCCAGGCCTACACCGTCTTTCACGGTACCCGTGACCCGGCGGTCCTGGGCAAATGCCGTGAGGTTCAACATGGCCAGAATAGCAAGAACAGCTGCGTTCCTGATCCAGCTTAGGTAGCTTTTTCTCATAAGGATTGGTTAATTGAAGAAAGGTTTGTGAAAAATTGTAAAACTGACAAGTGAAACTTTTTCTAGGAAAAGTTAAAACGCAAAAATAACAGCATTCGTGAGCATTTTCAAATAATTCTTAACAAAAATAAAATATGCTTAATAATTAAGAGTACAACTGACACTTGTACAGGAGATTGGGTAAAGCAGAGTCAATCAGTCAGTTCCAGTTTCATGATAAGATTCAGGAGGAAATATTTATCAGGTCAGGCATATTAGGCAATAAGTAGAGGCAAGGTATTGGCACTCTTGCCTCTACTTACGGCTGTTGAACCTGGAAAGTTGCTTTTAATAGAAATAAAAGATGGAATAATGCAAAAGGGCACGCTACTTTACCAGTGCCGTTGCCTTGTTCACCTGGGCGGCAAAGTTGGTAAGGGTTTCGCTCACGCGGCGGATGCCTGCCTCGGCTTCGGGCCAGTTATTCTGCTCGATGGCCTCCCGAATCATGGGTAGCGTTTTCACACCGTAACCCGTGTAAAAACCAGGGGCATAAATCTGGTGACGGAACCAGTTGCGGCGCGGCAGTCCCTCGGGATGCGTGAGATACCGCTCTGATTTGTAGAGGATTTCGTTCAACTTTTTCAGATTTTCGTCCGATAGGCTGGTAGCCTTGGCGCTGGCCTGGGCGTAGGCGTTGGCGCTATTTTCCAGCGTAGCGAGGGCATTATCCAGCGGGGCAAAGTTCAGGTACGGAACGCTGGGTTTGGCTTCGGGCTGCGTGAACGGCTCCTTAGGGTCGGCGGCGAGTTGGAAGCGGTTTTCGGCCAGCAACTTATTGTGTTCCTCAGACTGGGTACGCGTGGTTTCGACCGACTTTTTGATTTCGTCGGCGTATTGCTGCACAGTATTGGCAAAATTCTGAAACTCAAAAGGCAATACCGTGGCGTCGGCCAGACGCATGACGCAGCGGCCCATCACTTCGGCCAAAGCCACGCCGTAGGAAAAATCAGTGTCCTTGAAGCGGGTATAGTGGTCGTAGGAGTCATAGATCGAATGGTACTCGCCACCCCCGTCTTCCCCGCCGAAGCCAATGTTCATCGACGCGATGCCCAGGTGTTGAATGAAAGGCGAGTAGTCGGAGCCGGAACCCAACGCCCCGATGCGCAGATCACCACGGCTGCGGGCTTCCTGCTTTGCCTTTGGGCTGCCGTCTACCATGACCTTGGCCCGCAGACGGTCGCCCACACTCACATTGCGCTGCGGGTCGGTGACATCGCGGGCCACCTGATTGAGGAATTTTTCGAGCGTGTGCGAACCGCCCGCGTACAAAAAGCCGCGCCCGTTGGAGTCGGTATTCAGGTAGGCCACGGCTTTTTCTTCCAGTTCCTTTTGTCGCTCCTCCACCCATTCCGTCGAGCCCAGCAGGCCGGGTTCCTCGGCGTCCCAAAGGGCATAAATGATCGTTCTTTTAGGTTTCCAGCCACCTTTCATTAGTTCGCCCAAGGCGCGGGCTTCTTCCAAGACTGCCACCGCACCGCTCAGCGGGTCGTTGGCCCCGTTGACCCAGGCATCGTGGTGGTTGCCGCGAATGACCCACTCGTCGGGATACTCACTGCCTTTGATCGTGGCAATCACATTATAGGCGGGCTGCACGTCCCAGTTGAATTCCAGTTTGAGATGCACCTTGGCCGGGCCGGGACCCACGTGGTAGGTGATGGGCAACGCGCCGCGCCAGGCCACCGGGGCCACCTCACCGCCCAGTGCTTTCAGCAGCGGCAGGGCATCGCCGTAGGAAATGGGCAGCACGGGAATTTTCATGATCGTAGGGGCGTCTTTGTGGTCGAGTCGCTTGGCGTCTTTCGTGGCCCCGTAGCCGGGCGTGAGCGGGTCGCCGGGGTAGAGCGGCATGTCCAACACGGAGCCGCGCTGCGCCCCGCTTTCGTTTTTGTAGGCCCCTTTTGGGTACACATCACCCTGGAAAAAGCCGTCTTCCTTCGGGTCGGAATAGATGATGCAGCCGATGGCTCCGTTCTCAGCGGCGACTTTGGGCTTGATACCGCGCCAGGAATTTCCGTACTTAGCCAGCACGATCTTGCCCTTCACGTCGATGCCCATTTTTTTTAGAGCCTCATAGTCCTCGGGAATACCGTAGTTGACGAACACCAGTTCGGCGGTCACGTCGCCGTCGGCGGAGAAAGCGTGGTAGGTGGGTAGTTGCTCCTTGGTTTGGCCGGAGGTGGCGTCTTCTTTCAGGATGGGTTCAGTCAGCGACGCCTTGAATTTGGTGGGTTCGACCAGTTCGACGATTCTGGTTTTGGGCGTGGGAAACAGGACGTAAGACACATCGAGGCGGGCGTCGAAACCGTAGGACTTGAATAGCCCGAGGGCGTATTCGGCGACTTCTTTACCGAAGGGCGAACCCACGTGGTGCGGGCGGGCGCTCATGTACTTCAGGTTGGCGCGCAGGTTTTCGGCTTTGAGCTGCTGGTCGAATTGCTTTTCGAGGGCGGTTTCTTTTTGGGCCGCCGAAGTGTCGAAGCCCATGAGGGTTTGGGCGTGGGCGGGTACTTTTATTAGTGAGAAAAGGCAGAGAACTGCCAGAATCTTTGGGAAAATGTGCTTCATGGGTTAAATTAGATGGTCGATTAGGTTTTTTATCAAAACAAATATAGGGCAAATGTACCGAACTTCTCACTTGGCCGGGCATGATAAACCACGCTCCGACGCGGCGGCCGGCGACGCGGTAAGACGAGGCATGCCTCGTCTCTACATTTTGTGGTGGCTCGGCGTAGCGATGCTGGCCGTTGGGCAGGATGCCTGGTTTGCTTTTTTGAAAGACACTTCATTTTATTGGAGCGAAAGCCTGCTGTATAAAATCTACTGGCTGCTTTTTATTCCGCAAACAGCACTTGTGGCGCACTTGGCCAGGAAATGGCCACTTGCAACGCATTACCGACAAAATATTTGGAAACACTTTTCGGCCGCCTTCTTTTCCAGCCTGGTCCAGGTACTTATTTTCTCGGGATTGGTGGCCGTATTCAGCGGGGTACTTTTGGGCTACGCTTTCCGTTTCGAGGGCGTTTTGCGAAAATCTTTATCCGAAGATTTCTTTACCGGTATTCTGATGTATGGCCTGTTGTTGCTGGTCTTCAACCGTTTTTCTGAGAAAAACAAACCAAAATTTCAGGAAACTCAACCTAAAATCCTGCCAAAAGAAAAACCGAAGTATCTTACCGCGCTGCTGGTCAAGGACGGGGTCAAAACGACCCTGATTTCGGCTGGCTCGCTCGACTGGATTGGTTCGGAGGATTCCTACACGGTACTGCACAGGGAAGGTGGGAAATACCTCTATTCCGAAAGCTTGTCTAAGCTGGAAAAGCAGCTAAACCCCGAAGATTTCATCCGCATTCACCGTTCCTGCATCGTCAATATTCACCGGGTGCAGAAAGTAATTTCACGACTCACGGGCGACTATGATATTCAGTTAGTGGACGGCGCGACGCTGCGACTTAGTCGCCATTATGTAGGCAAAGTCAAAGGGCGATTGTTGTGATTCGCGGCCTGGCGGGAAAATTCCGCGACTGGGCGGAAAGTCATGGATAAGAGGGTTGCAATAAGGTATTTTTGGAAAGTACTTTTTCCGAAAACCAACTTCTACCTCGCCATGAGAAAACCGTTTTTCCTTCTTCTCCTTCTATTTCTGCTGGTTTCCTGCCAAAGCAGAAGCCAGCAAAAACCGCCGAAGGCGGATCGCCGCCTGGCCCTGGTCGGTGGTGGTTGCGACGGCTGCGAACTCATGTTCGTCGGGATGCCCGACCCAATCAATTCCACCGACACCAGTTTTGGCTGGGCCGATGCCCGCACCAAACTAGTCGTGACGGGGACGGTTTATCAAAACGATGGCCGTACTCCCGCCGCCGATGTCATCATCTACTACTGGCAAACCGACGAGCAGGGATATTATTCCAAAAACAGCGAACTCAAAGGAGAAGCTATCCGCCACGGATCGCGGCGTGGCTGGCTGAAAACCGGGGCCGATGGGAAGTACAGCCTACACACTAATCGCCCGGCCCCCTACCCCAAGCGTGACATACCGGCGCACATTCATCTGGCCATCAAAGAGCCCGACATCGCCGACGAGTACTATGTGGATGAGCTGGTGTTCGACGATGACCCGCTGCTGACTACCGCCAAGGGCAAGGCTTTGGAAAATCGGGGCGGCAGCGGGGTGCTGCGTCCCCGCGAGGAGAACGGAATGGAGTTGGCCGAACATGACATTATTTTAGGGCTTCACATTCCGAATTATCATGAAGGTAAAGTTCAAAAAAAGGAAACGGGCCTTTCCATCGGGGAGGAAAGTCCGTCGTTCACGCCCTACCACGCCTGGGGGGCCGACCGTGGGTCGAAGGCGTGTCCGGTATGTAAGTACGGGCGCAACTACGGTATTTTGTATTTTGTCAAGAATAACAATCAGCTGGATGAGGTTAGGGGGTGGCTGATATTCTTGGAAAAACTTAGTCACGAGAAGCTGGACCAGTTGAAGGTGTATCTGATTGTTGAGGCGGGTGACGATCGGGCGGCTACCGTACAGAGGCTGGAAAAATTGGGCCGCGAACTGGACATTCGGCGGCTGGCTTTGACGGTGGTGCCTTCTTTTGGGGATGAGGGGAGCGACGTTGTTCTTTATGGGCTGGACTCCCCAGACGGGCTGGAAGCCCGTACCACATTTATTGTGTACAAAGGGCGGGTCGTTATCGATAAATACGAAAATCTGGAACCGGTCGAGGCCGACTTTCAAAAACTAACCCGCAAACTGCGGTAGCGGCGCTGTTGGGTTTCCGGTCAAAGTACCCGTCCCGCGTTTGATTCCTGCCGACTTGGTCGTAAATTACCGCCGATTGCCGCGTTAACCCTGGCCCGATTGGAAGTGTCACTACAAAATCCCGGAGAAAGCCGCAGCAGCACGGAGCGCCGCCCGCTGGTGCTTTTTTTTCTCCATAATTTCTTTATCAGTATTGGCACCATCCTCATTTACGTGTGTGCTACGGTGCTTTTGTTGCAAAATAACCCCGACCTATCGCTGCCGTTAGGCTATTTTCTGGCGGCGGCAGGCTGTATGCTGGCGGGCAAAGTGTACGAGCATTATGAACACCGTCTTTCGCTCAAAAAACTGGTAAGGGGCGTCATGCTTGCGACGGTGGGGCTGGTGGTTCTGCTCTCGGTGGGGCTGTATTTCCTGGACCCTTTTGTAGAAGCGGTGGTGTTGCTAATTGGTTACCGGGCCGTTTATCTGCTCTCCGGCCTGGAATTTTGGGGGCTATCGGCGCTGGTGTTCGACGTGCGTCAGAGCAAGCGAATTTTCGGCATTATCGGCTCCGGCGACCTGCCGGCCAAGGCCATCGGCGCGCTGCTGGCGGTGTTAATTCACTCGGCTTATTCCTTATACATTTTGCTGTGGGTGGCTTGTGCGGCTTTTTTACTGGCTTACCTGGTGCAGACACTCACCTTCCGCTCTACGGTCATTCCCGATCACCACGCGGTAAAGCGCCGCGCTGCGGTCCTCAGCCATCCCCGGTTGATCGATCGCTTTTTTGGGGGTAGTTGGTTAGTGTACTATCTCTGCATGGGCATGGTGTTCGTGTCGGCGGCGGCGATTTTTATTGAGTACAGCTTCTTTATCAACGTAAAGCACAAGTACCACGACCAGGGCGATGTAATGAGTTACCTGGGCTACCTGCTGAGTATTGCTTTTGGGATAGCTACGGTGATCAAACTGCTGCTTTCCAGCCGGGTTATTGCCCGCTTCGGGCTGCGAACCGTGTTGATTTTGCTCCCGCTGCTGACGATTGCCGCCTCGCTGGGGCTGTATACTTTTTCAATGTTCGATGCCACTGAACTTGTGCTGCTCAATATGTTCAGCGGGCTGTACATATTTTTTGAGATAACCCGCAAAACCACCTACGACCCGGTTTTTTTGGTCATGTTTCAGCCCCTTTTCCTGCACCAGCGGCTGAAGGCACACACGCTGGCCAAGGGAATTTATGAGCCGCTGGGCATGGGCATCGCGGGGGTAGTCACGCTGGTGGCCTATCTAAATCACCTGCACCTGGCGGCGGGTTCTTTCGTTTTCATCATGGCGCTGGCCATTGCAGCGGCTTATTTTCTGACCAAAGCCCACGGTTCCTACCTGCTGGAATTGAAAAATGCCCTCAGCAAGCGTTTTTTCAAAGAGGAAGATTTACTATTTCAAGAAAACGCCGAGCCTCTTATGCTCGAAAAACTCGGCAGTAACACGCCGAGCGACGTGCTTTTTTCACTCAATTGGCTGGCCATTCATCGTCCCGAAGTTCTGAAAAAACAGTATGAATCGCTGCTGCACCATCCCTCCGAAACTGTCCGCCGCCAAACGCTGCTGACGATTGCCGATGCGGGCGAAGCTTACGACCCAGTAGCCCTCTACCAACTGGCGCAGCGCGACGACTCCCCGGACAACCGGAGGTTGGGCAGTCAAATCGCCTGTCAACAAAACGAGCTGGCCGAAAGTCAAGTGCTGGCTTTCCTCAATTCGGATGATCTCAGTACGGTGCAGGGCAGCATCGTGGGCTGCCGGAAACGGGATCGTTTTCCGACGCTGACCAACGCTACGTTGCGCTATTTGTCCGAGTCGGAATACGAAAAAGACCAATTGGCCGCCCTCGACTGCATTCAAGAACTTGGTGAGCCGGATTACGACCCTTTTATTGTTCGATCAATGCTCAGCTCTTCCTTTGCCATTACCGAGAAAGCCATTTTGGTGGCGGCTACCCAACCCACGCCCGAATCTTGCCAAAAGATGCTCCAACTCACGGGTGACCGTGCCTACGACAAACAAGCGATTATGGGACTACTGGAAGCGGGTGAATCCGGCGACGCTGGCATTCAGCAAACCATCGCGGAAGGACAACCGCATCTTATCCATTTCATAGCGGTTGGCTGCGAGCGATTCCGCACGCCGCGCACTTTACAAGTACTCGTCGAGCTGTTGGGCAGCGAACGCCTGCGGACCCGCGCCGCCGCTCTGCGGTCGCTCAGCCGCATCGACCCGGCCCGTGAACATATTGCGCGTTTGCCTGATTATTTACAGCAGGAATTCGACCATCTTTATCAGTTGGTAGGCGGACTGAATGAGGATGTTACTCAGGCGCTGAACGCCAGCCTCGAATTTGAAATTGACGAAAGCGTCCGGCGGATTTTCTTCCTCTTTATGCTGACCCACGACGCCCGACTCGTAGAAAACGCCATGCTCAATATCGAGCATAGCTCGCGCGAGAAGCGGGCCAACGCCATCGAAATTCTGGACAATATCATTCCCCGCAACGAGTACCTGGCTCTGCACGCGCTGCTGGATGAATCTACGCCCGAAGCCACGCTGGCCATTTTTGAAAAAACGGTATGCCGACAGCAAAAGCCGGTTCCAATCATCGACTATGTTTTAGCCCAAGGCACCGTGAAATTCAGTGAATGGAGCGTGGTTCAGGCGCTGAACGTTGCCCCGGATAACTACGACAGAGCCATGCTTCTACGTTACTGTGATCATCCTGATCCGCTGGTGCGGGAAGCGGCTTTGCTGAAATGCGGAGAATTAGATGTACCCCAATCAAAAGTAAACATGACCCACGAAAAAGCCTCCGCCGGCGTAGTTTCGCCGCTCGAAAAGGTGATGGTACTGAAAAGATCACCACTTTTTGAAAATACGCCCGAAAACGTCTTGTCGGCCATCGTACCCATTATCACGGAACACACCTGCGAGCTGGGCGAGGTGCTATTCGAGAAAGGCGAACTTGGTACCTGCATGTACGTCATTTACTCCGGCACGGTGGAAATCTTCGATGGCAAGACTAAGCTGGCCCAGTTCGGGGCTAACGACATTTTCGGCGAACTGGCCCTGCTCGACGCCGAAACCCGCTCGGCCTCGGCCGTCATCGCTGACCCGACATTGCTTTTCCGCATCGACCAGGAGGATTTCTACGATCTCATGGAGGAGCGCTCCGAGCTGCTGAAAAGTGTGCTGAGCATCTTGTGCAAACGTATTCGGCTGCAAAACGACCGTTTGCGGCGGATGGAGAAAGTGGCTCAATGATCGCCCGGCGGACCGCAGCAAATGAAAGATTTTAAGCTGTCGGGCCGTAATTTTGCCGACGGTTCGTATCTTTGCTGCCCCAAACGGGCAAGCGCCCGCGACTTTCAACCAAACACTTAACCGATAATTTTTTTGTTATGGCAAAAATGATGCTACTGGAAGGTACCGGATTGGTAATCAATTTGGATCAAGTGATTACCGCGCAAAAAGGAATAGCGAATCAAAGCAAAAAAGCCTGTATTCTTTTCAATATGTCCGACCAGAAGGAAGTTCTCTGGGAATTTGGCGACGATAATGATTGCAAGGAGGCGTTCGAGGCGCTGACGGAGTCAGAGGCCTAAGAAGATATTTTATAAAAAAGCGAGGGGTACCGTTCAGTTGAACGGTACCCCTCCTTTTTTATACATAACGGCCTACTCCACCCGCCCCACCACAATTCGGCTCAGCGCTTTGATGTGCCGCCGCCCGAAAGCACAAACGTCAGGTAATAATCGTTCAACTGCCGGGGTGTTTCGGCGTTGAGGGAGACGAGTAATTTGCTTTACAATATTGCAAACTTTGTTTGGAGATTTTATGACCCCATTACCTTACCCAAAGAATTATCGTACAAATCCTTAGCCTCCGAAGAACCGATCACATTAACGTTATCCACAACAAAATCCTGCGCTGTCACCGTACCCAGCAAAGCTTGCTGAATCTTCAAATCCGCCCCTAAGTACTTCTGAAATTCGCCTTGTTGCGCAGATTTTACCGAAACTAACACGCGCCCCTGTGCTTCACCAAACAGGAAAGCATCAGTGCGGAAATTCTCGTCCGTCGAAATAGCAAAACCCAACCCGCGTGGCATGGCCGATTCGGCCAAGGCCACGAACAGGCCACCGTCGGAAATATCGTGGACAGACTGTACCAGACCTTTTGTGATTAGCTGCTTAATGGCCTGATGCAGCGTGTATTCTTCTTCCATATCAAAAGCCGGAGCGGGTGATTCTTTCACCTTGCGGTAGCTGTACAAATATTCCGAAGAAGCGATGTCGTTTTTTGGCGTACCTACCAAGTAAATCAAGTCGTCGGCGGCTTTGAAATCGAGAGTCATGTGGTTAGCGGGGTCTTCCATGAGACCGATCATGCCGATGGTGGGGGTGGGGAACACCGGGCCGTCGTCGGAGCTTTGGTTGTAGAAACTCACGTTGCCGCCCGTGACGGGCGTGGCGAATTTCTCGCAGGCCGCGCCCATGCCCTTGACGGCCTGGACAAACTGCCAATAGACCTCCGGCACGTAGGGGTTGCCAAAATTAAGGTTGTTGGTCACGGCCAGCGGCTCGGCTCCGGTGCAGGTCAGGTTACGCGCCGCTTCCGACACGGCGATTTGCGCCCCCACGAAGGGGTCGGCGTTGACGTAGCGGCTGTTGCAGTCCACCGTCATGGCGATGCCTTTTTTGTAGTCGGGCCGCTCCACGTCGCGAATGCGCACCACGGCGGCGTCGGACGGGCGGTTGGTGCTGCGGTTGGCCGTGCCAACCATCGAATCGTACTGCTCGTAAATCCAGCGCTTGGAGGCGATGTTGGGATGCGAAAGTAAGTGGCGGGCCACTTTGCCTATCTCTTCGCCTTTTGTGTCAGATACTTTGTTTAAATCAAATTCCTTGAATTTCTGGTAGTAAGCCGGCTCCCGCGTTTCGCGGTGGTACTGCGGGGCGCCGCCGCCCAGTACCAGGTCGTAGGCGGGAACATCGGCGATGAGCTCGCCGTGTTGGTGAAAATACAACCGACCGGCGTCGTTCGGTCCGGCGGCAATCACCTCGCCAATCTGAGCGCAGTGTAAATCCCACTTATCGAAAATGCCCTGAATGATTGCTTCCTTGCCCTTGTCGACCACCACCAACATCCGCTCCTGCGATTCCGAAAGCAGGATTTCCCAGCCGTGCATATTGGTTTGGCGGGTGGGGACTTTGTCGAGATCGATTACCATCCCGTGTTCACCTTTGGCGCTCATCTCGGAGGTGGAACAAATAATGCCCGCCGCGCCCATGTCCTGAATGCCGATTACGTGACCCGTGGCGATAATTTCCAGCGTGGCTTCCAGCAGCAATTTCTCCATGAACGGGTCGCCGACCTGCACGGCGGGTAGTTTCTCGTTCGATTTGTCCGAGATGTCCTCCGAGGCGAAGGTCGCGCCGTGGATGCCGTCCTTACCCGTGGCCGAGCCGACGATATACACCGGATTACCCACGCCGTAGGAGGTAGCCTTGGCGACTTTGCCCACTTCCACGATGCCCGCCGAAAAGGCATTCACCAGCGGATTGGTATTGTAGCATTCGTCAAAAAACACCTCGCCGCCGACGGTCGGAATTCCGAAAGCATTGCCGTAATCGCCGATGCCCTTGACTACGCCGCGTACCAGCCATTTGGTTTTGGCCAGTTCGGGATTGCCGAAGCGCAGGGAATTGAGTTGCGCGATGGGCCGCGCGCCCATCGTAAAAATATCGCGGTTGATGCCGCCCACGCCCGTCGCCGCGCCCTGGTAAGGTTCCAGCGCCGAGGGGTGGTTGTGCGATTCGATCTTGAAACTACACGCCAGTCCGTCGCCGATGTCCACAAGGCCGGCATTTTCCTCCCCGGCTTTGGCGAGCATCCGCTCCGAGTCGCGGGGCAGGGTTTTAAGCCAAACGATGGAGTTTTTGTAGGAGCAGTGCTCCGACCACATGACCGAGAAAATGCTCAGTTCGGTGAAATTGGGCGTACGGCCCAGGATTTCCTCAATGCGGTCGAATTCTTCGGGCAAAACACCCAGTTTGCGGGCAGTTTCGACGGTGGGCAGGGCGTTGCCGTCGTTTATTTCAAGAGTCATGGGAGTTCAGAATTCAAAGTTTAGAGTGACCAATCTCGCAATGTTTGCGCTAATTAACCAATTCGAGGACACGACACAAAACTAGGACTTTATGCCTAGACGAGCGACATCGAGATAATTTTTCTACCAAAAGTATTGACAGATTGAAAATGATGCGTAATTTTGCAGCCTAGTTTGACCCAAAGAGGAATGGCAGAGTGGTCGAATGCGGCAGTCTTGAAAACTGTTGTGGGGCAACCCACCGGGGGTTCGAATCCCTCTTCCTCTGCCAAGTGCCGTTTCTGCTATCAGAAGCGGCATTTTTTTGTGTTGGGGACAATTGGCGGAACAAAATTAGCTTTACCGAAAACTCCGGCAGCATGTTTCGAAGCAACAAACTCTCCTACCCCCTTTTGGCCCGCTTATTCAAAATCTCCGCCCACTCCTCAAAATCCCCGTACAGCTCCTGGTAAGCTTTATAATTCGCTGCATTCGGTTTAAAAATATGCCCGATCTGCGTAAAATCCTGAGCGTCGGTATAGTTTTCGATGATTCCCAACGCCTTCAACCCCATCAGTGCTGCGCCGACCGAACCCGTCTCGACCGTGTCGTTGAGGTTAATGGTGATGCCGAATACGTCAGCCAGCATCTGTACCCAGGTTTTGCTTTTGGCGAAGCCACCGTTGGCGTATATGGCCTTGATCTTTTGCTTCTCCAGTAGAACCTTCCCAATGCTGAAAAGATTGAGCAGTGTCCCTTCCATCACCGCCCGCACAAAGTGCATGGGGGTGTGGTGAATGTCCAGCCCGACGAACCCACCGCGCACGGCAGAATTCCAAAGCGGGGCGCGTTCACCGAGCAGGTAGGGAAGGCACAGTAACCCGTCCGAACCCAGCGGAATATCGGCCGCGTCCTTAAATAAATCTTCGTACTCGATTGTGTCAAAAAAGTGATCTTTTAGCCACTCGAACACCACTGCCCCGTTGTTGGAGGCTCCGCCGATGACGTAAGTTTCCTTATCCAGAATATAGCAGAAGGTCCGCATTTGCTCGTCGGCGAACGGCTCCGGGGAACTGATGCGCACCGCACCGCTCGTACCGATGGTTACGGCCATCGTGCCCGGTACGATGGCCCCGCTGCCCAGGTTGGCCAGGCAACCGTCGCTTGCCCCTAGCACCAGCGGTGTGCCTTCGGGTAATCCAAGAGCGTTATCGGCGGCCAGGTTTACGAGGTGGTAAGGCGAGACGGGTTCGCAGAATCGCTCGGCGGTCAGGCCCAAGTATTGTAGGGTGTATTCGTCCCAGGTGAATTTCTCGATGTTGAACAGGCCCGTGGCCGAAGCGATAGAATAGTCGATCAGGTATTCGCCCGTAAGCTTAAAAAAAACGTATTCCTTGATGCCGACGAAGCGGGCGGCTTTCTTGAATAATTTTGGCTCATTGTCGCGCAGCCACAGCAGCTTGCACAGCGGCGACATGGCGTGGATGGGCGTACCATTCGTTTTGTACATCTTCCGGCCCTCGCGGGTTTCACGGAGGGCATCGGCGAGTTCAGCGCTCCGGTTGTCGGCCCAGATAATCGAGTGCGTCAGTGGCTTGCCATCTTCGTCCAGGGCAATCACACTGTGCATGGCCGCGCTGAACGACAAACCCAGCATCTCACCTTCGGAACGGCATTTCTTAACCACCGATTGAATGCAGTATTCCACCGCCCGCATGATCTCCTCAGGATCCTGCTCGCTCCAGTTTGGCTGCGGATGGATCATGGGGTACTCTTCGCTGTGTTCGGCCAGGATTTCGCCTTTGAGGTTGAAGGCCACCGCTTTTATATTGGTAGTACCCAGATCGGCACCGATGATGTAGGCCATTTTGAGTGATGAATGATGAGTGATGAATGGTGAAAACTTACGCCGTATAACTGCTTAACGCGAAAGTCTTTTTGTAAGGATAAGAAAACTTCCCTACATTCCCGAAAAATACGATGCCTCAATAATTTTGTAGTGATGGTCACCACATCACTCATCACTCATAATTCATCATTAGAAAATATGCAAATAGGAATGATCGGACTCGGCAAGATGGGTTTTAACCTTGCTCAGAATCTCAAAGACCACGGCCACGAGGTCATCGGCCACGATGTCAATAAAGATGTCGTGGGCGAATTTGTCAAAATGGACGGCATACTCGGTGCCTATTCCCTGGAAGAACTCACCGAAAAGCTGACCGGGCGGCGGGTCATTTGGCTCATGGTGCCGGCAGGAACGATCACCCAGAGTGTCATCGACCAACTTGTGCCGCTGCTCGACGAAAACGACATCATCATCGACGGCGGAAATTCCCGCTATACCGATACCCTGCTACGCTACCAGAATCTGAAAGAAAAAGGCATCGATCTGCTCGACTGTGGTACCAGTGGGGGGATGGAGGGCGCACGGCACGGGGCCTGCACTATGATCGGCGGCGAGGACGCGGTATTTGCCCACTGTGAGCAAATTTTCAAGGATCTTTCGGTCGACAAGGGCTACTTGCACACGGGTGCGCCCGGTAGTGGCCACTTCGTCAAGATGGTCCATAATGGCGTAGAATACGGCATGATGCAATCAATCGCTGAGGGCTTCGAGGTGTTGAGTAAGTCCAATTTCGAACTGGATTACGAGCAGGTAGCCCGCGTGTGGGACAACGGCTCGGTGATCCGTAGCTGGCTGATGATGCTCACCCAGCGAGCCTTCTCAAAAGACGCTAATCTGGACGAAATTCGGGGTAAGATGTTCTCGTCCGGCGAAGGTAAATGGACGCTGGAAACGGCTCTTGACCTGGGCGTGCCCACGCCAGTGATCGCCCTGTCGCTAATGATGCGCTATCGCTCCATGGAAGACGATACCTTCTCGGGTAAGGTCGTGGCGGCTTTGCGCAATGAGTTCGGTGGCCACGCGGTGATGAAAAGTGAATAGCATGGCGAGAACTTTGTATTTTTTCTTAAATTTGCCTTCGTAACGCTTTTCAGACCATAATTTTCAGCCAATCATGGAAAATTCGCAGACCACGGCTATCGTCCCTGCCACCCCAGTTCAAGTTGTACATACCGAATACACCACGCATACCCACGCCGTATCCAAAGATCTTTCGACGGGTTTCTACGTCGCTTCCTTCCTCATTCTTTTGCTGATTTTGGGAATCTTCGGCGATTTGTTTGTCTTTATCCTCGGAGTTATCGGAGCAATAGCGATTTACGCGGGCTATTTTACCGAGAAAGCCGCCAACGACGAGCATCATTAACTGATTTGCCCATTGGGTAAAAGTCCGGCTCGGCAGATTATATAGTTTGTCGAGCCGGACTTTTACATTTTAGGAATTGCCTTAATAAATACGGCGGATTCTTCTTCTACTGAATCCTCTTCCGCACCGAATCCACGGATGGCACGGGCATGGCAGGCGGCGGCGGCCCGATGAGCGGTGCGCTTGACGGCGCAATTTCATCCGGCATGAATGGATCGTCCTCCGGTTCGAATTCCAGCGTGTCGGGTTCGTACACCGGGTAAGAGCATTTAAACTCCTTATTGATCTTGACGAGGGGCTGAGAGAATGGTCGGGGTTTCACGTCCAGCGATTTGTCTTTATAAACGTTCTCCAGAAAAGTACCCACGATGGGCAGCGCCATGCGCGAACCCTGGCCCAGGTTGGTACTGCGGAAGTGGATGGAGCGGTCGTCGCCACCGACCCAAGCCCCCATTACCAGGTCGGGAGTGATGCACATGTACCAGCCGTCGGAGTTGTTGGAGGTGGTACCCGTTTTGCCGCCGATTTCGCCCTTGTTGGTGACTACCCCCGTAAAGTTGTAAAGCCCGCGCGAGGTGCCGCCCGGCTCCTCGATACCACCTTTGAGCATGTGCCGCATCAGGAAGGCCGACTCGGGCCGGATGGCCTGGTGCCGCTCGGGGACGAACTCCTCGATGATCGTACCGCGTTGGTCTTCGATGCGCGTCACCAGCACGGGCGTGGTGTAGGTACCCGAGTTGACAAAAATCGAGTAAGCCGCCACCATGTCGTAGAGCGAGACATCGAAAATTCCCAGTCCAATGCCCATTTCGGCCCGCAGTGGGGTGCTGATGCCCATTTTCTCGGCGTAGCGCACCACGTCATTGGGCCCCACTTTTTCGGTGAGTTGTACCGTAATGGAGTTGACCGACTGCGCCAACGCCCGCCGCAGCGTCATGTTCGAGTAGGTAAAATAGCCGTTGGAATTTCGCGGTGCCCACTTTTGCTTTTTTCCATTAATCATCATTTCGCGGACATAGGGCTTATCTACGATCCGGTCACAGGGCGTCATGTCGTAAGTGGTGTCGTCGATGGCGGTCGTGTATACGAAAGGCTTGAAAGTAGAACCCGGCTGTCGCTTGCCCTGCTTGACGTGGTCGTACTTAAAAAAATTGTAGTCCAGGCCACCCACCCAGGCTTTTATATAGCCCGTTTGAGGTTCCATCGCCATCATGCCCGCCCGCATAATGCGTTTGTAATATCCCAGCGAGTCCAGCGAACTCCACACCCGCACCATCGAGCCGCCTGTCTTCCAGTCATAGACGGTCATCGTATCTTTTTTATTGAGATAAAAACTGACTGAATCCGGCTGATTGGGAAACTTAGCGGCCAGCGACTTGTAGCTGCCCGTGCGCCTTATGACATCTTCCAGAAAGTTGAGAATCTCCTTGCCGTCTTCGTCGCGCCAGGGATTTTCGCGGCCCCAGTGCTGTTCAAAAGTTTTCTGCAAATCGCGCATTTTGGTTTCCAGCGCCCTTTCGGCGTGGTCCTGCATTCGGGAGTCGATGGTTGTGTAAATTTTTAAACCGTCGGTATAAAGGTCGTAGCCGTTTTCTTCGCCCCATTTTTTAACGTAGTCTACCACGGCATTTTTGAAGTAGTTGGCGTTTCCGTCGTAGGGCGTCTCGAACTTTACGTTTAACTCGATAGGTAGCTTACTGATCGAATCCGCCTCGGTTTGGGTCAGATAGTTGAAATTGGCCATGCGACCCAGCACCACGTTGCGACGCTCGAGCGAGCGGTCGGGATTACGGATGGGGTTGTAGGTCGTCGTGGCTTTTTGCAAACCCACCAACACGGCGGCTTCCTGCACGTTGAGGCTATCGGGCGACTTGCTGAAATACGACCGCGCGGCGGTATTTATGCCATAGGCGTTATTGCCGTAGTCGACGGTGTTGAGGTACATCGTGATGATTTCCTCTTTGGTGAAGTTTTGCTCCAATTTAATAGCCGTCAGCCATTCCTTGGTTTTGAAAACCAGCGTCCCGATCACCGGAATGCCGCCCAACAGTCCGCGGGCGTCGCGGCGTCGGGTTTTGAAAAGCTTCTTGGCCAACTGCTGGGTTACGGTACTGCCGCCGCCCTGGTCGGTGCTGCCCGTAAGTAACCCCACCGCCACCCGGCCCATTGCCCGCAGGTCGATACCGGAGTGGTCGTAAAAACGTTCGTCTTCGGTGGCGACTAGAGCCTTCGTGATGTTGGGCGAAATTTGGTCGTAGCCGACGGGGGTACGGTTTTCAGTGTAGAACTTTCCAATCATAATCCCGTCGGATGTGTAGATTTCCGACGATTGATTGACCTTGGGATTCTGCAAATCCTCCACGCTCGGCATACCTCCCATCAGCCACAGGAAGTTGGTCTCGACGCAAAAAATGTAGAATATCGCCAGGAAGAACCCCCAGCCGAAGATTTTCCATAACCGCACAATGGGCTTATAGTAATCAGAGTGCGTGTCGACCGTCGCTGCCCAATACTCGCGCCTGGATTGAGACCGGGAGCGGACGTTCTGCAAAAAATGATCGATGCGTTCTTGGCCAAAAAGCTTGACACCCAACGCATAAAACGCAGCGTCCAATTTTGCCGCTAGCCAATCGTTGGCACGTTTGAAGAATTTTTTTATTGAGTTAAAAAAAGCCAGAATAGCTTCCATGTACAAGTGAGTGCTTAGGGGAGTTGCTGACCTGAGCGAACTTTGCGAGCCGCGCTATTTAGGTAGCGCCAAATATAACGAAAGCCGGACGAATGGCGGTACGTCCGGCTAAACTATGCGGGGCAATTGTCTTTATTATTTGGCAACGAAAACCAGCGCGTCCCCATCTAAGCAATAACGAAGACCGGTGGGTTTGGGGCCATCATCGAATACGTGGCCCAAATGACCACCGCATACATTACAGACCACCTCAGTCCTTACGCCACCCATCGAGCGATCTTCTACTTCATCGACATTCTTGGCGATCAGCGGCTTGTAAAAGCTAGGCCAACCCGTGCCGGAATCAAATTTCGTTTCAGAACTGAACAAAGGGGTTTTGCAGGCGGCGCATTCGTAGGTACCCTTTTTCTTGTTATGATTCAGGGCGCTGGAAAATGGCCGTTCGGTACCCTGCTCCCGCAGGATGTAGTACTGCGCGGGGGTCAGGATTTTCTTCCACTCGGCGTCTGTTTTCTGCACTTCCCGCACTTTATTGTCGGCATCCTGTCCTTTTTTCTGCGCCTGTGAGCAGGATATTACGCCAAAGAAGGCACTCACCAAGGCTATCATTCTTATCGTTTTCATTTTATTTTGGTTTTTTTTTTGTAAAAACTACTTGCCTTATAAACGCTAAGCAGCTAAGTTTGGTTTAATACCCTGTAGGCCTTTGCGCCTGGGCTAAGACTATTTTACCCCAATAAAACCGTAACTTGCAGCTTTTAACCAACGGGCCCGACGGCGTTTCCGCCTGGACGGGCCTATTTTGTTTTTGCGTTTTAGAAGCAAAGCACAAAATTATTTTAAATAACTTACTATAAATGAGTTATTTAATTTCATTATCCATTGTTAATTATCCATTGAAAAAAATGACTTTTGAAGCATTAAATTTAGATATTCCTTTCCTCAAAGCAGTAAAAGAAGAAGGCTATACCGAACCCACTCCGATTCAGGCGCAAGCCATTCCACTGATCCTGCAAGGCAAAGACCTGCTTGGCTGCGCCCAAACGGGGACTGGCAAGACCGCAGCCTTCGCCATTCCCATTCTGCAATTATTGAGTAAAGAAAAAACGCCCGGCGGCAAGCGCCGAATCCGCAGCCTCATCGTGACGCCAACCCGCGAGTTGGCCATCCAAATCGAGGAAAGTTTCGTCGCCTACGGTCGCCATACCAACCTGACCTGTACCGTAATTTTCGGTGGTGTCAACCAGAACCCGCAGACCAAAGTCCTACAACGCGGCGTCGATATCCTCGTCGCCACACCGGGCCGCTTGCTGGACCTGATGAATCAGGGTTTTATTTCCCTGAAAGACATCGAAATCTTCGTTCTCGATGAGGCCGACCGGATGCTGGACATGGGTTTTATTCATGACGTCAAGAAGCTGTTGGCTGTGCTGCCCACCAAGCGGCAATCGCTTTTTTTCTCGGCCACCATGCCGCCCGAAATCATCAAATTGTCGGATACCATCCTGCGCAATCCGTCCAAGGTGTCGGTAACGCCTGAGTCCACCACGGCGGAGACCGTACAGCAATACGTGTATTTTGTTGACAAAGACAATAAGAACGCCCTGTTGCTGCACGTACTGGCCAACCAGAAAATCAAAACGGCTTTAGTCTTTACCCGGACCAAGCACGGGGCCGACAAGGTGGTGAAAGTTTTGATCCGCAGCGGTATCAAGGCCGAGGCAATCCACGGCAATAAAGCCCAGAACGCCCGGCAGCGCGCCTTGGCCAATTTCAAAGCCCAGACTACCCGCGTGCTGGTGGCGACGGACATCGCTGCCCGGGGCATCGACGTGGACGAATTGGAATACGTGATCAATTTCGAGGTTCCGAATATCGCCGAAACCTATGTCCACCGCATTGGCCGCACGGGCCGCGCCGGGGCCGAAGGTACGGCTTATACTTTCTGCGACGCCATCGAAAAGGCGTACCTAAAAGACATCGAGAAGCTGATTGGTCAGCGAATCCCCGTCATCAGCGAACACCCTTTCCCGCTGATGGACCACAACCCCGAGCCGCCCAAGCAGCAGCAGCGCGGCCCGCGGCCCAACCGTCAGCGGCCCTCGCCCGAGAAAGCCAGTCGGAATCGGTCGAACAAGGCGCGGTACGAACGTTCGTAGATTATAATTTCATAATCTCCTTTATGCTTTCCACGACCAACGTCGCGTTGTCGTGGGTGAAGCATAAGGGAGGTTTTGTTTTCAACACGCTGTCGTAGGGGCCATCAGTGCTGATCAGAATGTTCTGGTCCCGGAGTGCATTCTTAATTCGCTGAGCGAGTGCCGTGTCGGGTTCCAAACTGCCGGGCTTCACCAGCTCGACACCGAGAAATAGCCCCGCCCCCCGCACATCGCCGATGCCAGCGTATTCGGCTTGTAATTCCCTAAAAAGCGACTGATAATAATCGCCCACGTCTTTCGCATTCTCCTGTAAATTCTCTTCTTCGATCACTTCCAGCACCGCCAGTCCAATGGCGCAGGAAACGGGATTGCCCCCAAATGAACTGAAAAACTCGACGCCCTGCGCAAAGGATTCGGCGATGGCCGAAGTCGTTACTACCGCGCCCATCGGGTGGCCGTTGCCCATGGGTTTGCCCAAGATGACGATATCCGGCACGACATTCTGCGCCTCGTATCCCCAGAAGTGATCACCCAAACGGCCAAATCCCGTTTGGACTTCATCGCTGATGCAGACGCCGCCTTGCTGGCGGATGACCTCGTAAACGCCTGTTAGATAGCTCACTGCCAGTGGAACCTGCCCGCCACAACCCACGATGGGTTCGGCGATAAAAGCTGCCACGGGAAGCGGTGATTGCTTGATCAGTACAGCTGCTTCCAGAGTGTAGGCTTGCCCCGCGCGGCCATCGTTGTCGGTGTACTTTCCCCGGTAAGCGTCGGGAATGGGGACTTTCAGAATATGGGCTTTTTGGCCCTGTCCTTTTTTATTGCTGAATTTATAATCGCTGATGTCGATAGTATTCTGGGTGTTGCCATGATAACCGTGCTCCATCACCGCAATTGTATCGTATCCGGTGTGCGCCCGCGCCAGCCGCAGGGCCAAATCGCTGGCCGCGCTGCCGGAATTGACGAAATACACTTTATTCAGGGAAGGCGGGAACTTAGCCAGCAGTTTTTCGGCGTAAGCGGGCAGGGCGTCGTACAAATACCGCGTGTTGGTATTCAGCAAAGCCATCTGCCGCTGTCCCGCCTCGACCACTTTCGGGTGCGAATGCCCAACGTGCGGAATATTGTTGTAGGCATCCAGAAAAGCATTGCCGCGCGTGTCGTACATATACTGGAAAGCCGCCCGTGCCATCGAAATAGGTTGGGTATAGCTCAGCGAAAAGATAGGGCTGAGGTGCCGATGCCTCCTTTCTATCTCCTTTTCTACGGTTTTAAACGCTTCGACGGGCATCCCCACCGCTTCCCTAAAAACATTTTCGGCGGCGATAGGCCCGGTAGCCAGCCACTTGTACAGCATTTTCCAGGCAAAACCTTCACTTATCGTCGCGTAATCATTGTCCGGCGAAGCTTTTTTAGCGTGGGCCGAATTGCACACGCTGATACAAAGACGGGCGGCGATCAAATAGTAAAGGATACGGACTTCCTTGTCTTCCAGCGGCAGCGCAGCGTGGTAGGCTTTTAGAAAAATAGGTGCCCATTCCAACGGATTCTCCTTGTCGTAGCAAACGTAAGTAAGGGCAACGGCCACCTCGTTGATTAACGGCGAATAGGCCAAATCGCCAAAATCGATCAGGCCGGAGACTTTGCCTTCTTTTACCAGAATGTTCCACTCATTGGCGTCATTATAAATGACCTGCTTCCTCAGTTCGGGCAAGATGGGCCCCACGTTTTCTTCAAATTGCCGGAAGAAATACCGTACGACATTCCGGTCGTGCGGATTGGGGATCGCTTCGAGGTATTTTTTGTTCAAATGCAGGTACTGAATATCCCATTCCCACTGCCGCGCTTTGAGGACATAGCTGTTGAAATGCTGCAAACGCAGATCCAGATTGGCGAGAAAAGTGCCGAGTGAGGAGAATAATTCTTCTGTGGGCGGCACGTCGCCCAAAAACGTCCCGTCGAGGAAAGTAAGCAATCGGCAGATCGTAGGGCGGTCGTCAATTTCGGTGAGTTTTACAAATTCTCTATCCGCGAGAGGAATAGGCTTTGGGAAGTTATTTTGGCCTTCCCAACTCAGAAAATTGAGTAGTTCATTTTCAGTTCGCAGGGTGTCGAAAAGCTCTTGGTCGTAGCCGTAGGTCTTGAGAATATAATCGGCAGAATCGGTTTGAACCAAATAATTGATATTGTCGTAGCCATTTAGCTTTTTGACCGTCCGTACCTGGAAACCAAATTCTTTTTGCAAAAAATCTTTCATCACGCGTTAAAATAGGCTTCCATTTTACTTGTTCCTGAACCTTTTGTAAAAATATTCGGCAAGAAAACAAGCCAGGGTAACGGACCCCGCTACGATCACCCCGAGCCGGTTGGAACTAAACTGCTGTACTACCAAAGCCACCCAGGCCGCCGCGCACAAAACGCTCCCCAATAGCGGAATCACCTTACTTGCTGAAATTTGGCTCGATAATTTGTACCCGGAAAAGTTTACGGCCGAAAAGATCAACAAAAAACCCGCGCTGCCGGCCGTCGAAATACTTTCGAGGTTCAGCGTATTAGTCAGCAGCAAAGTGGCCACTGCCGTGATCATCAGCCCAATGGGCTGGTTCCATAATTGACTCGTGAGTTCGTGGGGTAGTTCGTCGTCTTCGGCTATTTCGTAGCTTACCCGGCTGCCGCCATACAGCGAAGCATTAATGGCCGAAAACGTGGATAGCAGGGCCGCAATGGTGATGGTCGTGAATCCCGCTTGCCCCAACATAGGCTTCGCGGCGGCGGCCAGGACGTAATCCTTGGCTTTGGCGATCTCGTCGAAGGGCAGGGAGCCGACCGTCACCGCCGCAATGACGATGTACAAAATGATGACGAAAACGACCGAATAATAGTAGGCTTTCGGGATGTTCTGTTCCGGCTTTTCGATGTCGGGGGCGGCATTGGCGATCAGCTCGAATCCTTCGTAGGCCACAAAGATTACCATGCCGCCCGTGACGAGTTGGAACGCCCCTTCCCACTGTGTGGGCGCAAGCTGACCCAAATGCGGATTGCCGATCAGACCGTACAAGCCTACCCCAACGAAACCCAGCAGGATAATCAGCTTGATTACCACCGCGAAGGATTCGATTTTGCCGACGACTTCGATGCTATAATAATTAATGGCCGTCGCCAGCAGAACAACGGCACTGGCGTAAATGTGAAAATCCCAGGGCTTTCCAGTCAGTTGGAGCAAGTTGGGAGCGTAGGAACCAAAAGCTGAAGCGTAGAGCGCCAGCATGATGATATAGCTCATCCACAGCAAGTTGTTGACACCGCCGCTGAATATTGTTTTGCCAAAGCCCTGATTTATAAACTTGACCGTCCCGCCCCGATCCGGGAAAGCCAGGGAAAGCTTGACGTAGCTATAAGAGGTAACGAGCGCCAGCATACCGGCCACCAAAAAAGCCACTGGCGTACCGCCTTTGGCCAAAGATGCCGCCAGGCCCAGCACCGCAAAAATTCCCCCGCCGACCATACCGCCGATACCGATGGAGATTGCCTCTTTGAGTCCTATTTTTTTGGCCAATTTTTCGGTCGATTTAAATGAGCCTTCATCCCTTCATCTGGCATTGCGCCGCAAAATCAATGATTTTTAGCCGTTAAATGTACGAAGGTGCGGGGAGGTTTTCAGGAGAATCGGCTTTCTTAGTTTCCACACCCTGTCAGAAGCATATTTACAGCAAGTAAAAACTATTCTCAATTGTATATTCCCAATGCTTATCCTTATAAAAAAAATGAACGGTAAAAAGCCTATTCAGCAAACTATCCTGATTGCCCTTTTCGCCTTCGTAGCTTCGACCGGCTTCGGCCAGCAAGCTGCAAAATCTATCAAGGCCACACCCCTTGTGGGCATCCTCCATCTGTACACCGCGCCCGATGTTCCAAAATTAGGCCCCGCCGAAACTCCGGTCGAGCCGCGCAAATTCGATGCCGTTCTGGTACCGGACAACCTGCCGGGCAAGGGATTAGCCCAGCACCCGATGTTGTACTTTGGCGAGTGTTACAATATTCTTTACCTCATCAATAAGGGCAAAGTAATTTGGACGTACTCCACGGGTGGGGGCTGTGAGTACGACGATGTTTGGATGATGTCTAACGGCAATATTCTATTCTCGCGGATGCAGTACATCGCCATTGTCAATCCTAAAAAAGAAGAAGTTTGGCGCTACGATGCACCCAAAGGTACCGAAATACACGGTTGTCAGCCGATAGGCCTTGACAAAGTGCTTTTTGCGCAGAACGGTCTTCCGGCCAAACTGATCGTGGCCAACATCAACACCAAAAAATTCGAGATAGAACACATTTTACCGACCGATTCGACCGGGGTGCATGGTCAGTTTCGCAGAATTCGGATTACCGACAAAGGTACCTACCTGGTTCCCTTCCTGACGCTGAATCAAGTTATCGAATACGATAAAGATTTCAACGAAATTTGGCGCTACGATATCAAATCTCCCTGGGCAGCGATCCGCCTAAAGAACGGTAATACCCTGATTACCGATGAAAAAGACATCTTGACCCGGGAAGTAAACCCCGCAAAGGAGACCGTCTGGGAATTGCATCCCACGGACTTACCCGAGAAATACCGCTTTATCAACACCCAAAGCGCCACCCGTTTGGCTAACGGAAACACCATTATTTGCTCGCGGGGCGGCAACGGCAAGGGACCGCAGTTGGTGGAAGTGACCCCGGACAAAAAAGTAGTTTGGGTGCTTTGGGATTGGAAAACCTTGGGTCCCGCTACAGCGGTGCAGATTCTCGATGATCCGGGTTATCCCGAAATTCCGGGCCATTCGGAGCATTGATAGGAGTGCAAGACGCGCAGGTAAACTGCGGGAGCAGGGAATCTTAGCTGAACACCCAAACGAAAAACTTAACGCTCAACCACGCCACGCCACCTACCACCAGCGTGAGTAACAGCATAACGGGCACGATTACTTTCCATGCACCGCCCTTATGGCGGCCCTCCACGTAATGCTCCCGCATCAGCTTGGTATTTCGGATGTTCGCTTTGAAGGCCACATCAAAAATATCCCCTATAATAGGTACGGAACCAAGGACGGCGTCGATCACAACATTGAGGGCCATCCGGGCTACCAAAAACTTGCTGGCTCCGTTTTTGGCCAGGATAGTAATCATGTACCCGGAAATAAGCAGGGTAGCAAAATCACCGACACCGGGTATAAGCCCGATCAAGGCATCGAAACCAAATTTGATATCGGTACCCGGAATGGTGAATCGGGAATCCATCCATTTAGCCATTGATTCCACGTTGGCTATGGCTGACTTTTCCTCAGAGGCTGTCTTCATGGCAAATTTTCGTTTGTTGACTTTTGTCAGGGATTTAAAACAACCGCTCCAACGCCTTCACCAGTCCTTCCGTCTGCGCCACCGAAGTCGCCGGAAAATTAGCAATCCTGACCTGCGAAGCCTTAAATTCTCCGTATCCGCTGCCGATGACCATTCCTTTCTCTTTGAGCTTGTTGATGACGGCTGACGAATCTATTTTCGTGTTGGCCACGACGACCGTTTGCGACTGCAAACGCGGCTCTTTGACCGACGCTTCAAAGTTCTCGTGCTTCTTGACTAAATTGTATAGCAATCCGGCCTTGTGTTCGGTTTCTTTCCGCAACTTCTCGACGCCAATTCGATTGAAGTCTTCCGCAATTTTACCCAAAATATAGATCGCCAGCACGTTGGGCGTGGCGGGTGTTTCGTGTTTTTGGGCAAATTTCCAGAGCGTCGGCAGATCGTGGTGCGCGCCAATGGTGAGACTATCGTACTGTTTCAGTCGCTCGGCTATGGCCAAACACTGCTCGCTCGCGATCCATACCCCCAATCCAGCGGGCATGCCGAAGGCTTTTTGGATGGAGAAAAATGCGGTATCCACCAGGCTATAATCCAGGGCCGGATAGGGTGCGGACGATACCATATCGACCGCCAGCAGTTTGTCGGGGTACTTGGTTTTGAGTTTGTGAATATCCGCTACCCGCATCTGCACACCCGAACTGGTTTCGTTGTGGGTCACGCACATGATTTCGGCATATTCGGGCACCGTCACCTCGGCGGCATCGAAGCCCTCGCCCATCGGCTTCTCAAAGCTATGGGTGTATTTGTGCAGGGCGTCGGCGTAATCGCGAAATTTCTGAGAAAACGAGCCATTGACCAAGTGAAAACTCTCGTGTTCGACGCAATTCAACAGAATCCGCTCCCAAATTTCCGAAGCGGAACTCAAGAATAGAATCTGGTGCGTGTCCGGTACGGAAAGTAAAGTCCGCAGTTGCTCGACCGTGAACTGGTGCAAGTCCCGGTAGGCTTGACTACGGTGCGAGATGGAACCCAACTGCCGGTCCACGAAGCTTTTCAAATGCTTCTCGAAAGTAGGGTAAAGCGCGGCGGGGCCGGGGGTGAAATAGATCATAGTTTAATAAAGCATTCTGAACCGAATCGTTCCTTCGATCGCTTTGAGTTCGCGGATGAATTCTTCGGAGTAGTTTTTAGAAATATCGGCGATGACGTAGCCGATGGTTTCGTTGGTTTTCAGGTATTGTCCGGTGATATTGATGTCGTGTTTAGCGAAAATGCTGTTCAACTTCGCCAACACACCGGGGATATTGGCGTGGACGTGTAGCAGGCGGTGCGAGTCGCCGAGTTTGGGGAGCTGCACCTCGGGGAAGTTATAGCTGCCGTAGCTGCTGCCGTTATTGATGTATTCCAGCAGTTTGCTCGGCACGTAATGGCCGATGTTCTCCTGGGCTTCCTCGGTGCTGCCGCCGATGTGAGGCGACAGGATTACGTTGTCCAGACCAATCAATTCACTTTCGAAAGCTTCGTTGTTGGTTTTGGGTTCTTTAGGGAAAACGTCCACGGCGGCCCCGGCCACTTTGCCGCTTTTGATGGCGGCGGCCAAAGCGTCGATTTCCACCACGTGGCCGCGCGATAAATTCATGAAAATTACCCCGTCCTTCATCTGATCGAATTGCTCCTTGCCAACGATGTAGGTGTTTTCTTTCCGGCCGTCTACGTGCAGACTGATGACATCGGCAATGCCGAACAGTTCGGCCAATGAGTTGACCTTGCGGGCGTTGCCAATAGCCAGTCGATCCACTACATCGTAAAAATAGACCTCCATACCCAGCGCCTCGGCCACGACCGATAGCTGAGAGCCAATGTTGCCATAGCCGACCAGGCCGATTTTTTTGCCCCGAACTTCGTAGCTGCCGCTGGCCGATTTATCCCAAATGCCCTGGTGCATCGAAACACTCTTGGGATAGATTTTGCGGATGAGCATAATCATTTCACCAATCGCCAGTTCCACCACCGAACGGGTGTTAGAATAGGGCGCATTGAAAACCGCTACGCCGCGTTCGGTGGCCGTTTCGAGATCGATTTGGTTGGTACCAATGCAGAAAGCACCGATCGCCATTAACCGGTTAGCGTTTTCCAGCACTTTTTTAGTTAAGTGAGTTTTGGAGCGGATGCCGATGATAGAAACGTCTTTGATTCGCTCGCAAAGTTCGTCTTCATCCAGCGCACCCTTCAAAAATTCTACGTTAAAACCTTCGTCTTCGAAAGCCTTTAACGCTGCCGGATGGACATTTTCCAATAACAAAACCTTAATGCGACTCTTGGGATAGGACTGGCTGCGGCTCAATTTGTTATCGTAAAGAAATTCGTCCAAAGACCCCGACACGTGATCGGCTTTCTCGACGACTTTTGGGCGGTTTACATTCTCCGTAAAAGCGTAAAACCGATTTGCCAGGCCCGACTCGCGGAGTTCGTAGTCGGTGTAGCCGTCGCCGATGACGTACACGTCGCCGACCAGATTCAGCGTCCGCAATATTTTTATTTTGCCACCATCGGTCGCCAAAACGTTATTTTCGTCTACGCCAATGATATTTCCTTCTTCATCGAACAAAAACTCGTTGGCAAAAACGTGGTCGGCGCGAACACCCAATTCCGTGACGATAGGGACGATGAATTCCTTAAAACCACTTGACACGACATAAATATGATCGGCGTTGTCGGTGATGAATGCCTTGTTGCGCAGGAAGGACTCCGAAACCTTGGTCCGCAGGTAGTCGATCAGCAGGTCGATATGGGTACGGTTGGCTGAAAGCAGCGCGATGCGGCGGCGCAGGCCTTCGGCGAAGGGCATCTCGCCGTTCATGCCTTGGTCAGTCAGGTCGCGAATTTGCTGGACGCGGGATTCGCGGTCGTCTTGTCCGGCGAGGGCAATTTGGGCGAGTTCATCCAGTCCCTCCACTTTCGTGAAGGTACTGTCGAAATCTATGACAATGTGGGTGGGATTCAATGTTTGGGGTTGCATGGGGAAGGGTTTGGGACGGATCGTGTCGCCGCTTTTTTATGGATGACTGCTACGAGGGCGCAAAATTACGAAACGATGGGCGATTCCCCTGCCAAAAATTCTAAAGCCCTTTTCTCAGACCAATAATGGCCATCTTTCATTTCCCGATCCCGAAACCCGCAGTGTCCGCCCGCCTCGGTCAGTTCCAGCCACACGTTTGGCATATTGGCAATAACAACCTGCGGCAAACTCTCTGCCGGAACGAGCGGATCATTCAAAGCATTGACGATAAGCGTAGGAATGGCGATTGTTTCCACAAAAAATTTAGCACTATTTTGGTGATAGTAATCCTCGGCGCCGGCGAAACCATGCAGTGCGGCGGTATAGACATGGTCGAAGTCGTAAAAGGTTCTTACTTTGGAATAATCCCCGGCATTAATTTTTTCGGGAAAAATTTTGGCCTTAGCGTGTACTTTTGGTTTTAGCGAACCCAAAAACCGCTTCAAATACAGCCAATTTTCCGGCTTTTCGATGGCGCGGCTGCACGCCAGCAGATCCATCGGTACGCTAAATACGACGGCTTTTTTTATTTCATGAGAGATGTCTTCTCCCTTTTCTCCCAAATATTTCAGTGTAAGGTTACCGCCGAGGCTGAATCCTATCAGGTTGATTTCACGGTAGCCTTTTTGTAAAGCGTATTGGACAATTATTTCCAAGTCATCCGTTGCGCCGCTGTGGTAAAAGCGGACTTGCTTGTTCATTTCACCGCCGCAGGAGCGATAGTTCCACGCCAGACAGTCGTAGCCGTGGTGGGTCAGCGCCCGCACCATGCCCAGAATGTATTGTCGTCTGCTGTCGCCTTCCAGGCCATGCGAAAGGATAACCAGTCCCTTTGCCTCGGGTTGCGCGGTTCTGGCCCAATCCAGATTCAGGAAATCTTCATCGAGCGTCACGATTTGCTCGCGGACGTAGGCTACGTCTTTTATTTTTCTTGCAAGTGCCGGAAATATAGTTTGAAAATGGCCGTTGGGTAGCCAGAAAGGCGCCTTATGTTCGTGAGTGTGGAGCAGCGGCATGGATTTTCAGTTCTGTCGGGAATCTGATTTTTGCACAAAGGTATCATTCCACCAATCGTCAAACGCTATGAGAAAGTTAAATATCCTTACTAGCCTGGCGCTTTGCCTGCTTTTTAGCTGCAAGGAGCCGATCACCACGCCCGAGCCGCCTGCGTTTCCTGACGGTCTGATTTCCAATGAAAAAGGCGAAGCCGATTTGTTGAAAGCCATTGGGCAGTACTATGCCGGTAGCCGTTGCACAGCGGTTTTCGTGCGGCTTTCCGACAATGAAAATGCCCCGGCTTACGTCCTGACCAACGGCCACTGCGTCCAGGACTGGGACCCCAACGCGGTACACATTGCCGAGGCGGTCAACCATAAAGTATATTTCAATGTCTTCAAAAATACGCCGGATTCCGCCCGGATTGAGATAGCTGTCAAGCAAATTGCTTACTCGACCATGAAAGGCACCGACCTGGCCATTATGGAACTGAATTCCACCGTCAAGCAATTGATGGACCAAGGCATTCAGCCACTACCCATTGCCCGCAACGTCCCCGCTCCGGGAACGCCGATTCAAATCTTTGGCGTCCCGACCGAAAACGTACCCTCCGAGGAGTGGCGGCTGCGCCGGGCGTCGGGGACACAGCGCCAAAAAATCGATAAAGTGCTGGAATTTAGCTGGACCTGGTACGATCTATTTGCCAACGACGCGCCGGGTATCGCCGGGGGCAACTCCGGTTCGCCGGTATTCGGCAGTTTGGCCGATGGCGTGTTTGGCCTGATTAACACCACCGCCACCAGAGACGCTACCCCTTGCTACCTGGGCGGTCCGTGTGAACCAACGGCGAGTGGTGCCGATTACCGGGTAGGTACCAACTACGCGCTGTCGGTGCTGGCTGTGCCAGGTTGCGTCAACTCGGTTGGCAAATTCGACTTGAACGCTCCTGGCTGTACGCTGGATAAGGGAAATAATGCCCAGGTAAAAGGCTACCCGGTCGGGGCCACCAATCCCCAAAACCCTGACTTGGGCGGACGTCCCGGCCAGCAGTCCTGGAACACCACCGTTTCGGGCAAGACCTATTACCGCTACAAAATCGGCCTTGCCGCCACGCTCGATCCCCACGACCTCGCCGGATACAGCGACGCCCGGCCAGTGAGTAACATGATTACTGATTCGCTGCCCAAAGTGGGTGGGCAGTCTATTTTGGCGGTGATTGGCGGTAACACGCCCACCTTCGACGCCACCTGGCAACAACCAAAGTACGCCACCGTGGTGCGGATGGAGATCGACAAAACGCCTCCTAACAAACAGCCTATCGTTTCGGTAATGGACGGAGATGATTCCTACCGGGTCACGTTGGGGTTCTCGCCACCCGAACTGAGCGACTACATTTTCAAATTCGGCCACCCGGACAGCGTCAGCACGACCAATACCAAGGATTATAATCGTTACCGTCGAATTCCTTTTGGAATTCCCAAAGGCAAGCCCCAAAAGCTGGTAGTGATTGGCTTCGATGCGGCGGGTAACGCCAGTAAGCCCTACGTGAAGAATTTTCCCTGACGATCGAAAAATTTCCTTTCGCAATAAAAAGAATCAGTAGTCCTTCCAACCTTTTCAGGCCCTGCCGTCTCTTGTTAAAAAAGAACGGTAAGAAATGAAAAAATTAGGATGGCTGCTGATTTTTGCGTGTTTGGCAGGATGCAGCAATAACAAAAGCCTCTCTCCTGCTGAAACCAAAATTCTTGGTAAATGGCAACTCACGGAATTCTGCGTGGGTCCCGGCGACGGTAGTTGTGCAATGCAGGACGCCGGGCCGGCTACCACGCAGGTATTGGATTTTAAAAAGGACGGATCCTTTATTGAGAGAACCCCCCAACCCGGCCAGTTTCAAACGCCAATTCGCAGTTCAGGAGAATACCACCTCGAAGCACCGGACAGGATTTACTTCCAATTCGATATCGTCAGCAGTCTTGAACCGGAAAAACCCTGGGCCTGGGGTTATTCGATAACCGGTAACTTGTTGACCATTCAACCCAGCGTCTGCAATGAGGGCTGCGTTTATATTTATAGGAAAATATGATCTTACTCCCCGTCCTTCTTCATTTCCGACTGCCGCATGGGCATGGAGTCGATGAGGGAAAAGAATTTTTCGGTGGTCACGGGTTTGGTCTCGGAGAGTTTGGTGCTGCCATCTTTGCCGACGAGCCATACGCCGAACTGCGATAGATCGTGGTCAAAATGACGGGCAATGTAATTCTTGTCCTCGGGACTGAGCGTTTTTCCCAAACATTCGATTATCACCAAGTCACGTTCCTTCACGCCTTTCGTTTTCCCGGCCAGGATTTGTTTTTGTTGTTGAAAATCCATGGAACCAGCCTCGGGCGTGTAGATGACGACCACCCGGTTTTTCCAGGTAAGGCGCTCCATTCTTTCCCAGAGGGGAATTTCTGCAAAAGAGGAAAGGAGGAGGGAGGAGAGGAGGAAAGAGGCGAGTAGTGAGTTCATGGTTAAGTTTTTATTTTGAAACAAGAACGTGGCTGAAAGCTGTTCAACACTAAGTCCAACGTCCAAAGTCTAACATCTGACGTCCTCAATCAAACAAATTCTCCGTCCGGTCCAGCATCAAAATCGACGCCTGTGGCACGATGACGTACTTTTCGCCGTCGTATTCCAGTTCGATAGCGTTCCGTTGCAGGTAAATTGCCAGATCGCCCTCCTGCGATTGCAGCGGCATATACTTTACCCTTTCCTCGGTTTCCTTCCAGGGTTCGTCGTCCATCGCCGACGGAATCGGATAGCCGGGGCCAACTTTAATGACGTAGCCCGTCTGTACTTGCTCTTTTTCTGTGACGGTCGGCGGGAGGTACAGACCGCTGTGGCTGCGGTCGCTCGGACTTTTTGGACGAATCAGAACACGGTCGCCAACGACGATCAGGCTGCGCAGGCGGTTATCGGGGGTAAGTTCCATTATTTAGTGGAGAGTTGACAGTGGAAAATGTTATTTCTTTGAAACTCGCTATTTCAAATCATTCTCTATGAATATGTTGACGGATTTGTTGCCAGCTTTTTTGTAGGCATTCATCCAAATACGGTAGGCGTCGCAATCTTGGTTGTAGTTATCCCGGTTTGTGGTATAGCATCCGCCACTGTTGGCGTTGGTGTTCACCATGCTTGAAAGCGTAAAAGTGTCGGTATTCTGTGGATTTGGCTTTGTTACTTGGTCAGCCAGACAGCGTTTAGCCAGTTTTTTCAGCGCGCTTGCATTGGCAACAAAGGCAACGGAGTCCATTTTAAAAAAGGTCACCACGTTGGCTCCGTGGTCGAAACTTTCTTTGGCCAATTGAATGAGCGGGGCAATACCGACTTCCGGCCCCGCGTATTCCGCTTCGTTGACGTAAAATTTATTGGGCAAATTACTCCTGATCAGGTCGAGGGCAAACCGATGGTCGTAGGCCAAAGCGTCGTTAATTTTTATGCCATCCAGGTCGGCGGCTATTTCGTCGAAGGAGAACGTGTTTCTGAAAAAAGAAATTCGGTCATAAACCGAACCGTGCTGGCTGATGACCCGGATCGTACTGTCTTCTTGAGCGACGGCCCGCTTAAACAATGCATTGGTTTCTTTGAGCAGATTCGTCCGGTAGCGGTACCAGTCGTTTCCGTCCGGGCCACTAAAAATGGCCCCCGACTTGGGTCTTTTGGGTTGAATATCTTCAAACTGCTCAAATTTGGTTCCCCATTTTTTGTTCAAAAGCGCAATGTCGCTGCCGTACGCTGTCGCAAGCCATTTCTGGTAATCTTCTACTATGGGCCGCGAATAATCGGTAAAGCTGTTGAACGTTTCGAGATTCATCGGTTTTTCATAATCCCACTTGCTGGTCCCAAAATCAAATTCCCCCTCCTGCGCCCGCGTCCAGACGAGATCGACGTAAAGGAGTTTGTCCGCCTTCTGTAGGTATTTGTAACGCTCAATTACCTGCTTCGTGAAGTTTTCTATTCTGGCTTGGGTCGATGCCGCCGCCAGCGAGGTCATCACGTGCTGCACGTGCAGGCCGGGTGGGCGCATCGGCCCGCCGTATTTTTGATACACCGCCTCGGTGCCGTCAAGGCCCACGCAAAGCACCCGCTCTTCATTGGGCCAGCCATCCCCGGTCGTCACACCGTAAGGACCGGATTCGCCGTGGGAGACGCTGTCCCCGGTAGCCACATTGATGTTGAGTCCCACCTTCATTCCCAAAGAAACGGCGAGTTCTATCTGGTCGTCGTACTGTAGCCAGAGGTTGTAATCAGCGCCGTTTTCCCGACGAAGGACTCCGGCCAGTTGGCCGTGAATGGCACCCCACTGCACAGTGAGAAGCACGGCATTAAATCCCAGGTCACGCGCTACCTGAATGTCCGCCAATCCCTGGTATTGGTCGCCTTCATTGACCAGAGAAATAGCCAGGTAGCGCTGGCTGTTCTGCGCCTGGCTACTGCCGATACTCAACAGGCCAAGCAGCCACAGCAGGAAGGCCGGGCGGAAAATTCGGCTGCTCGGTATGGGCGAGATGGACAAACGCTTAAAACTGAAAATAGATAAACTGATTGGAGGTGAACACGCCGAAGAAATAAATGAATACACAGAGCGACACGAAAATGGTATAAAACAGCGCGGTACTACGGGTAGGAATTTGGAGAAAATAGTGTTCTTTCACTAGCATAAACAAAATCAATCCCACCGAAAACCACATCTCCATCGCGTTGAGCGGCGAGCGCAGCGGCTCGGCCCAGGAAAGTGTGAAAATCTTTCCTAATATATCGAAAGCCTGGCCAACGGGCGCTTTGTCGTTGCGGAAAAAGACCCAAGTAAGCGCCACGAGCACGAAAGTAAAAATAACGCTCAGAACGCGGGAAAGTGTGTTTTTTGGCAAAACGATGCCCCATTGTTTTAAAAACTTGTCGCGCAGCGAGGCCAGCACCAGGTAAAGTCCGTGCAGACTTCCCCAAATCACGTAGTTCCAGCTCGCGCCGTGCCATAATCCGCTCACGAGGAAAACCGTAAACTGGTTGAAATAACGACGGTACTCGCCTTTGCGGTTGCCACCCAGCGGAATATAGAGATAATCCCGAAACCAGGTTGAAAGCGAAATGTGCCAGCGTGCCCAAAATTCGCTGATGGAGGCCGACTCGTAGGGCGTACGAAAATTCTGCATGAGGTCGAAGCCCATGACCCGCGCCGCACCGATGGCGATGTCGGAGTAGCCCGAAAAATCGCAGTAGATGCGGAAGGTAAAAAACAGCGTCGCGACCAGCAGCGTGAGGCCGTTGTGGTCGTAGGGGTTGTCGTAGGCATAGTCCACTACCAGCGCCAGTCGATCACCTATAACCACTTTCTTGAACATCCCGAAGGCCATTTGCATGAGGCCCGCCTTCATATTTTCAAAATCGTACTTGAAGTACGAGTGAAACTGGAACAGCATGTTTTGCGGTCGCTCGATGGGCCCGGCCACCAATTGCGGATAAAACATCACGTAGAGCGCGTAAATCCCGAAGTGATACTCGGCCTTCTGGTTTTTGCGATAGACCTCGATGGTGTAGCTCATCGCCTGAAAGGTGTGAAACGACAGCCCGATGGGCAGCAATACCCGCCCGGCCCCGTTAGTGATCCAGTCGGCGATGCGGGCTGGAATCAGCCCGCCCAAGGGGGGGACTTGCGGGCCGAGGTCCATGAGGGCAAAAAAGCTGTTGAGAGAATCGCTGAGGAAGTCGAAATATTTGAAAAAAGCCAGAATGCCAATGTTGGAAATTAGGCTGATAATCAGCAGCAATTTCCGTTTTCGCGGGTCTTCGGCCCGCTCGATCCAGATTCCGGCGATGTAGTCGATGACGATCGTGCCGAACAGAATCAGGATATACACGGGCTTGAAGACCATGTAGAAATAGCAGCTCGCCGCCAGCAACAGCATCCAGCGCCCCCGCCACGACAGGCTGTAATAAGCCACCGTAACGACGATGAAGAAAATGATGAATTGGAGCGAGTTGAACAGCATCGGGCCTTAGCGGATGGTCACGGTTTGGTCGGTGGCAAACAGGCGGTCGTACTTGTCGCCGAATTCCCATATTTCTACGGTGTAGTCGCCGCTACGGAGTGTTGGTTTGGGGCAATCTGCCGTTCCTGTGGCAAATGGCAGGTAAAACAAATAAATGTTTTGGGCGGATTTCAAGACAACGTAGCGGTCAAGCATGGGATCAGTCTGGTTGCCGGGCAGTTGAATAAAAACGACTTCGGCGGTTTCGCGTTTGGTGACTTTTTTGCGGCCTTCGGTAAACTGTTCCCGCAAACCTTCCTCACCCAGATGAACCAGCGTGGCGGGCAAATGATACACGCCTTTTTCCTCGGTTTGCTGCAAAGTGCTGACTACCATCGGCTCAAAGGCCGTGCCTTTGGATGCTCCCAGCCCGATGCCGTTGTGCCGCTGATTGAAAGCAAACGCCTGCCGGACTTTGCGGATTTTAGCTACCTCCGGCACAAAATAATAGTAGGATGAACCCCAGGCCAGCAACGCTCCGAATAATGCTAGGCTGAAAAGGTATTTCTGAGTTTTAGGCTTTAAAAGCGTCATCAGCAGCAAATAGCAGATAGCGGCGAAAGTACCAGGATAAAGCTTGTAAGTACTCCAAAGCACAAGCTCGTAATCGAAACGGGTGCGGAAGAAAACGACTAAGGCGATGCTGGCAAAAAGATACGCCAACGCCGCGAGCCAGAAGACGTCAGCGGCGGGATTGTGTTTTTGAAAAAATATGTTTTTTGAAAAAAAATGCGATGCTCTGGCTGAACTTCGATTTTGCCAATAAGCCGAATTACTAAAAATATTCAGCAACCAAAAGACGGTAAAACCCAGCAAGACAAATCCCATCACGGTGGGAATCACCATCCTTTTACCAAAGGAGATAGTAGGGAAAATATCGAAAATTCCCCCAGCCATCGCACCCAGGCCAACGATTATTTTGAGCGGATTGGCCAGAATGTAGGCGAAGCCCTTATCATTGCCCTGCACGAAATCGTAGCCGTAGAAATAGAAGAAAATCGCCGCCGCACCCAACACCGTCCAAAGGCCCAAATGTTTCCAACGCCCTTGAAAAAGTAGCAAAAGAACGCCCGCTGGCCAAACCATCAGGCCGTTGCCCATGCTGAACGTGTCGAGCCAGGCCACGCCCACCGCCAGCCAAAAACCCAACGTATTGTTTTTGGCTAAAAAATGAAAACTCAGAAACGAAAGAAAGATGACGAGCTGGTACTGCAGGGCCATGATCGTCATAAAAGTCATGGCGTAAAATTGCAGGTTGAAAATTAGCAATGCAGCAGGTAGCAACCAAAGGATATTGCTTTCCGTTTTTCTGAAATTCTTGACTAGCAACCAGAAAATACCCAGAACGGATAGGTTACCAATGAAAGCCAATACTCGGAAATTGATCTCGCCCGCCAGGGCTTGCTGCAAAAGCACCACCAGCCTTGCTCCAACCACACGGTGTTCATTATTGGGGCGAAACAATGCACGCCACTTACCGGAAAAATCGTCGGCCTTCAGCCAATTGACCAGGAAGTAGGGAATATTCTCGATGTCGTCGAACCAGGGAATATTCAGGCTGTACCGGACGGAGGTCGCGTAAAAAAGTACGATTGGGGCCAGCACCAGCAAGCTCGACCACAGGCGGCTTTTTCCGGAATTGAGAACTTGCTCACTCATTGGCTTTCTCCGCTTGCAGATAAATAGCCTTTTTGCCGAAGTACCCAGCCATTAGCTTGTTCCACCAGTGATCGGGATTCTCGTTGAGGTCGTCGGTGTAGAGCGACTGCGGTCGATTTTTGAGGGCGGGTACGTAAACGATCGGCGTTGGCGACGACTTGATGAGGTCGTAACGCTGGTACAGTTCGGTGTCGTAGGCGGCGGCGCGGCCGCTGAGTAAGTCACCGTAAGCCAATCTGACAGGGACACTTTGGTACAAAGAAATGACAATCTGTAAGCTCAGCAGGCCGACGAGGATGTATTGAGAGATTAGCGACAGTTCGGGTAACTCCGTTTTCTGACTCGTCCATTGAAACAGTACGCCGATTACGTAAAACCAACCGACCAGAAAAAAAAGATAAACTACATTGACCTCCCGCTCCGTCGGGTCGATGCCGATGCCGTAGTAAGAAGTGAAAAGCTGCGCGGCCAAAATACCGATGTATAGCAAGAAAACGTACCAAAACGGCACCGCAAAGCGCAGACGGGCCAGCGGGGTAATCCGTGAAAGTACCAATAGCCAAACTGCCGTAAAAAGAAATAGCGGCGTCTTGGTAATCCAGCCCAAAGTCAAAATTCCCAGCATTCTGAAAGAATTTACGAAGGACGTGGGTATGTTACCGCCCAGCGGATTGCCCCCTAAACGTACGTCCAAACCAGGCGCCGTGAAGTAAAGAAAACAACCCAGCGCCGCCGCCGCAACTACGCCGATCATCAGGCCGTCGATTTGTCGTTGAAACAACAGCCGATAGCCGCAAAAGCCCGCGATAAGAATTAAAATGGTAAGCAAATTGGCCTCGCTGGAACCTATAATGGCAAAGGCCAGAAAACCGGCCAGGACTCCGGTCAGAATCTTCATTCGCCTGGTATCCAACCGATACCAGCGCAGGACAACGATGATCCAGCCGAAAGTCAGGATGCTGGGAATCGTGTAGGTCACGAAGGCCGCCATCCAGTAGAAAAAGCCCGCGAGACTGGGGATTTTTTGAATGAAAAGAAAAAAAAGTACGCCCGCAAAACCCAGATGCGCCAGCCGCGACAGTGTAGGCGTGAGGTGCCGCACCAGACCGTACAAAACACCGATTAAGCCTGCCATTAAAAAAACAGGCAGCACTTTAAAACCCGCAATGGAATGAAAAAGCAGCGGGTTGGAATGGTTGAGCAGGATACCGAAATAGCGGCCCGTCCAGCCCGTATAATAGTAGTGCATCGCTTCCAGCCAGCCGAATTTGAAGACGGTGTCGATGTAGCCGTAGTCGTCGGCGGCAGAGGGATGGTTGTAGTACGACAGCGCGAGTAGCGGCAGCAGAACAACGGCCAGCAGCCCCAGATTGAGGTAGCTACCAAGTTTTCGGTAGGTCTTGAACAGGTCAGTCATGCACTACTTTTTCGATGATATAGCGGGGTCTCGCCTTTACCTCCTCGTAAATTTTACCGATGTACTCGCCGATCAGGCCGAGGGCCATCATGTTGGAGCCGCTGAAAAAAGTGATCGGCAGCATCGTGGAGGTCCAGCCCGGCACGGTAAAGCCAAAAAGGTAGGAAGTTAGGATGTACACGAAAATGGCCATCGCGACCCCGAAGTTGAACACGCCGAAGTACAGTACCAGCCGCATGGGAAAGGTAGAAAATGACGTAATGCCGTTCCAGGCAAAGAGCACCATTTTTCGGACCGGGTACTTGGTTTCTCCGGCCAGTCGATCAAGCCTTTTGTAAAAAACCTTCTCACTCTGGAAGCCCACCAGCGGCACGATGCCGCGCAGGAATAAGTTCACTTCCCGGAAATTGCCCAGTTCCCTCAGTACTCGGCGATCCATAAGGCGGAAGTCCGCGTGGTTGAAGACGACCGGGACGCCCATTTTTTGCATAATCGTGTAAAAACTTTCGGCGGTCACGCGCTTGAAGGCACTATCGGAACTGCGATCATTGCGCACGCCGTACACGATCATGGCCCCGTCGCGGTGCTTTTCGAGCATGGCGGTCATGGCGTGGATGTCGTCCTGTAGGTCGGCGTCGAGCGTGATGAAGCAGTCGAAATCGTCCACGTGATGTTCCAGTCCGGCCAGGATGGCGCTTTGGTGACCAAAATTGCGGGAGAGTTTCACACCGATGACCGTCGGGTCGGTGGCGGCAATTTCCTCGATAATTTCCCAGGTGCGGTCACGGCTACCGTCGTCGACGAAGCAGATTTTGCTGTCGGGGCTGATGAGTCCGCTGCCAACGATGTCGGCGAAGTAGTGCTTCAACGTCGCGTAGGTATGGTGCAGGATGGCTTCCTCGTTGTAGCAGGGCAGGACCAGCAGCAGGCGCGCTGAATTCATAGGATCGTCGTTTGGTGGCGCAAAATTAGCAGGAAAAGCCGAACGCCCGAACTTCGGCGCGGTTTATACCGACGAGGCCCGCTTGCGCCTCAACAGAACGGGATACGCCAGAACCGCGAGCAGAATTACCAGCGTACCCAAATAAAATCCGGTGGTCATCCGCTCTTTTTCTCCAAAAATAAGAAAGGCCAACGCGATACCGTACACGGGTTCGAGGTTGACGGTTAGGCTCAGCATGTAGGCCGAAAACTGTTTCATCAAGTGGGTGCCCATCGAGTAGGCGTACACCGTGCAGACCAGCGCCAGAATCAGAATCCAGGGCCAGTCGGCGAGAATGGGCCAAAGTGGGAGGGCATTGTTGAGTTGGTATTTTTCCAATAAAAAAACAAAAATCACTGAGCAAATGCTGGCCCCAATCATTTCGTAAAAAGTAATGACGAAGGCGTCGTGCTGCTTGACGAAGTGACTGTTGGCCACGGTAAAGCAAGCCGCCAACAGCGCCGAACCCAGGGCCAGCAGCAAACCAAACGCGTGATCGAACTCAAAATGGAACACTAGGTACAACCCGGCCACGGCTACTAAACCTAGAACTACTTCCAGCGGGTTTACGCGTTTTTTGCTCACCATCGGCTCCACCAGACTCGTCCAGAGCGAGGTGGTGGACATCCCGGCTAAACATACCGAAGCCGTAGAAACCCGCGCCGAAGCGAAAAATAAAATCCAATGCGTAGCCAGCAGCGTCCCGACGGCCATCATACGCAAGGCCTGCCGTTGGCTAACACGAAAATCTTTTTTTTGAAAATAAATGACCGCCCCCAAACCCAGCGCCGCCAACACGGTGCGATACAGCACCAGCGCCGTGGGCGCAATCGTGACCAAAAGGCCGAGAATGGCGGTGAATCCCCATATCACCACCAGAAAATGCAGTTGCAGATACGCCCGCAGCGGCGGCGATTCGTTCATCGCGGCAGGGTTTTAAACAGAGCCAAACCGACGAAGGTGAAGACGATGTTGGGCAACCAAACCGCCAGCAGCGTGTTGATATTGCCCGATTCGGCCACGCCCTTGGAAAGCAGGAAAAAGAGAATGTAAATAAAGGCCAAAGCGAAGCCAAGCGCAATCTGCAAGCCCACGCCCTGTCGACTCTTGCGGCCCGAGACAATGAGGCCGATAGCGGTCAGAATCAACATGGCGAAGGGTTGGGTAAAGCGGGTGTATTTCTCAATCAAGTACACTTCCAGACCGTCGGATCCGCGGCTTTTCAGCAATTCGATGTAGTCGTTGAGTTCGGGCAGGGTAAAGGTCTCAAAAAGGTTGTAGTCGCTCTCGAAATCCTTGGGCCGCAGATTGATGAGCGTATCCAGTTCGCTGCCGAACGTCAGGGCTTCGTTTTGCTTTTCAAGATCGCGGATGCGGTAATTCTTCAAGGCCCACTTGTTGAGTTTGGGTTGCCATTCGATCTTGTCGGCGGTCAGTTTCTTTTTGAGTTCGTTGCCCACCACGGTCTCCAGCGTGAATTTATTGCCCGTTTTGGTCGCTACGTTATAGCTTTCGAGATAGGCGTACACGTTGGGAGCGACCTTGATATGGACGTTGCGCCCGTCGAAATAAAACTCATCCTTGACGTACTTTTGCTCGAATTCATTCCTGATTTTGTTGGCTTTGGGCAGCACCCAGCCCACCAGCAAAAACATGACGCCGCCGATGATCGTTGCCCCCATCAGATAGGGTACCAGTAGCCGTCCGAAGCTGATACCACTGCTAAGGATGGCGATGATTTCGGTGCGGGCCGCCATGCGCGAGGTGAAGAAAACTGTGGCGATGAACACCATCAGCGGACTGATGTAATTGATCCAGTAGGGTACCAGGTTGAGGTAGTAGTCGAAAATTATCGCCGAGGTCGGAGCTTTCTTTTCCAGAAAATCGTCCACTTTTTCGGTGTAATCGATCATGCAGATGATGAACACGATGACGAACGCCGTGAACAGGAAAGTGACCAATAAATTTTTGAGGATATAGCGATCCAGGATTTTCAATATGGGGAGCCTCAGAGGCGTTGGACGAGCAAATTTTTTGACACTTCCTGACTAATAAATAGGGTTTTAACGTCGTCGATAAGGACCAGTGCCGACTTGTCGTAGTCGTTGATTTCCTTCACCTCCACCCGGCAGCCCAGCATAACGCCCGAGCGGTCGAGGTGTTGTAAAAAGGGCGTCTCGTGGTCTAATACCCCCATAACCACTACCTTTTCACCTTCCGTCACTTCCGAAAGTTTCCGGTAGTCGGCGGTAGGCATATTGCCCTTGGCGTCGGGAATGGGGTCACCGTGCGGGTCGAACTGCGGATTACCCAGAAACGTCGCCAGCCGATCCACCAAGCGGTCCGATGGGATATGCTCCAGTTCTTCGGCAATGTCGTGGACCTCATCCCAGCCAAAACCCAGCGTTTCGACCAAAAAAACCTCCCAAAGCCGGTGTTTGCGGATGATTTTAAGCGCCAGTTTTTCGCCCGTCTCGGTGAGCGTGACGCCCTGGTATTTTTTATAATTGATTAACTCTTTCTCCGCCAGTTTTTTGAGCATATCCGTCACCGACGCCGCGCGGGTCGAAGTACCTTCCGCCAGCGCGTTGGTGCTCACTTCCACGCCTTCCGGCCCGGAAAGGTTATGAATGATTTTCAAATAGTTTTCTTCGGTGAAGGAATTAGCCATGACCAAAAATTGAGTTTAACAGCACAAGGGTTCGGCTGCAAAAGTACGCTTAACTTAGGTATTTGAAAAAGTTTAGAGTAGTCTAAAAATAAGTTCTTATCTTTGCGGAGAGAATGGACTATGGACGGTAGATACTGGATTTTGGATACCAGGAAGCCACATTTATGGTACCCGAACACTTTTCCGCTTTCTGTCATTCTGAGCGAAGTCGAAGAATGACACTCCAAAAAAAATCTTAAAAAAACTTAAATGAATAAAGGCTTATTGAACGAGGAAAAAGAACTCCCCACCGAAATGCTCCCGTCTTTGCCCGAGGTGTACGCCTCCATTGACGTACCCGAGGGCAAAGGCTGGTGGAAGAAAATGCTAGCTTTCGTCGGCCCCGGTCTGATGGTGGCCGTGGGCTACATGGACCCCGGCAACTGGGCTACCGACATCGAGGGCGGCTCGCGCTTCGGCTACACGCTGCTATCGGTGATTCTGATTTCCAATCTGTTCGCGATGCTACTACAGCACCTTTCGCTCAAGCTCGGTATCGCCACGGGGCGCGATCTGGCGCAGGCCTGCCGCGATTATTATTCGCGTCCGGTATCGTTCGTCCTCTGGATTTTGTGCGAAATCGCCATTGCCGCCTGTGATTTGGCCGAAGTTATCGGCTCGGCCATCGCCCTAAACCTGCTCTTCGGGATGCCGTTGCCGGTGGGCGTGGTGCTGACGGGCTTCGACGTGCTGCTGATTCTGTACTTCCAGCATAAGGGTTTCCGGGTACTGGAAAGCATCGTCGGCGGACTTATCGCCCTCATTATGGTAAGTTTTGTTTACGAAATGATCGTGTCACAGCCTTCCATGATCGGAATTTTGGGCGGCTTAGTACCGCAGGCGAAAGTCGTCACCGATTCCACGGCCCTGTACATTGCCATTGGTATTCTGGGCGCGACGGTCATGCCGCATAACCTGTACCTGCATTCCAGCATCGTGCAGACCCGTAATTACAAACGCGATGATGAAGGCAAACGCTCGGCCATAAAGTTTGCGACAATCGACTCTACGTTCTTTTTGGGATTGGCATTTTTTGTCAATGCGGCCATTTTGATCCTCTCCGCCGCTACTTTCCACGCGAACGGCAATTTTGAAGTAGCGGACATTACCGACGCTTATAAACTCCTCGATCCCATGCTGGGTGCGAAGTGGGCCAGCATCATGTTCGCCGTGGCGCTGCTGGCCTCGGGCCAGAATTCCACCCTGACGGGAACGCTGGCCGGACAAATCGTCATGGAAGGCTTTCTGAATCTGCGTCTGAAACCCTGGCTGCGCCGACTCATTACGCGGATGATCGCCCTCGTTCCCGCCCTGGTCGTCGCTATCCTCTACGGTGAAAAAGGGGCCGCCGAATTGCTGGTACTGAGCCAGGTAATTCTGTCGATGCAGCTAAGCTTTGCCGTCATCCCGCTTATCATGTTCACCAGCGACCGCGTCAAAATGGGTGCTTTCACCAATACCAAACAACTCAACTTCATCAGTTGGGGTGTAGCTGGTATTATTCTGATCTTGAACGGGTATTTGTTGTGGGATACTTTTTTTTAAGGGTAAAGCGGGATCGGTACACCGCAACGGCTCCGTGGTGGGCAAATTAAAGGCCGAGCCTATACTTTGTGGCCAAGCCGTTACTTCCCAGGATAAGGCAGAACCGGGGCATCGAATGTTCCGTTCAGGACACAGACCTTGCTAGGGTCCGGGTCATTCTTGTCGTAAAACATATGGTGCATGATGATGGAGAAGCTACCCCGTAGCTGATCTTTGTCATAGTGTTCGAGATCGACTTGTCCAGCTTCAAACTCCCAATACTCAGGTCCTTTCACTGTTTTCATATAACAATAAACGAACTCATCGGCATTGACTAACTGCTCAACGGTCCGGTGCGTATCCACGTACAGCCGGGATGGGATGTCCTCGCTTTTATTTCTGCCAATATCAATGCGGAGAGAATACCATTCTTTGTCTCCTGCGTCCAGATTAATATACAATCGGGCTTGTTGCTGGCCATCGTTGACATAGCCAACCGTACCCGGAATTCCTTTGTAAATTTCGCTTTTAAACGTGATTCGCGCAGTTCCGCTGGCGTTGAAGTTCACGCCTCCGGTGGCTTTTACCTGGCACTTTCCCAGTGTTTCATCCGCAGGAGATGGCTCCTTGTCCCTGGAACACGATAGGGATAGGAGCGGAAAGGACAGGAAAATTAGTAGTATGGTTCGGAAAAGATGCATCGCTCAAGGATTTAGTGAAAGTCAATTATCTGTAATCAACACTTCGTGGGGCGTTGATTTTCAGCGTTTCATAAACTTACTACCTTTTCCTTGCCGTTGCAAATGAATTGAGTGAACGGTATTTTAAAGCAAAAAAGCGGCACGTGCCGCTTTTTTGTCATTAGATTTCTATTGGTCAACCTCGTTCCTCCTACTTCGCCTTCATATCGATGAAGGGAATAATTACCTCCTCAAGCGATACCCCACCGTGCTGGAACGTATCGCGGTATAGGTTGACGTACTGATTGTAATTGTTGGGGTAGGCGAAGAAATAATCTTCCTTCGTAAAGACGTAAGACGTCGAAACGTGCGGTTTGGGCAGGAAAAAACGCTCCGGCTTACGGCATACCAGCAGGTGGTTGTCGTCGAAGCCCAGGTTTTTGCCGTGCTTGTAGCGCAGGTTGGTGTTCGTTTCGCGGTAACCGATGATCTTGGCGGGTTTCTGCACCCGAATCATGCCGTGGTCGGTCGTCAGGATGAGACGCCCTTTCTTCTCGGCGACTTTTTTGATAAAATCCAGCAACGGCGAGTGTTCGAACCACGACTTGGTAATCGAGCGATAAGCCGCCTCGTCGGGTGCCAGCTCTTTAATCATCTGCACGTCGGTACGGGCGTGGGAGAGCATGTCCACGAAGTTATAAACCACTACGTTGAGGGCATTACCCATCATGTTGTTGAAGTTATCCACCAGCGATTTTCCCTGATTCGCGTTCAGGATTTTGTGGTAGGACATTTTTAAATCCAGGCGGTTCCAATCGAGCTGTTTTTGCAGGAGTTCGCTCTCGTATTTGTTCAATCCCTCTTCACCTTCGGGCGTGTTCTCATCGCTGACCCACCACTGCGGGTACTTGCGCTCGATCTCGCTCGGCATCAGTCCGGCAAAAATTGCGTTACGGGCGTAACCGGTCGTTGTCGGAAGAATCGAGTAGTAGGTTGATTCTTCCTCGATGGTAAAGTATTCCTGCATTATCGACTGAATCATCTTCCACTGATCGTAGCGGAAATTGTCGATCAGCAGGAAAAATAGCGGCTCTCCACTGCCTTTCAGGTGGGGGAAAACCTTCTGTTTCATCAATTGGTGCGACATAATGGGCCGATCGGCGCGGGGATCGTTCAACCAGCCTTCGTACTCCTCCTCGATAAACTTGGCGAAATTGTTGTTGGCGTCGCTCTTCTGCATCGCGAACACTTCGGCCATGCCCTGATCTTGCGAACTTTCCAGTTCCAGTTCCCAGTAAATCAGCTTTTTATAAATGTCCGCCCACTCCTCGTGGCCAATGCGGTCCTGGTACTGCATGGCCAGGTTACGGAATTCCTGCTGGTAGCTGAGCGTCGTCTTTTCGGTGACGAGACGCTTGTTATCCAGGATTTTCTTGACCGAAAGCAGTATCTGGTTCGGATTGAGGGGTTTGATGAGGTAGTCGGCGATTTTGGAGCCGATGGCGTCCTCCATAATGTGTTCCTCCTCGCTCTTGGTAATCATTACCACGGGCAGCGAGGGCTGCATCTGCTTGATTTGGGCCAGCGTTTCCAAGCCCGTCATGCCGGGCATCATCTCGTCCAGAAACACGATGTCGTAACGCTCGTTTTCGACCTTGTCCAGGGCATCGGCCCCGCTATTCACGGGCGTCACGTTATAGCCTTTATTAGTCAAGAACATGATGTGTGGTTTCAAAAGGTCGATCTCATCATCGGCCCAAAGGATGTTGTATTGCATAGTATAGAGAGGTTTTATGGGGCTATCGGCTGTCGGCTATCGGCAGTCGGCTTTTTATAATCTTTTTTTAACGCAGAAAAAGGCGGTCTCGTACTTGAAAACAAGCGAACACCTTTACCTGCTTTTGCCAACTAGCTAAAAGTCAGCAATTAAACACTTCAACATTTAAACATTTAGACATTTTTTAAGAATTGCCTCGCCACCCGCTCCAAATCTGCCGGGGTGTCGATGCCGTGGGAGTCGTCGGGCGTTATAACGGCCTGTATGGTGTAATCGTTTTCCAGCCAGCGGAGTTGTTCCAGGGCCTCGGCTTTTTCCAGAGAAGAAACGGGTAGCTGCGTGATTTGGGCCAGTACGTCGGTACGGTAGGCGTAAATTCCGATGTGTTTGTAGTAAGTATGTCGCCCCAGCCAGTCAGATTTGTCCACCTCACGGAGGTAGGGTACTGTCTGACGACTGAAATACAACACGTTTCTACTGGTACTGAGCAGCACTTTGGGCGTATTGGGGTTGAAGAGCGTTTCCTCGTCCTCGATCACTTTTACCAGCGTGGCCAACTGCGTTTGCCCATTCAGCACGGAAGCCAGGCGGTTGATCTGGGTGGGTTGAATGAAGGGTTCGTCGCCCTGAATGTTGATGACGTAATCATACACGCCTTCCAGATATTGCAAAGCCTCGAAGCAGCGATCTGTGCCGCTTTGGTGCTGGCCGGAGGTCATCACCACTTTGCCGCCGAAGGCATGGACGTGGTCGAAGATGCGCTCGTCGTCGGTGGCGATGACCACCTGCGAGAGTCGGGACGAGAGTTTGGCCTGTTCGTACACCCGCCGGATCATGCTGATACCGCCGATTTCGGCCAGAGCCTTGGCTGGAAAGCGGGTAGAGGCGTAGCGGGCGGGAATAATGCCGACGATTTGCATAACTTTGGATTTTGGACGTTGGACTTTGGATACTGGATCAGTTTGCCGGAGGGGTTGGACTGACCCGTCGATATTGGCTGGTCCAAAATCCAACGTCCAATATCATTTCACTTTCTCAAAACTACCAATTCCAAACCAAAACCTGTGTCTTTGCCCCCGGAAAACCTCTTTTCCCACACTTTCCCTGAAACCATCTGGCGAATTCTGCCGCATCCCGAGCGGGATGAATGGGTGATTGAACTACGCGACGCCGCCCGGAAAACCGTTTCCTGGGCTTTGGTAGACTTGTCTTTGAAGAAAGTGCTTTGGCAGCAGTCGCCCCCGGCTACCGACTGGTGGACGACGCTGGTAGGTTTTGCCGGGGATCGAATTTTTCTGCACAATTACCGCTTTCCTGATATTCCCGAACCCACCGATTTGCTGGCGCTTTCGAGGGCGGAGGGGGAGATGGAATGGGCGTTGCCCGGCTGCGTGTTCGTACGATATCAGCCTATTTATGAGCAGATTATCGTCGCTCAAAAGCAGGGAGAAACCGTGCAACATCGATTTTGTGATCCTGATTTGGGATTATTGAAAAATATGGTTGAAGAAAAAGACTTGCCGCCAGTAATTGCCCCAAAATACCGCACGCCCGTTCGTTACGAACCTCAGGATATATACTTCGATCGGCTTTCTTCGTTTTTGGACAAAATAGTGGGTGTAAAGGACGCCATTGCGGTCGATTATCTGGAATCAGCCCCCTATCTGGTCATTTCTTATTATCTTTACGAGTCGAAAAAAACGGCGCAACACCTGCTTATTGTGAATCGCGATAGAGAAATCGTTTATCACAACCAACTGAGCGACAACCGACCGGGACTGAGTTTGGACACGATTTTGCTCAAAAACGATCGACTGGTTTTCCTGCGAAATACCCATGAGCTCATTAGCCTAACATTGACCCATTGAAATGAAGTATTTGCTAAATATTGTTCCTTTCCTTTTCCTTACCTTTTTATCGACGGCTTCACTTCAAGCCGAAAATATCCTCGATTTTACACCTATCCGGAGAGATTCTCTTGGCACGGAAGTAGCTAACGGCAAAACCTATATTCTGCACAAAGTCGATCCCGGCCAGACGCTCTACGGCGTGATGCGACGTTACGGTGTGGCGGTCAACGATATCCGCGCCTCCAACGAGGGCATGGCCGACGCCCTGCGGGCGGGCCAGGTGATTCGGGTGCCGTACACGCCGCGCAAGTCAGCCAAGGCGATTGCGCGCGAAGAGAAAGCCGCCGCAAAAGAAGAAAAAAAGCTTGAGGATAAGAAAGAAGACAAGGTGGCCACTGTTCCTGCTGCCAACGCGCCGGGGATGCACTCCGTAGAGCAGGGCCAAACCTTATACAGCATCGCCGTTAAGTATGGCGTGTTAATGGCCGACATCCGCAAGTGGAACGGCATGACTTCCGATAACGTCATTTTGGGCCAAGACTTGATTGTTTCGGAAAAAGCCTACTCCGAGCGCAGTCCAAGCATCACGCCTTTCCCCACACCCAAACCCGCCGAAAAGGAGGAACCCGCCACGGTCGTGGTCGAGAAGCCCAAAAAGCCCGTTGAGGAACCTACGCCCCCACCACTCCCTAAAGAGCCCACCGGAAAACGCATGAGCGAATCGGGTCTGGCCGAAATTATCGATACGGGCGAAAGCAGCAGCAAGTACCTGGCCCTGCACCGCACGGCCCCGTTGGGAACGCTGGTGCAGGTCAAAAATCAGTACAATCAGGAGGAAATTTGGGTGAAAGTAGTGGGGCGAATTCCGGGTACCAGCGCCAACGAAGACATCGTCATTAAGCTTTCAGCGCGAGCCTTCGAGAAACTTTCCCCCAACAGCCGCCGTTTTAGGGCCGAGATCAGCTATATCTCGCCGAATTGAAACCCATGAAACATTCTCCCGAATACCGTTCCCGCCGTGAGGAAGAACGCGCCGAACAGAAAAAAACTGTTGGTTACAAAGTTTGGAGCGTCGTCTTTGCGCTTATGTATCCCTTTATCGCCGTTTTTACTTTCCTCTTCTCCACGCTGGTAATGATTTTCTCCGGCATTTCTCAGGGACTGGCTTACCTGCTGGGCAAAGTCGTTCGCAAGTAATCCTTTGACCGAATCATTAATAGCACTCCTCGAGCGGAAGTACGCGCAGTATAACCGCCCCGATTTCATTCCGCACGACCCGATTAGCATCCCGCACCGTTTTAGCCGGAAGCAGGACATTGAAATTATGGGTTTCTGGGCGGCGGTACTGGCTTGGGGGCAGCGCAAAACGATCATTGACAAAAGTCTGGAACTGGTCGCGCTTATGGATAACGCGCCATACGATTTTGTCCTCAATCACCAGGAAAGCGACCTGAAACGTTTTCTGGCTTTCAAGCACCGGACTTTCAACGCCACCGACACGCTATATTTCCTGCATTTTTTTCAAGATTTTTATTCAAAAAACGAATCTTTGGAAGACGCTTTTTTAGTACAAAATCAGGAAGAACAACCCACGACGCAGCTAAGCCTGATTGCCTTCCATGACCTTTTTTGCAGCCTGGAATACTTCCCGCTCCGCACCCGCAAGCACATCGCCACGCCCGCCCGCAAGTCCACCTGTAAGCGGCTGAATATGTTCCTGCGTTGGATGGTGCGGCAGGACGACCGAGGCGTGGATTTCGGTATTTGGCATAAAATTAGTCCCGCCCAATTAGTGATGCCCTGCGACGTCCACGTGGATCGCGTGGCGCGGCATCTGGGCCTAATTCAGCGAGCGCAAACGGATTGGCAGACGGCTCTTGAACTCACCACCGCTTTGCGCGAACTGGATGCCGAAGATCCGGTGAAGTACGATTTTGCGCTTTTCGGATTGGGGATCGAGGGGTTTGTCTGAAGGTCGTTGATTCGTTCATTCTTTTCAATTCTATTTCTTGGGGTAGAATTTCAGTTGGAGTCGCCTTCTTTATGGCAACCAATCTTTATTTTCCAATTAAAAAAACACACCTCCATGCAGAAAATCGCTATGCTCGGCTCGGGTTTTATCGGGCGCTTTTACGCCGAATCCATCCACGGTCAGCGCGGCCGCGACCGCGTGACGGCCATCTACGCCCGCCGCGACGAGAGCGCTCAAAAATTTGCCAAAGACTACGGCTGCGACTTTGCGTCCAGCAATATGGAGGAGGTCATCGCGCATCCCGATGTGACGATGGTGTGCGTGGCCCTGCCCAACCACGTCCACGCGGAAGCTGTTATGCTCTGCACCAAACATAAGAAGAACGTCGTTTGTACCAAACCCCTGGGCCGCACCGCTGAAGAGGCTTTGCAAATGATGCGGGCCGTGGAGGAAGCGGGCATTTTTGGCGGTTATCTGGAAGACCTTTGCTACACACCCAAGTTTCTGAAATCTATGGAAAGCGTCAAGAGCGGCGCGTTGGGTCGCATTTTGTGGGCCAAGTCGCGTGAGGCGCATCCTGGTCCGCACAGTGAGTGGTTTTGGGATTTGGAGCAGGCGGGTGGCGGTTGTATTCTGGATTTGGGCTGCCACTGCATCGAGATTTCCCGCAATTTTATTGGTAAAGACGTGAAGCCCGTGGAGGTCATGTGCTGGGCCGACACGCAGGTGAAACCCATCGCGGCCGAAGACCACGCCATCGCTTTGGTAAAATATGAGAACGGGGCCATCGGGCAGTTCGAGACGAGCTGGGCCTTTCGGGGCGGCATGGACCTGCGCGACGAGGTGATGGGGACCGAAGGCACCATTTGGATCAATAACTTCCTGCGCACGGGCCTGGAGATGTACACCTCCGGCAAGGGTGCCGATTACGTGGCTGAAAAAGCCGAGAGCAATTCCGGTTGGCTCTTCCCGGTGGGCGACGAGGTCAACGACCTGGGCTACAACCACATGTTCACCGATATGTTTGATGCCGCCGAAAAAGGCACCGAAGCCGCCGAAACTTTCTACGACGGCTACGTGGTGAACGCCGTGATCGATGCCGCCTACCGCTCGGCCAAAACCAAGCAATGGGAACCCGTGCAGCTACCCGTCTGGCGCGGGCAGGAAGGAATGACCAAACCCAGCAACTACACCGACTACGACGCCGACCACTACCTCATCAAGCAGGAGATGACCCACGACGGGCGCAATAAGTTGATTTTGAGGGAAAAGGTGAGCGGGAAGATTGTGGAGCGGGATGTGTAGAGCTTACGGCCTTCGGCTATCGGCACGGTAAACCGATTTATATTTGCTTTTTTACTCTGAAGGACACTTTGATAAACCGGGCGGCGCTCCGCTTTGTGCAACTCTATGACCAAAAAACATGAAGCAACTGTTTTTTTTCCTGGCGGCATTTCCCGCCTTCGCCCAATCACCCACTTTCAAGGCCGAGGTCATTGACCCGAAGATTAGCATTGGCTACGGCCTGGCGACGGGCGATGTGGACGGTGATGGGCAAATTGACATTCTGCTGGCCGATCAGAAGGAAATCGTTTGGTACGAGAATCCGGGAGGGCCGGGTACTGCCTGGAAGCGGCACGCTATGGCCGCTAACCTTACCGCCCGCGACAACGTGTGCATTGCCGCCCGCGACATCGACGGTGATGGTAAGGTGGAAGTGGCCGTGGGGGCGCAATGGAATCCCGGCGAGACCAAAAAGGCCAAAGAATCCGGTGCGGTATTTTATCTCGTCCCGCCCCAAGATCGCTCTCAGATTTGGGAACCCGTGGCACTACATCACGAAGTGACGATTCACCGGATGCACTGGGTGCAGGATCCCGACGGTAAGTACCAACTCATCGTGCTGCCGCTACACGGTGAAGGCAACGAAAAAGGTGAAGGCGCGGGCGTGAAGATGATTGCCTTCAACGTGCCAGAAAATAAGAAAGGGCCTTGGGAATATCAGCTAGTAGAAACCGACATGCACCTGACCCACAACATGGAGCCGATGGAAGTGAAAGGCGCATTCCTGGGCATGGCCGTGGCGAGCAAGGAAGGCGTGCAGGTGTTTCTGGATGGGGCTGATGGCTGGGCCCCCTCGGGCAATTGGATGGTTCTGAAAAACGGCGTGGGCGAAATTCGCACCGGGAAACTGCGGAATAATCAGCTTTTTACTACCACCATCGAACCCATGCACGGCAACAGTCTGGTGGTGTACACCAAGGACAACCGCAGCGTGCTGACCGACCGGATGAATCAGGGCCACGCGCTGGTTACGGGGGATTTTCTGGGCCTGGGCCGCGACCAGATTGCGATGGGCTGGCGCGAGAAAAATGCCGCCGAACAGGTGGGCGTTCGGCTCTATGTAGCTACGGATGAAGCAGGAAAAAACTGGCAGGAGTACGCGCTGGACGAAAAGGTGGCCATGGCCTGCGAAGACATGAAAGCCGCCGACCTGGATGGCGACGGCGATCTGGACCTGGTGGCATCGGGAAGGGCGACGCACAATGTGGTCATTTATTGGAACCAGCGTTTTTGATAAACGTTAGCCCTAAATTTTACAAAATAAAAGACAATATATTTGACAAAGTTCTAAATAATATTAAATTTGTACTATAAAACGCGTGTTTAGTGAGTCTATTCGCCCCAGCAGTATTCACCCTTTAAACTACCGTCATCATGTGCAAGTTAACACCTTTAATCTACCGGATATCGCTCTGCTTTCTGCTTTACCTGGCAAGCAATCTCCTATTTGCCCAAAAAACGCCCAGGCATAACGATGTTGTCACGCTTAGTAAAAATGCTGACGAAAACGCAGCCATATTGAACGACTACCTCGATGCACTGGTGGTTGGTAACCTTGACCGCGCGCGTTCTCTACTAGCCGCCGACTACCAGGAACACGGTCCCGGCTACGAGAAACCAATGAATGTCGGGCAGGCCATTGACAGTTGGCAGAATTCCCTCAACCAGCGCACCGACCACCGCATTACCGACCGCCGCACCCTGGCCTACCGCGAAAAAAGCGGCTTGAACGAAGGCGACTGGGTCATGGGCTGGGGTGTGTATCACTGGGAAGAAAAGGCGGGCGGGGCCACGGTCGAACTTCCCTACCAGATCACCGCCCGAGTAGGCAACGGCAAGCTGGAAGAAGCCCGGTACTACTACGACCGCGCCACCGTGCGCGACAAAATGGGCTACGTGGCTATTCCGCCGGGCGTGGATCCGGCAGCCTACATGATCCGCCGGGTGCTGGAATCCGAAACCCAGGCCTGGCTCGACAATAACGGCGAAGAGATGGGTACCTACTGGGCCGATCTGCCTTACGCCGCCCACACCGTCACCGACGAAGCGGGCAAAGCCTACGACATTTCGGCTACCGAAATCGGAGAAATGGTGGCGCGGCTTTCCACCCAAAGGCCTAACAAGCCCGGAACCACTTTCACCAATACCAACTACAACATTCGCCCCAATGGCAACGCGGCCTGGGCCAGCTACGAGCAGACTTTCCATTACCCCGATGGCAGAGAGTCTTTGACGAATATCGAAAGCCGTTACCTGGAAAAAATCGACGGGCAATGGAAAATCGCTCATATGATTACTATTCCGAAGCGGTAGCCTCAACCTATCGTAGTGGCTTTCGGACAAGCGTTTAAAGATCTGTCCTTGAAAGATTTTTAAACGCTTTTTCACAACCTTTCATCCTGAATTTTGCCTAAAACAAAAAACCTTTGAACCGTCGGACCCAAAAGGAGGTTGACTTTTTCTCTTTCCTGCCTATTTTCGTTAAATCCTTTTCAGGAAATTCGCACAACTACCTACTTCACGCAACTAAATTCCCTTACCCATGACTCCCCAACGAAAAGGCACCTTCATCCGGCGGGCCAAAGACATCACCATCAGCAGTACCCTGGCGGTAGCGATGCTGGCCAGCAGCATTGCCTTACCCGGCTGTCAGGGCGGGGAAGATAATGAAGCCGCTTATAGCTATGATGATACGACTTATAACAAAGGAATTCGCTCGTATATCAAAGAGGTCAGCCCCGGCGAGTTCAAAATTACTGACGAAGAAACCGTCGAATACGATCAGTCGGAAGCCATCGTGACCTACCTCGATGGTACTTCCCGCACGCTTAACCCCGAGGCAGCCAAGCAACTCATTGATGAAGAAATAAAAATTATAGGCGACAGCACGGGTACCAACGGCTCGCGGAACAACTACCACCACCGCAGCGGATTATCCAATGTGCTGCTCTACGGCGGCATGGGCTACCTGCTGGGCCGAAACCGCAACAACAGCTATATGAACAGCTACCGCAGCAACAATCAGGCAAGCCAATACTACAACGACCCGCGCACCTACCAAAAAGCGCAATCGACCCGCTCGGCCATGCGGGCATCCCGCACCGTTAATAGTCGTCCTTCGGGCGGGCGGAGCGGATTTTTCGGTAGATCGAGGGGGAGTAGTGGGGGATAAAAGACTTTGTCCTTCCGGGATTCATCGTAGTGTTGGGTCAAATGGTCATCGGTTAATGGTAAAGGTTATATGCCTCCTTTAGAAATATGATTACCCTGAAAGAAATGCCGCAGCATCCCGAAAAGGCCCTACGCAATGTGGGTTGGGAATGGATGTTGGGCGAGGATACGCTGCCGTATTTAGTACAAAAATCGGTGGCCGTTTCGGAAGAGGAAGCGGCTGCTTACCACGAGGCGGCGCAATCGCTGTACGATATGCTGGTGGAGGCTGGACAATATGCTATCGACCATTTGCTGTTGGCTGAAATGGGTATTCCTGCTTCGCTCCATGAATTGGTCAAGCGTTCCTGGGAGGACGATCGGCAGGTGCACCTATATGGCCGCTTCGACCTGGCCGGGGGGCTCGACGGACAACCCATCAAACTCATCGAGTTCAACGCCGATACGGCGACTTGTCTGCCCGAAACCGCCGTGGTGCAGTGGGCGCAACTGCGGGCCAACGGCCTTGACGACACTCGCCAATTCAACACGCTGTACGAAACGCTGGTAGGACAGTTCAAATATTTACGGGAGGTGAACGACGACCTCACTCCCAGTCTACTCCTAACTACTCTACGCGACTTTCCCGAAGACGACACCAACGTGGCGCTGCTCACCGAAGCCGCGCAGGAAGCGGGCTTCGATACCGATTTCTGCTATATGGATGAGGTGGAATTTTCGGCCCAGGAAGGAATTTTCAGGCAAGATTCCGCCGACGGCAGTTTCGTGCGATTTGATTTTTGGTTCAAACTCGTGCCTTGGGAAGCCATTGGCGAGGAAGAACCTGAGTTAGCCACGATTTTGACTGACCTTATTATTAATCGAAAAGTGGTCGTACTCAACCCGGCTTACACCCTGCTTTTTCAATCAAAATATATCCTGAAAATACTGTGGGATATGTACCCTTACCACCCGCTGTTGCTGCAAACGGAGCGTTATGTGCTGCCACACAAGCAGTCGGTGAGTAAAGTGCTTTTCGGACGGGAAGGAGCCAATGTGGCTATTTTGGAAAAAGGTGGTAGTATTTTGGAAAAAGTGGAAGGCGAATACGGCAATCAGCGCTGCGTGTATCAGGAATACGTGGACTTCGTGAGCGATGCCGAAGGCTTCCGCTATCAGGCGGGTGTCTTTTACGCGGGCGAACCCTGCGCGCTGGGCTTCCGGCGCGGCGGCCTGATTTTAGACAACACCGCCCAGTTTGTCGGCCATGTCATTGAAAAATAACGCTATGAATTCAAAAGACGATTTACGGCTTGCCTTGCGACCCGATATTACTACCTCGCCCGCCCAAAATCCAGCGGAAGGTTTTCAAAATACCGTGTTACGGCCCATTCTAAAATTCCAGCACGAACGGATTGCGGGTATTTTTCAGCAACATATTCAAAAGCGAAAAGTGAATCTTTCGGGCCTCAGTCTGGAAGCTCGGAAAAACTACGTGGAAACGGCTTTTCAGAAAGATCTTGCCCTGCGTCACCGACTCATTGGCCTAGCCCTTGGAATGCTGAGCGAGGAAGAATGGTTGGAATTTTCAGGAGAAAAAGAATTGGCCCGACGACTGAACAATCTGCTGGTGCAGCGAATACAGAGTACGCTGGTATAAAAAGGCGTGGCTCTCAGTTGAGAGCCACGCCTTTTAAAAAGCAGTATGTAGGCCGATTGCTGACAGCCGAAACCCGACGTTAATCCCTTCTTCCCATCAATAAACTTACGTAGTATAACAGGGTCGCCAACGAACCGATGGCAGCTACCAAATACGTCCGTGCGGCCCATTTCAGAGCGTCGGCGGCCATTTCGTGTTCGCGGGGTGTGACGATACCATTGCGGTCGATCCAGGCCAAAGCCCGGTTGCTGGCGTCGTACTCCACGGGCAGCGTGATGAAGCTGAACAGCGTCGTGAGGGCGAATAAACCCACACCCACCGCCAGCGGAATAATCGACGTGTTGATTAAAAAAATACCCGCCAGAATCACCCACTGCATGTATTTTGACGAAATGGTTAGTACGGGTACTAACTTGGACCGCAGTTGCAGCCAGGCGTAACCCGTGGCGTGCTGCACGGCGTGGCCGCACTCGTGCGAGGCTACGGCAGCAGCCGATACGCTCCGCCCTGCGTACACGTCGGGGCTGAGATTGACCGTCTTGTCCTGTGGATTGTAATGATCGGTCAGGCGACCTTCCACCGATTGCACTTTAACGTCCATGATGCCGTTGTCACGCAGCATCTTTTCGGCAATCTCCTTGCCACTGAGTCCGTTGCTTAGACCCACTTGTGAGTACTCTTCAAATTTCTTTTTCAGTTTCCACTGGACATACATACTGATGCCCATGACTAAAAAAACGATCAGGTATATTCCCATGTTTTTAATGATGAGGGGTCCGCCCCCACGGTTATGAATGATGAATTATTATTTGCCCCTCAATAGCTTCCCTTTATCTTTTCAATCATGGCCGTGGTCGAGTAGCCTTTTACGAGGGGGACGGTTTCCACGGTTCCTCCGTTCTTTATCACAAAATCTGCGCCAACGATGGTTTCTACTGAGTAGTCGTCGCCTTTGACCAAAATGTCAGGTTTCAGGGCCTCGATAATGGCCTGGGGCGTGGGTTCGTCGAACAAAATGACAGTATCCACAAAAGCCAGCGCCGCCATCAGTCGGGCGCGGGCGTATTCGTTTACCACCGGGCGGTTCGTGCCTTTCAGACAGCTCACCGATGCGTCGGTATTCAAGCCCAGCACCAGCCGATCACCGAGGTTGCGGGCTTTTTCCAGGTAGTCGATATGACCCAGGTGCACGATGTCGAAGCAGCCGTTGGTGAAAACCACCTTCTGGTCGGCGCGCTGCCAATCGGCTACTTTCGTCATGGCCTCGTCGAGTGGCAGGATTTTCGTTTCGGTCGGGATCATGGTTGTGGGTAATCGGCCACGGCGGGCTGCGGTTCGGACTGTTCAGCAGTTTTTTTATTTTTAAATAAAACCACTAAAAACGCCAGCGCCCCAATGGCCAGCATGAACAGCATCTGGGTGCCGTGAATAAATGTCGCCAGCGTCACACCGTCGGCCTGGGTCAGGCCATACAAAATCATAACGTTGCCAACTAGCAAATGGTACGCTCCGATGCCACCCTGCGTGGGAGCCGTCATCCCGATGGCCCCAATCACCAACAGAGTCAGTCCGGCCAGCGGCCCAAGGTCGGCGGTTTCGGGAATGCAGAAAAAGAGCACGTAAGAAACCAGATAGTAAAACACCCAAATTAGTAATGTGCTGAATATGAACAAGCCTGGACTACGCAACTTGCGGATGCTAAGAACACCCTCGGCCATCCCTTTCAAAAAATCGATGATTTTGGCGACGAGAGCGTTCGCTAAAAGCTTGTCCCGCAGTTTTCTATTTTTCACCACGTAAATCACAGCCAGCAACGCGATAAGTACCACCACGCCCACCACGATGAGCAGCACACTTGGCCCGGTTAAAGCCTCACTGCCGCCGACTTTCCCGCCAAAAAAATTCAGAAAAAACTGGCTCAATCGATCGAATTCCAACACAAAATTAAGGCCGATTAGCACCAGCAGCGTCAGCACGTCGAACACGCGCTCGGCCACCACGGTGCCGAAACTGAGATTGACGGGCACTTTCTCTAATTTGTAAAGCGTCCCGCAGCGCGTCACCTCGCCCATGCGTGGTACGATGTAGTTAGCGAAGTAACCAGTCAATACGGAAGTGGTAGAATCAAAAAGGCCGGGCCGGTATCCCAGCGGCTCGAGCAGCATCTGCCAGCGCCAGGCGCGGGTAATGTGCGCCATCATTAATAGCGCGCAGGAAAGCGCGATCCAACGCCAATCGGCCGCCTGCAACCGCTCCCACATGGCCGCCAGGTCAATGTCCTTAAACACCAGCCAAAGCAACCCACCCGCTAGGAGCAGGGAAATGGTGTATTTGAGAGAGCTTTTCATCTTATTTGTTGAATTGTGTAATCGTTGAATCGTGTAATTGCTGTTTTTTGTCTTACTGTTAAGACGTTTAATAGATATGACGTCCCAGGGAGCGTCTTTGAAATATAATTTGCTGTTAGTCAATAAAGATTAAACAAATAAACAAAGAACAATTCAACATCAATTACACGATTACACAGTTCAACGATTAAACAATTAAGTTTCCTTCCCCCGGAAATACCACCCTCGGCTTGAAGGTCTTCGATTCTTCTTCCGACATCGTGCCGTAGGCGATGATGATGACCACGTCGCCGACCTGCGCCTTGCGGGCGGCGGCCCCGTTAAGGCAGACGATGCCCGAGCCGCGCTCGCCCTTGATAGCGTAAGTCACCAAACGCTCGCCGTTATTGTTGTTCACGACATGAACCTGTTCGTTTTCGAGAATTCCCACGGCGTCCAGCAAATCCTCGTCGATGGTAATGCTGCCGACGTAATTCAACTCGGCCTGCGTCACCTTCACGCGGTGGATTTTGGACTTCATCAGGGTGATTTGCATGATGTTCTTTTTTTCTAAAAATCTAATTCTACGCGCTTCTGACGCTAAAAATCCGCCAAAGCTACGCCTAATATTTCCCGCTCCAAAACACCACAGTAAGGCTGCCGGTTCAGCGTTTGACTATTTGTAAGGCTAAACGAATTGGCAGGAAAGCTATTTTCCCTAACTTCGGGCTTCAATTTAGCTTTGGAAGCAATCCAGGCGAATTTGACCTGTAATTCCCTAGACTGAGGAAGCTATTCACTCTCAACTTTCAAATAAATGAAAGCTTACCACATGAATACCCCCTGGGTCGATTCGCCCTTCTTTGAGCAAGAACTGGCTGAATCACCTTTAGACGAAGCCACCAAAGCGATGGCTCGTCAGTACGCCGAGCGCGGCTACCTTATCATGGAAACCGGACTGCCCGAGAGTACCTTCGACCGCATCGTCGAGCTGCTCGCGCCGCACTACAACGACCCGAGGCTACAAGATGCCTGGAAAATTACGCCGCTGGTGAAAGATGTTGCGGGCTGCCAGCCGATCATGGACATGCTCCGAATCATGTACCGCCGCGAACCTTTCCCGTTCCAGACGCTCAACTTCCACGTCGGCTCGCAGCAAAAGACGCACAGCGATTCCATCCACTTCTATTCCGTGCCTCAGCGATTCATGTGCGGCGTGTGGGTAGCGCTGGAAGATACTGACGAAAGCAACGGCCCGCTGCACTACTATCCCGGTAGCCAGAAGCTTCCCTTCTACGACATGGCCGACATCAACCTCCAAGGCTCCAAGGACGTAACGCAGTATAATCAGTACCTGACCTACGAAAACTTCGTGCAGGATCTGATGGAAGCCACCGGGCAGAAGAAGGAGGTATTTCACGTCAAGAAAGGGCAGGCCCTGATTTGGTCGGCTAACCTGTTCCACGGCGGTGAACCTATTTTGCGTCCCGGCAGCACCCGCCACAGCCAGGTGACGCACTATTTCTTCAAAGACTGCATGTACTACTCTCCCATCTGGTCGGACTTGCCGATTGAGAAAATGTATATGCGCCGTCCCACCAACATCCTGACGGGCGAGTTGATTGAGAATACTTACCTCAGCCAGCCCGTTACAGGCCGGACGGGCTATAGCCCACTCACCGATTACAAGAACGATCTTGAAAAGACGTTAAGAAACCTGAAACGCAGTTTTTCTAAATAAAAATCAGCCCATTAGCAAACCAAAGATGGGTATTTACTGAGAGCGGCGTTCTTTTCTTGAACAGTAGTTTGTATTAAATAAACCTAGTTAACCTCAATCATGGATCATAAAGACGAAAAAAGCACCGTTTCGCGGCGCAAATTTTTACAAAATGGCACAGCGGCTGCAGTCGGTGCTTCGGCCATCGGCAGCTTCTTCATCGTACCGCGCCACGTCTTGGGCAAAGGCTTCCGCGCTCCTAGCGACAAGCTGAACATCGCCAGTATCGGCATTGGCGGCAAGGGTTCTTCCGACCTCAGAAACGCCTACAACAACGGCATGGAAAACATTGTGGCCCTCTGCGACGTGGACTGGGAGCGCGGCAAGGAGAGCTTTGAGGCGCATCCTACCGCCAAGAAATACAAGGACTTCCGCAAGATGTTCGATGAAATGGGTAAAGACATCGACGCCGTGACCGTTTCTACACCCGACCACCAGCACGCCGTGGCCGAGATGGCGGCCATGCAACTTGGCAAGCACGTGTACGGCCAGAAGCCCATGACGCACGACATCTACGAAGCAAGGATGCTAACCGAAGCTGCCCGCAAGTACAAGGTCGTCACCCAAATGGGCAACCAGGGAGCTTCCAATCCCGGCCAGCAACAGATGATCGATTGGTTTAACAAGGGCTTGATCGGCACAGTGAACGAGGTTCACGTCTGGACCAATCGCCCTGTGTGGCCGCAGGGGATTCCCGTTCCTCAACCCCAGGGTTCGGCCCCCGCCAACATGGATTGGGACCTCTGGGTTGGCACCGCCCCCTGGGTCGATTACACCCCCGCTTACCACCCCTTCGCCTGGCGCGGCTGGTGGCATTTCGGCACGGGCGCCCTCGGCGATATGGGTTGCCACTTGATTGACCCGCCTTTCCGAGTGTTGGGCCTGGGCTACCCCACCGAGGTAGAGTGTAGCGTGGGTTCAGTATTTCTGCAAAACTGGACGCCTGAGTACATTCCCGAGGGTTGCCCGCCCTCCTCGCGGACGGAGTTGAAGTTTGGGCCAACCAAAAACAACAAGTCAGACGTGAAAATGGTGTGGTACGACGGTGGTCTGCGTCCCGCCCACCCCGCTCTGATTCCCGCCGACGATCCCATTGGCGACACCGACAGCTCCAACGGTGCCATCCTAATTGGTGATAAGGGCGTGATGACCTGCGGCACCTACGGATTGGTCCCCAAGCTGTACACCAAAGACGGCAAGAAAATGGAAATGACCAAGAGCGGTGAATTTGACACCAAGTACACACCCATGCCTGAGTACGGCCACCAGGTTGCCTGGACCGACGCCTGTAAAGCTGGTTTCAACAGTAAGGAACATAAAGAGCTGCGCTCGTCGTTCGACTACGCCGGCCCGCTTACCGAAACCGTCATCATGGGTAACCTGGGCATCCGCAGCTACACGCTGCGCGAAGCCCGTGAAGACGGCAAAGGCTTCAATTACCCCGGCCGCAAGAAGTTGCTGTGGGATGGTAAGAATATGAAGATTACTAACTTCGAGCAAGCTAACCAGTTCGTGAAGCGTGACTATCGCGGAGATTGGACACTGGGAGCTTGATTTAATGGAGAGTTGAGAGAGTGCCTGAATAGGTACTCGATTCTTATCCAGTCTTTACTTACTCTTGTTTGTAAGGTCTGCCGATATCTTTGGATATTGGCAGACCTTTTTTTTGTGAGTTGTTGTCTCTAAGCAGGTATTTTTAACACCAATAGATACGGGTCAAGTAGGACAGTGTAGGATGGTTCTTTGTAAGGTTATAGAGACATTCGGTATGCAAAACTCCTCGGACACGGATTACGATACTTTAAGCGATGCGCTATTGGTGAAGCTGCTGCGGGCCGATGACGAGGGGGCTTTCCAGGAAATATACCGCCGCTATTGGCACGTTTTGTTCGTGGTGGCGCGTCGCAAACTATTTTCCCACGAAAATGCCGAGGAAGTTGTTCAGGATTTATTCGTGAACATTTGGACCAGGCGGGCGGAGGCTCAGATCGAGGATTTGAAAAAATACCTGTTCAGCTCGATCAAATACCAAATTCTCAATACCATCAAATCCCGTATCGTTCGGCAGGAGTACGAAACCCGGATTTTGGCGACAGATGGACTCGACTCATCCCGGCTTACTGAAGAGGAACTCGCCTACCGAGACCTCGACAGTGCGATTGAAAACGGGCTACGGCAACTGCCCGACAAAACCCAAAGCATCTTTCGGTTGAACCGTCTGGACCATCAGTCTGTGCGCGAAATTTCAGCGCTGCTCGACATTCCCGAAAGAACCGTCGAATACCACATTACCCAGGCCCTTCGCTCGCTCAGGCTCCATCTTCGGGAATACATTGTTGGCGCCTTTCTATGCCTGTCTTTCCCCGAAATTCTGGAATATCCTTTTGTGGCTCTTATTTAGTAATTGAATATTATCAAGAACTTTAGGATTTCACGCTCTTGAAAATATAAATTTTCTAATAAAAAATCAGACAGGTTGCGGTGATAGGTCATTTGATTGACGTACGAAGTAGGACCGGGATGAACTCGTCGACCTGCTTGATTCAACTCAAATTCACCGATGCACCGCCAAGCCTTTCTTTCTTTGCTTCAACGCTACCTGAACGATGGCTGCACCCCTGTTGAAAAACAAGTGATGGATCGCTGGTACGATCTGCTGGACGATGAGTACGACGAAAAGCTTAGTCCTGTTTCCAAACAAGAGCTACAAGAGGCTCTTTGGGCGAAAATCAAAGACCAGATCAGCCCCGCTGAGATACAATTACTTTCTGGTCAAGAGCGCAGGTGGTGGCAACATCGGCCCTTGTACTGGGCGGCGGCCATCGTGTTGCTTGTTTTAGGGGTTATGTACCTAATTCAGCCAAATAATTTCCTCCCTGAGCCAACCAGTGATTCAGCCAAAGTGCTTTCCACCGGCCAATGGCACGAAGATCGAAACACGGGTTCCGACAGCCGCTGGATCGTCCTGGAAGATAGTACCCGTATTTCGCTGGAACCAGGCAGCAGTATCCGATACGCCACGCCCATGCCGCCAGAGTTGCGGTCGGTTCAATTAAAAGGAAATGCCTTTTTCAACGTAGCCAGAGACGCAGACCGTCCTTTCGTCGTGCATTCCGGCGATATTCTCACCAAAGTAGTCGGCACTAGTTTTAGGATTCGATCGGAGGGAGATGACTTCGAAGTCAGCGTCACTACAGGCCGGGTGGTCGTGGAAAAAGCTCCGCAGCAAGGAGCGGACTCTCCCCGTTCAAACGCGGATGGGGTCGTGCTGTCGCCTAATCAGAAGGTAACGTATTTTGCCAGAAATAAACATTTCGTCATGGGACTGGTGGACAACCCTCTGCCCGTCGCGCTGCCCCTTGATCTGGTAGCAGAAGATAATAATTTCCAGTTTGAAGCGGTACCCCTGGACATAGTTCTGAGTCGAATTGAAGAAGTATACGGAGTAAAGGTCATACTGGTCAACGAATCGCTCCATTCCTGCCCCGTTACGGCTGATCTCTCGCAACAATCCCTTTACACCAAGCTGGAAATTCTGGGGGCCGCTCTCCAAACTACCTTCGAGGTGAAAGGGACGAACATCGTTTTGTCCGGCGGTAACTGTGAGTAAATAAAATCTTATTCCTAATAAAAGTCTATTTCTAAACCCAAACCTTTTCCCATGAAAAAACATCGACAATCTCTTCCTTCAATTCGCCTGCTCATGCGATTTTCACTCGTTCAGTTTTGTCTGCTCGCGATTCTGGCCAACCAACTGCACGCCCGCGACGTCTCCGCCCAGGAACTACTCGACCGCCGCGTCAGCATTCAGGTAAAGAAAACAGAAATTAAAGAGGTACTGTCCCAATTGGAAAGCTTGGCCAATGTTAAATTTGTCCACAGTTCGCGGTCGCTGCCCATCCAGCGAAAAGTAACCCTCAGAATCGATAATAAACCACTCTCTGAAATTCTGGAAACGCTTTTTAGTCCCGACCACATCGCCGCCCAAGTGGTGGGTGGTCGAATCGTCCTTAACCGAGAGTCGGCATCGGTTGGTTCAGAGAAAATGCCCGAATCCGATCGCTCTGAGTTATTGGCAGTGGATCAAGCCATCAGCGGCCTGGTTCGGGACGAAAAAGGGATCGCCCTGACGGGCGTGAGCGTGGTAATCAAAGGCACGTCAAAGGGGACTTCTACCGACGCTGAGGGCCGCTATCGACTCGATATTCCCAATGGTGAGACAACGCTCATTTTCTCGTTTGTCGGCTACGTACCGCAGGAAATATCGGTGGGCAAACGCTCCAGCCTGGACGTGTCAATGGCGGTGGACGACAAAGCCCTGGACGAGGTCGTGGTGGTGGGCTACGGCTCGCAGCGCAAGCGCGATATCACCTCCGCCGTCTCGGTAATCGACATGAACGACATCGGCGAAGTACCTGCTTCCAATGTGACTCGTCTTATGCAAGGCCAGGCACCGGGAGTAGTCATCAAGCAGAAGGACGGTGCTCCGGGCAGCCAGTTTGAAGTTCGGGTGCGGGGCATCGGCTCGCTCGGGGCGGGCAGTGATCCACTGTACGTAATCGACGGCTTTGCGGTGGGTACTTCGGTAGGCCAAAACCTCAACCCCAATGACATCGAGAGCATTTCTGTCCTGAAAGACGCCGCTTCCACCGCCGTGTACGGCGCGCGGGGTTCAAACGGCGTGGTGCTGATTACCACCAAAAGTGCCAAGGATGGGAAAGTTAGCCTGAATTTCAAGGTGGATTACGGCGTGCAGAGCATCCCGCAATCGCGGCGGGTGACGGTGCTGAACGGCGTGGAGTTCGCCCAGTTCAAGAAGGATGTTTTCATGGACGGTATTCGCTATTTCCAGAAAAGAGAGCCCACTAACGAGGAGGTACCCATCGGCTACCGCTTTCCCGAGCAAACGAAGTACTCGACCGACTGGTACGACGCCATCCTGAACAATAACGCGCCTTACACCGACTACAACCTTACGCTGTCGTCGGGCCAGGGGCCAATCAAATCGACGGTGTCGGCGGGTTATTACCGCGAAAAGGGCTCTATCCTCAATACCGATTACGACCGTTTCTCGGTGCGCACCAATTTGGGTGGACAGATTAATCGCTTCGTGGCGATGGGCTTGAACCTGAACGGCACCTATTCCCGCCAAAACCTGGCCAGCACCAATGGCCGCAGCAACCTGGTGGGATCGACGCTCATCATGGATCCCCGCGAGCCAATCTACAATGACGATGGCTCCATTCGCCCCTACATTGGAGGAGTCGACGGAGTTTTCGGCTTTCCCAATCCAGTTTTTGTGTTACAAAATGCCATTAGGAAGCGGAACATCGCCGACATCCTTTCCAATGCCTATCTGGAATTCACGCTAATGCCGGGACTGAAATTCCGGTCGTCGATTAACGCCAAGCTGAACTTCAATAACTACCGCGACTTCATTCCGTCCACTATCGGTGGGCCGCTCAACGGCTTTCCGCCGCGCATCGCCACGGGCCGCGAAATCACCGACCAGCTGCTCAATATCTCGACCGACCAACTCTTGACCTACGCGCCAAGTCTGGGCGAAAATCATCAACTGGATGTGCTGGTAGGCTTCAACGCCCAGCAGGAAACCGTGAAGGGCGTGGACGGTTCCGGCAATACCTTTCCCGACGACCTGGTTCCCTACCTGGGGGCGGCTATCATTCGCTCGTCCAATTCCTACGAATACGGCTGGCGGATGCTCGCCTATCTCGCCCGCGTCAACTACGCCTTTAAGGACAAGTACCTGTTCTCGGCGTCCATGCGGCGGGAGGGTAGCTCGCGGTTTGGGGCCAAAAATAAGTACGGCGATTTCCCGGCGGTATCGGCCGGCTGGCGGGTTTCGGAAGAATCTTTCATGCCCCAGGCCGACTGGCTCACCGACCTGAAACTGCGGGCGAGCTGGGGCATGACGGGTAATAACAACATCGGCAACTATTCCAGCCTGGCATTCGTGAACACGAATAACTACGTCCTGGGCGACGCCATCGCGTCTGGTAAGGTTGTGAGTTCATTCGCCAATCAAGCTCTCGCCTGGGAGAAATCCAATCAATTGGACATTGGCCTGGACCTGTCTTTGTTCGATAATCGCTTGGTCTTCACGGCGGAGTATTACAAGCGGATTACCAACGACATGCTGCTTCCTATCTCCATTCCCTCAGTGTCGGGCTTTACGACCAGCCTCGACAACATTGGTAAGGTAGAGAACAAAGGCGTGGAACTGGCGATCAATTACCAGACCCGAGTAGCCGCTGTCAATTTGCGAAGTAATTTCAATATCGCGTTCAACCGCAACAAAATCTTAGCCATTAAGGGAGAGAACGATGCGCTATATACCGGTGGTTTCTACGGCGGCTATAATGTCCAGAAAGTAGGGCGTCCCATCGGGATGATTTATGGCTACCGAAAGCTGGGGATTTTCAACACGCAGGCGGAGATCGACGCGGCCCCCCGGCAAGACGGGGTGATTCCCGGCGGGATGATATTTGAAGATACCAACGGCGACGGCGTCATTACCTACGATACCCAGGACATGGTAGAAATCGGCAACCCCAATCCTAAGTTTACCTGGGGCTGGACGGTGGCGGCGGACTACAAGCGCTTCGACATCAATATCCTATTCGTAGGGGCACACGATTTCGACGTGTACCGCAACATCGAAGCCTCCACCATGAACATGGACGGCGTGTTCAACGTGCTGGATAAAGCCAAGGACCGCTGGCGTTCGCCGGAGAATCCGGGTTCCAACCCCTCGGCCAAGAACTCACAGGGCGGCACCAACTACTTCAAATGGTCGCGGGAAAGCAGCGAGCGGTACATCTACGACGGCAGCCATACCTGGCTCAAAAACGTGAGCATTGGCTACCGCCTGCCTGCTATGAAGAACTTCTTAAGCAGCGCCCGGATTTTTGTCAACGCTGCCAACCTCTTCATCTTTACCAAATACCCTGGCAACAACCCTGACGCCGGAGTACGCGGCGGTAACGACCTCAACAATGACGACGAGTCCTACCCCGTACCCCGCACGCTTTCGGGCGGCATTAACCTAACTTTCTAAACCTACGGATATGAAAAAGATAATTCCCTTCACTTTGTTACTGCTGGGCGGCGTTCAGTTTTCCTGCCAGGATTTCCTGGTGACCACCGACCCCACCCGCGTGGAAGACGGTCTGTTTTTCAAGAATACCACCCAATTGCAGCAAGCCCTCAACGGCGTGTACGGACAGCTACAATCTATCACGGGTACGGCTTACCTTTTCAAGGAATTCAACTCCGACAATACTACCCTAGACTTCAACCCCCTGGATCGAGGTGGCGCGGCGGGCTGGGAAGCCTTCGAGTTTTCAACGGTGAACCCCGGCAACGGCGAGATTTCCAATCTGTGGAATAGCTATTACTCCGCGCTTTTCAATGCCAACAACACCCTGGAAAAACTAGAAGCCAGTACCATCGAGGAGGCGGATAAAAAGGCAATTGGCGGGCAACTTAAATTCATCCGGGCCTATCTCTATTTCGACCTGGCGCAGTATTTCGGCGATGTGGTGCTGGTCACCTCCACGCTCAAAACGCCCAACGAAGCGTTCGACCTGGTGCGATCGCCCCAGGAGCAGGTGTACGGGCAAGTGGAGAAAGACCTGAAAGAAGCTGCCGATGCCCTGCCCGCCACTTACAAAGCCAACGAGGCGGGACGAGTGACCAAAGGAGCAGCCCTCAGCCTACTGGGGAAATATTACCTGACCCGTAAGCAGTACGCCGAGGCTATCGCCACGCTCAAGCAGGTGACCGCCCTGGGGTACGCCCTCAACGCCAACTACGCTGACAACTTCGACCCGGCGAAAAAGAATGGTAAGGAATCTATCTTTGAAATCCAGTATCAGGGTGGTAACGATTTGGGGGAATGGAGCAATTTCACCTATGTCTTCGCTCCCCGGCTGTCGAAGGATGCTATAACGGGATACGCCAACATCAATCCGTCGGGGCGCAACATCCCCACCAATGATCTGATTGCGGACTATGAAAAAGGCGATTTGCGGAAGGATCTTTCGTTGCAGGAAGGCTACACGCTCAAGGGCGTTTACTACCCTGTGCCGTACGTGACCAAGTACAACCATCCCCATACCATCGCCGGGCGCACCAACGACAACTGGCCCATCCTGCGCTACGCCGACGTGCTGCTGATGTTAGCCGAGGCCATCAACGAGCAGTCGGGGCCAACGGGTGAGGCATTCGGTTACCTCAATCAGGTGCGTAGTCGGGCGGGACTGGCTCCTAAGCAGGGATTGGATAAAACGGCGCTGCGGGAAACCATTCTGCACGAGCGGCGGATCGAGTTGGCCTTTGAAAACCAGCGATGGTTCGACCTCAAAAGGACAAAAACGCCCGCCGAACTGGCAAAATTTATGAATGCTTACGCGGCCAAAGAAAAGACCAATCCTACGGTCAATCGCGGGGGCATCGCGTTCAACGTGCTGGATTATGTGTATGAGGAAAATGAATATTTTTTCCCAATTCCCGCTCCCCAAATTTTGATCAATAAAAAACTCACCCAGAATCCGGGATACTGATTCTTAGGAGGTTCGGATTGCCCCCATCAAACTTATCTCGTAAATTCGGGGTTTCTTTATAACTATGGTATTACTGGAAACTCTTGAAAACTTCTGGCTTTGGCAGTTCCTGGGAAGGCTACACCCGCTGATTGTGCATTTCCCGGTTGGGTTGCTGTGCGTGGCCCTGCTACTGGAAGTATTGGATTGGCGAAAAAGCACCAATAATTTCCGCGCGGGAATCACAGCTTTGGTCTGGATTGGTGCGGTGAGTTCGGTGGTGGCGGTCGCCTTTGGTTTACTCCTATCCAATATAGAAGATTACGGCGGTGACACGGTACAGTATCACCAATGGGCGGGTATTGCCACGATGTCGCTGGCGTTACTGTCGGCTTGGCTACTGCGCTCAGGGCGCATCAATTTATTCCGCAGTTCATTGATCGTCACTGTGGTCGGTGTTACAGTCGCCGGACACCTGGGGGCCATGCTTACGCACGGAGACGATTACCTTACCAGTGTTTTACCGGGAGAACATAAAACGGATTCCCCTGATTTTGGCGAAGTAAATTTTGTCCTTACCAACAGCGGCCAGCCGCTCACCGAAACACAGGTAGCGGAGTTGAATCTGGAAGTTCGCTCAATTCTGGCGCATAATTGTTACAGTTGTCACGGGTCCACCAAGAGTAAAGGTGAATTGCGGCTCGACAAGCGCGAATTCATCGACAAAGGCGGCAAGAATGGCATCGTAGTCGTGGCGCGGGAACCCGAAAAAAGTGAAATGATTCGGCGCATTACATTGCCCGTCGGTCACAAAGACGCTATGCCCAGCAAGGGCAAGAGGCTCACGGAAAAGGAGGTGGCGGTTCTGGAATTTTGGATTAAAGAGGGCGCGCCCTGGCCAACGGGAGAAGAAAAAAGCATTTACCGCGTCGCACCGCTTGCACCGCGAAACCCCGTCCTGCCACCCGCCGTAGCCGGGTTGACCAATCCGGTCGATCGGTTCGTCAATGTTTATTTCCAAAAAAATAAAGTGGGCTGGCAGGATCCTGTGAGTGATCGTATCTATATACGTCGGGTATTTTTGGATGCGATTGGCTTAATTCCTACGCCCAATAAAGTTGTGGCGTTCATGGCCGATCCCCGGCCCGACAAGCGCGAAATTCTGGTGCGGGAACTGCTGAACCGTAATGAGGATTACGCACAGCATTGGCTCACGTTCTGGAACGACGCCCTGCGCAACGACTATTCTGGCACGGGCTACATCACGGGCGGGCGCAGCGATATTACCAAGTGGCTTTATAATTCCCTGAAAACCAACAAGCCCTATAACTGGTTTGTGCGCGAACTCGTTAGTCCGACGGAAGAATCGGCCGGATTCGTCCGTGGCATCAAGTGGCGCGGCACGATCAATTCCAGCCAGCGCGTCGAGATGCAGGCGGCACAGAACGTGGCGCAGGTGTTTTTGGGTTTGAACCTAAAATGCGCCTCCTGCCACGACAGCTTTGTGAGCGACTGGAAACTGGCCGATGCCTACGCCTTCGCCAACGTTTTCTCCGATACCCTACTAGAAATCAACCGCTGCGACCAGCCCACCGGAAAAATGGCCGGACGAGCCATTCTCTTTAAGGATTTAGGCGAAATAAGTGTGGACGCTTCCACTGAACAACGGCTGCGTGAACTGGCCGATTTCCTGACACAACCCAAAGATGGACGCCTGTACCGCACCCTCGTCAACCGGATTTGGGCGCAACTCATGGGCCGGGGCATTGTAGAACCCGTGGACGTGATGGACAACCTGCCGTGGAGTCAGGATCTGCTTGACTGGTTGGCCTATGATTTCGTGCAACATGATTACGATATCAAGAAGCTGATGTTTACTATCCTGACTTCTAAAACTTACCAAATGCCCTCTGTCGGTGTAAAAGAACCGGATTTACTTATGGCTCCCAACTTCGTTTTCAACGGTATGGTGCGCCGCCGACTTACCGCCGAGCAGTTTTCCGACGCCGTGAGCGTGGCCTTCAATCCCGTCTATCCCGATACCGCCATCGTGTTCAAACGCCTTCCCGAGACCATCACGCAGGAAATTCCCTTTACCCGTGCCTCTTTGGTCAAGAACGATCCTTTCCTGACTGCCTTGGGGCGACCCAATCGCGAAACCGTCAGCACGAGCCGCAGTTCGCAAGCTAATCTATTGCAGGCGCTTGAATTGACCAACGGTGAGAAATTCAATGCAGCCATCGAGCAAGGGGCATTCAAGTGGAAAGCCAAGTATCCGCAGTCTGAGGCATTGGTAAAAGCGCTTTATCGCCGCAGCCTGGGACGTGACCCGCTTGCTAGAGAACTGGCCGTAGCGGAGAAAATGCTGGGCAAAAACCCCAGTGCGGAAGGCATTGAGGATTTGGCCTGGGCTATTGTGCTGCACCCGGAGTTTCAGTTGATTTTTTAAAAACGTAGGGGCGAACCTATGTGTTCGCCCTTCGTGCGTCAGCTCCGATTGGAAGGTAGTCTTAGAATTCTCACCACCGAAAGCAATATGTACCAAAAGCGGGCAAGATGCAGCAGCGGCTGTCCGACCATACCACATTCATGAAAAATACCTGGAACCGTAGAGAATTCTTGCAACGCAGCAGTGCTGCTACCCTGGCCGCAATGGCAGCGGGAGCGCCAATGTCGAGCTTGTTATCAAGTTGTAGCAAAGAGCCGGGCCGCACCAATGGCACCGCCGACACGGTCATCCTGCTGTGGATGGCGGGCGGCATGGCCCACACCGATACCTTCGATCCCAAGCGCTACACGCCCTTTGAAAAGGGTATGGAGGGCAACCGGGTGCTGAGTACTTTCCCCTCCGTACCGACGGCGCTCGATGGTATTCACTTTTCCGAAGGGCTGGAGTCCATTGGTAAGGTGATGGACAAGGGCGCGTTGATCCGATCTTACGTGGCTGCCGACCTGGGGCATATTCTGCATTCGCGGCACCAGTACAACTGGCATACTTGCTACGAACCGCCCCAAACCGTGGCCGCGCCGCACATCGGGGCCTGGATCGCCAAAGAACTCGGGCCGAAGAACCCAGTCATTCCCGCTTTCGTGGACATTGGGCAGCGGTTTACCTTAGGCGAAGGCGAAGAACTCAAAGCCTTCCACACGGCGGGATTTCTGGGTAATGAATTTGGCCCCTTCTTCATTCCCGACCCGACGCAGGGACTGGATAGCGTCCGCCCGCCCGTGGGCATGAACGCCCAGCGCTTCGAGCGACGCAACCAGCTTTATAACGACCTAATCAGCAACAGCCCAATGGGCGAACACGGTAGCGATTACCAGAAAGAATCGCTTCGCCGCTCGATGGAGCAGGCCTACATGCTCCTGAACTCGCCCGAAGCCAAAGCCTTCGATCTCAGCACCGAGCCGAAGGAAAGTTACGACAAGTACAATACCGGAAAGTTTGGCTTAGGCTGTCTGCTCGCGAAGCGGCTCACCGAGCAAGGCGCGCGCTTTATCAGCGTCACGACCGAGTACGAACCTTTCAAGGGCTTCGATACCCACGAAAACGGCCATACCCGCATGGTCGATATGAAGAAAATGATCGACGGTCCCGTGGCACAACTCATCAAGGACCTCGACCAAAGCGGCCGCCTCGACCGCACACTGATCGTCCTGGCCAGCGAGTTCAGCCGCGACATGATGGTAGAGGGTCGCCCCGACCAAAAGGTGAAAGAGCAAGTCAACCAGCCGGACATCCTTTCGGATCTGAAATTCTACGGCATGCACCGTCACTTTACCGATGGCTGCTCCATGCTTATGTTCGGTGGCGGTATCAAACGCGGCTTCGTCTATGGTAAAACTGCCGACGAGCGCCCCTGCAAGTCCATTGAAAACCCCGTCAAAATCGATGGCATTCACCAGACGATCTACCACGCGTTGGGCATTCCACAGGATACGGAGTATGAGGTCGAGAAGCGGCCATTTTATACGACGCCCGATGGGAAGGGGAAGGCGGTGATGGAGTTGTTAGGGTAGTTGGCTGGTTTCCTTACATGAATCGCTTGATTCGTTCCACTAAATCCGCCGCTACTTCGCGGACTTCGGCGGCGATGCTGTTTAGAAAGGCGGTGCTGTCTTTTGCCAAGAGTGATTGGATGGCTACGTAGTAAGGACGAAGAAATCGGCCCAACCGGCTTCGCCATCACGGGCGTGGGGTATCCTGTACCCCAGTACCGGATGAGGTGGCCCGAAACCTGACTTCACGCCATCCTCGCCTGAGCGGACGGCTTACCGATCAACTTCAACGTGCAAAACGAGACACTGCCCACTACCGCCCTCGGCCCTTATACGCTCAGAGTGTACCTCGACAATCCTGCCATCACCCTAAGGGCCAGCCAGGGTGGCGAGCCGCAGGTTGGCTTCCGCTACGACTGGCTGGCCGCCCGCGGAACGTCATCGGCCAAAATAGGAGTGAGTGAAGAAACGAACGCAAAACTGCAGGTGATCCTACTGGGCAACCCTACCAGCGGTGAAGTGGAGTTCGAAGTGCGCGGGGGACAGGGCCAATCTCTACAACTTCGACTTCTGAGTGCGGACGGTCGACTGCTAGTCCAACGCCAGGTCGAACGGGCCGGAGCAGTGGAACACCATCGTCTGACTACCCAATCGACGGGGATGCTGTTGCTACGAATTGACTCACTTACTGAAAGTCGTACGATAAAAGTGCTGATCGTCAGGTAATACTTCGCAAATACATTTCCTCCACCCGCGTCCGCGCCCAGGGCGTCCGGCGCAGAAATGTCAGGCTTGACTTGACACTGGGATCATGTGTAAAGCAGCGAATCGGCACCACCTCGCCCATTTCCTCCCAACCGTGAGTAGCGACCAGATGATTAAGAATATCTTCCAGCTTCACGCCGTGCAGGGGGTTATTGGGTTGAGTCATTTTTAAGTAAAACGGTTAAAGGTTAAAAGGTTAAGGCGCTTTCAACTCAGAAGCAATATCTTCTCAAATCCAAAGCTGCGAACCGTTGACCGCCACGCCCCCCCCCTTTTAACTTTTTGACAGTTTAACCCTGATAGCTAACTTAAAAGAAACACCGTCATAGTCCTAGACCCATGCGCTCCAAGCACCAGCGACTGCTCGATGTCGGCGGTTTTGGAGGGGCCGGCCAGGTATAGGCCAAAGCCGTACTCGGCGTTGGCGATGCGGTCGTAGGCGTGGTGCATGGTAGCTACTAGGTTGTTTTTGTCAATAACGACGGCCAGGTTTTGGGTAATGAAGGGCGCAACGCGCTGGCCAAGTTGGGCTTCCGTGAGCCAAAGGGCGGCGTTTTCGGCGACGCCAAACTGGGCTCGCAAAATATTGAGTTCGACGTTTTCCAGCGTGTGCGGGTCCTGATTTTGCCATCCTATCTCGGCGACTGAGGCAAGTTCCGGGAGGGTAGAAATAATGCGCTGGCCTTCGTTGAAGTAGCTCTTTACGTAAGAAACTACTTCGTCAAGATTTTGTATTTCAATCGCTTGTCCGCCGATGCCTTCGAGGATGGTCTTGAATTTTTCAACCACATCATAATCCACCACCGCGATGCTCGAAATATCGGGCAGCGGGTTAGAGGAGGGTTGATTCTTGGCAATTGCCTCTAAAATATAAGCTCTACTGTCCATTTCTGTTTTTTGAAAACCATTCCCGAAAACTTTCCTTGGGTGGCGCGGGCATTTCGCGCTGCTTGTACCAGGGATTGAGGCCATTGCTAACGGTGAAGGGGGCAAGGCCCATCATGCTGCGCCCCACTTTTCCGGCGGTTTTGAACACGCCCGGATGCGACAGCGTGAAAGTCATGGCCTGCATCGCTACTTTCTTGCCAAAAGGCACGTGGCCTTCCTTGACTAAAACCTGCCGCCATTTGTACAACTGTTCGTGAATGTCGATTTTGACCGGACACACGTTGCTGCACGAGCCGCAGAGCGTAGAGGCAAAGGGCAAGTCGGCGTTTTTGCGCATATCCAGGTTCGGGGCCAGGATGGAGCCAATCGGACCCGCCACGGCGGAGTGGTAACTGTGGCCACCACTGCGGCGATAGACTGGGCAAGTGTTCATGCAGGCCCCGCAACGGATGCACTTCAACGAATTGCGGAAATCCTCCCGCCCCAACTGCTGCGAACGCCCGTTGTCCACGATCACGATGTGCATCTGCTGACCGGGACGCGGCTTTTTGAAATGGCTGGAATAGGTCGTAATGGGTTGTCCGGTGGCGGAGCGGGCGAGCAAACGCAGGAAAACGCCCAAATGCTTGCGCTCAGGGATGATTTTTTCAAATCCCATGCAGGCGATGTGGACATCCGCCAGGTGCGCCCCCATATCGGCGTTGCCCTCGTTGGTACAGACCACAAACTCGCCCGTTTCGGCCACGGCGAAGTTTACGCCTGTGAGTGCAGCCTTGCGCGATACGAATTTCTCGCGCAGGTGCTGCCGGGCCGCTTCGGTGAGGTATTGCGGGTCCTTGTTGCCCTTTTCGGTGCCGAGATATTTGTGGAAAGTTTCACCGACATCCTCCTTTTTAAGGTGAATGGCGGGCAGCACGATATGGCTGGGCTTCTCTTCTCGTAGTTGCACGATGCGCTCACCTAAGTCGGTGTCCACCACGTCCACGCCGTGTTCGATCAAATACTCGTTCAAGTGGCACTCCTCCGTGAGCATGGATTTGCTCTTGATGATTTCAGCAATGCTATTTTCTTTCAGGATGCTGTGCACGATTTGGTTATGTTCCAGGGCATCCATCGCCCAGTGGATTTTGATACCGTTAGCGGTCGCCTTTTCCTCAAAAGCCACTAGGTAGTCGTGCATATTCGACAATCCGTTGTGCTTAATCTGAGAAGCCGCTTCGCGCAACGCCTCCCATTCCGGCAATTGGAAAGCCGCCAGATCGCGCTTTTTCCGCACAAACCACAGCGTTTCGTCGTGCCAGGTGGTGCGCTCCCCGTCTTTGATAAAGTTCTCAGCTAGTTCGGCGTGGTTCATGAGTGTGGTACGGGCGTCCCGCCCGTTTTTCAAGAGAATGTTAAAATTTTACAAAATACGGGCGAACCGCCCGTACCACAACGCTAAACAGCCAACTCCTCGACTGTACTCCCATTAAGGATTTCGGCCAAATGCATCACCTTAATCGGCAACTTCTCCCGTCGAATAATCCCCTCCATGTGCATCAAACAAGACATATCGGCCGCCGTAAGTACCTGAGTACCGTTTTTTAAATGGTCTTGCAACCGATCCTGACCCATCCTGACCGACAGCGCTTCCTCCGCCACGCAGAAAGTACCCCCAAAACCGCAGCATTCGTCTTTACGGTCCAGGTTGACTAGTTCCAGGCCTTCGACTTGATTGAGCAACCGCTCGACTTTGGAAAAAGGCGGGGCGTTCAATTCGCTCATTTGGGCTAGTTTTAGGCCACGTTGCCCGTGGCAGCTTTGGTGCAGCCCGACTTTGTAAGGAAATTTCACCTTCAAATCATCCACCACCAGCACATCAGTCAGGAATTCGGTAAGTTCGTAGCACTTGCGGGTGATGGCCGGATCACCCAAATGTTCCTTGATGTGCAGCGTGCAACTTCCCGAAGGACAAACGATATAGTCGAAACCCGTGAAGTTTTCTACGAATAACTCGTTGCATCCGTGAGTCAGGTGTTCAAAGCCCGAATTAGCCATCGGCTGCCCGCAACAGGTTTGATTTTTGGGAAAATGAACGTCACATCCGTATTTTTCCAATAATTCCAAAGTAGCAATGGCCACCTGCGGGTAGAATTGATCGACGTAGCAGGGGATGAAGAGAGCAACGTTCATTTAAATAAAAATGGATAATGGACAATGGGTAATGAGCTGGCGCGCTGTCAGCATTGCGTCGGATTCGGCTGGCTAACGCGCGTCGGGCGAACACATAGGTTCGCAGGTGCGCCTATCCGACCCTATAAGCCTGTTGCGACAGTTTTCAAACCTCTTTCTTTGATCAGATTTTTTCGAACTTCCAGGTTTCTGTATAGGCCGATAGGGTCGATGACACCGTTTCTTTTCAATCGGGCTTCGCGGATAAGAGGCCGGACATCGGTGCGGTAGGCGTCTTGCATGATTTCCTGGCCCAGTGCTACGTCGTTATCGTTCTGCGCGGCTTGCAGGGCGGGGGTGTCCACCAGCAGAGCCTGGGCGTAGGCAAGTTGGATGGCTTCCAGCGATTGGATGAGGTCTTCCAGTGGGTCTTTGATGTTGTGGCTGGCGTCGATCATCCAGGCGAGCGGCGGGTTGTTGGCGTCGTTGTGGTTCATGCCAAATACCAACTCGTTGAAAATCAAAAACAACTGGTACGGCTTGATGCTGCCGACCGTCAGGTCGTCGTCGCCGTACTTGCTGTCGTTAAAATGGAATCCGCCCAATTTTCCCTTCATCATTAAGGTAGCTACAATTTGTTCGATGTTAGTGTTTGGCAAATGATGGCCTAAATCTACCAGGCAGAACGCTTTTTCTCCGCATCCTTCGGCCAGCAACAGCGAGGTTCCCCAATCCTGAATGACGGTGGAATAAAAACTCGGCTCGTAGGGTTTGTACTCGATAAACATCCGCCAGTCAGCGGGCAACTCCTTATAAATCTCCTGCAAAGACCGCTGCGTGTTTTGCAGCGATTGCCGGAAATTGTTCTGGCCGGGAAAGCTCGCGCCATCCGCCAGCCAGACCGTCAGTGACTTCGATCCCAACATTTTTCCGTAACGAATCACCTCGGCGTTGTGCGCCACGGCCTGCTCACGCACGGCAGTTTGGCGGTCGGCCAGGGAGCCGTATTTGTAGGAATTTTCCTGATCGCTTTGATCCTGAAAAGTGTTGGAATTCACCGCATCGAAGACGATGCCGTGACTATCGGCGCGTTGCTTGATGCCCGCTGCATCGCTTGGTATATCCCAAGGAATGTGCAGCGACACGGCTCCGGCGGTTTGGGTCAGGGCGTGGAGCAGACCGATGTCGTCGAGTTTTTGCTCTAGATTCGTCGGCTCGCCACCGATGGAAAAACGCCCGAAACGCGTCCCGCCCGAACCCAATGCCCAACTCGGAATCGCGACCTGAAAGTCAGCCAGCTTGGCGACGATCTCGTCGGCGTCGATGCCTTTTTTGTCAAGAGCCAGTTTTAGGAAACCAAAATGCTCTGCCTGGTCGGCAGTAGCATTTTGGTTGAAGTTTTGTATTTGTTCTTTGGTGAGTTTCATAATTTAGATATTGGACGCTGGACGTTAGATTTTGGACTCAGATAAAAGCACTTTACGATGCATTGTTTTGAAAAAACTTGGGCAGATAGACTATATAATGTCTAACGTCCAACGTCCAAAATCCAGCGTCCTACCTTACAAACGCATTCGCCATACCACCGTCCACGTTCAAAATATTTCCCGTGCTTTTGTCCAAAACGCCCACGAAGGCAAAAACGGCGTTAGCGATATCCTCGGGATAAATGATCTCGTTCATCAGATTGCGCTTAGCGTAGTGAGCGGGTAGTTCTTCTACAGTGATGCCGTAGGCTTTGGCACGGCCTTCGGCCCAGGCACCTTCCCAGATTTTACTGCCCACGATCACGCCGTCAGGATTCACGGTGTTGACTTTGATTTTCTCGGGACCCAACTCGGCGGCCAACAAGCGCGTCATGTGTTGCTGCGCGGCTTTGGCCGTGCCGTAGGCGACGTTATTCGGCCCGGCGACTAGGCCATTCTTGGACGCGATGCTGATAATATCGCCGCCGAAGCCCTGTTTGCGCATTACTTTTACGCCCGACTGCGCCATGTGGAATTGGCCTTTCACCAGCACATCCTGCAAAATATCCCAATCTTTCTGGGTCGTTTCTTCCAACGGTTTTGAGATGGCGAGTCCGGCGCAATGCACCACGATGTCCACGCCGCCGAATTCCAGACAGGCTTTGTCGAAGGTCTTTTCGACCGCGTCGGGGTTGGTCACGTCGCCTGTCGCGTAGGTGGACACGTCGCGCTTGTAGGTGGCGTGGGCCTCCACAAGGCGATCTTCGGCGATGTCGGTCAGCACCACGCAGGCGCCTTCGGCGGCCAGTTTGTCGGCGATGGCCTTACCGATGCCGCCGCCGCCGCCCGTGACGATGGCCACACGTCGCGAAAGCGGTTGCTCCTTGGGCATACGCTGTAATTTGGCTTCCTCCAGCAACCAGTACTCGATGTCGAACGCCTCCTGGCGCGGCAGTGCCGTGTATTCCGAAATGGCCTCGGCTCCGCGCATGACGTTGATGGCGTTGACGTAAAATTCAGCCGCCACGCGGGCGGTTTGTTTATTTTTGGCATAAGTGAACATGCCCACGCCGGGGTACAGAATCACGACCGGGTTCGGGTCGCGCACCGCCGGACTGTTGTCGCGCTTGTGAGCCTGGTAGTAGCCGTTGTATTGGAGGCGATACTCTTCAAAGGCCGAAGTAATTTGTTCCTTCACTTTCTCAGTATCGCTCAGGTCGGCATCCGGGGCGAGTTCCAGCACCAGCGGCTGGATTTTGGTGCGTAAAAAGTGGTCGGGGCAGGAGGTACCGAGCGGAGCGAGGCGGGCAAGGTCGTTGCTTCCGACGAACTGTAGCACGCGCGCATCGTCGGTGAAGTGGCCGATCATGCGCTTCTCACTGGAACACAGTCCGCGCAGGATGGGGGCGAGTTTAGAGGCTTGCGCCTTGCGTTCAGTTTCGGGTAAAGCGGCAATTTTTTCGCCGCCAAAGATTGGGCCTTTCTTGCCCAAATGGTCCTCAATGTATTGTGAGGCCTGCTCGATCACTTCCAGGCTATTGACATAGCACTCGTGCGAGGTATCGCCCCAGGTGAACAGCCCGTGGCTGCCCAGGATAATGCCCCGGATGCCGGGATTCTCGGCTAGGCATTTTTCCAACTGCAAGCCTAAATCAAAGCCAGGACGCTGCCAGGGTACCCAGCCCATGCTGTCGCCCCAAATTTCTTTGGTGATGGCTTCGCTGTCTTTGGCGGCGGCGATGGCGATGAGGGCATCGGGGTGCAGGTGGTCGATGTGCTTGAAGGGCAGCATCCCGTGCAGCGGCGTATCGATGGACGGGGCCGCACTTTCGAGATCATATAGAGTATGGTAGAAAAGCGCCACCATTTCGTCCTCGTGTTCCAGGCCGCGGTAAATATTTTTCAACGCCCGCAGCTTTTCGGTGTAAAGTCCGGCGATGCCCTTGCGATTGAGCGTACCGATGTCGCCACCGGAGCCTTTGATCCACATTACCTCGGTAGGCTCGCCCGAAAGGACGTCCTTTTCGATGGTTTTAACGCTGGTATTGCCGCCACCGTAGTTGGTGATGCGGAGGTCGGCACCCAGAATATTGGAGCGATAAAGGAACAGAGCCACTTCGTCGTCCGCCAGTTCGGCGGCCTTGGCCTCGTCCCAAAGGTAGTTAACGTGCTTGTAAGTCGTGCTGGAAATCATGGAAAGTGGTTTTTGGAAATTTGTAGGGTTGCTGATTAATTGCTTGTCCTACAAAAGTACCACACCCGGCTAACCTAACCATCCTGCACTATCTAAGGATGCATTATCTTACATGCATTGGCTCACTTTTCCCGATTATTCCCCCCAAAACTCAAATCCTCCTCCCATACTCAATAAATCCTGCAACTTGCTGTATTTTAGATAACTAGTATGAAATAAATTACCGTTGTACCTTTGTGCAATCGCGACGAACCGCTTTGTACCTTTGTGCCTTTGCCACTATAATCAATAAACACTTCCATGAAAAAACTACCCCTACTTATTTTTCTGCTACTGCTAACCGGCAGTGCCTTTGCTCAAAAAAGTGACCCGCCCGCCCTGAACGCTATCCGCACAGAAGATCTGAAAAAAGACCTGTACGCCCTGGCCGATGCCCACTACCGCGGCCGTTCCGCCGGGACGCTGGACGAGTTGAAAGCCGCCATGTGGCTGGGCGAACAGTACCGCGCCATCGGGTTAAAACCCGCCGGAGACGACGGCACCTACTTCCAGTACTTCACGCTCTGGCGCAACCACATCGCCGATAACTCGACGATTCAAATCAACGGCAAACCGTTGAAGTTGTGGCAAGACGTAGCCGTTTCGCAAATGGCCAACCGCACGCTCGATGCGCCCGTACTGTGGCTCGGCAATGCGTCGGAAGTCGATTTGACCACGGTGGACGTTCAGGGTAAGGTAGTGGCCATGGAAGCAAGTTCGCAAGGAATCAACCCCAACGTTTCGCTGCCTACCTGGCGGTACAGTGGGTCGAATGCCGCCAGGTACGGTACGCCGTTGCTGAAAAGGGGAGCTATCGCCATCATTTTCGTAGCTGATGAAACCGCCGAAAAAGCCTGGGACGACGCCACCGAGAACTTTAAGCTGGGCAGCTACGACATTGACGGCGGCCCGAGGCAAAACGTTACCACCACGGCCCCGGTCTTCTGGTTGCACGCTGCCGCCAAAACGGAATTACAGCGCGGCAACGCCACGATCAAGGCCAATCTGACTATCTCGCACTATCCTTATCCTTCGGTGAACATTGTTGGAGTTGTTGATGGTACCGATCCCAAACTAAAATCAGAATACCTGCTGTACAGCGGCCACACCGACGCCCACGGCATCCGCAACGAAATCGACGGCGACTCGACTTACTACGGGGCCGACGACAACGGCAGCGTGGACGTGGCGATGCTGGCCAACGCCCGTGCCTTCGTGGCCAAGCCCGCGCGTCGGTCGGTGCTGTTCGTGATTCACGGGGCCGAGGAACGCGGCTTGCTGGGTTCGCGCTATTTCACGACGCACCCGACGATACCCATCGACAAGATTGCGGCGGTGCTGAACGGGGATATGATTGGTCGTAACGACTCCGACAGCGCAGCAGTGCTGGGCATCGCGCCGCCACATCGCACCTCGCAGGATTTGGTGGAGATGACCCTGACGGCAAACCGCGAAGGCCCCAACTTCAAGCTCGATACCGAGTGGGACAAGGCCAGCCACCCTGAGGGTTGGTTTTTCCGCAGCGACCATCTACCCTACGCCCGGTTGGGCATCCCGTCGGTGATGTACACCACGTTGCTGCATCCCGACTACCACACGCCGCTGGACAACGCTGAGAATATCGACTACCCCAAGCTGAAAAAAGTGGCCGACTGGATGTACCGCACCGGTTGGAAGGTGGCCAATGCCGATCGGCGGCCCGCCACCGACCCGGACTTCAAATTGGAACGATAAGGTGAATTTTGGGTAAAAATCTGCACATATATTCCACTGTGCAGGCGCAAAAGGATAGGCTGGGATAGTGGTACAGTATTTTTAAAGATGGTGGTATAGTTTGAGGTAAAAACACTTGAACTTTTAATGTCTAAACTTTAACTACTTAAACCCCAATAACCATGAACGAGCAAACGATCAAAGGAAACTGGAACGAAATGAAAGGTAAGCTGAAGCAGAAATACGCCGACCTTACCGATGATGATCTAACTTACGCCGAAGGCAAAGAAGACGAGGCTTGGGGCAAAATCCAGCAGAAAGTTGGCAAGACCAAGGACGAGATTAAAAAGGAAATCGCCGATATGTAAAAGTATTGGTGGTAAATTACACTTCATCGATAGAAAGAGCTCCCGAAGCATTGCGCTTCGGGAGCTCTTTGCTTGTGGACGAAAGGCAGGATTGTGGTAAATTTGGCGATTAAAAGCCCTTTCTTTGTCGCGCGATTCATTCTTCTTCCCAAAAATGACCTTTCCCCTTAGGCCTCTTCATTTTATCACTAGTAAAGGTCTTCCCTATCTCCGGGAGAATGCTAAAATCATCGGTCAGTTCATTCTGACCATTTTTTTCGTTGGACTGGGCATCTGGTTTATTAAGCACGAGCAAGCCGAACTGGCGCAGGTCAGGACGCTGCTCGTTACGGCAGTTTGGGAGTGGGTAGCGGGTGGCATTGTGCTTACGTTGGCCTACGTTGGCATTCAGGGCATGATGTACGTGGCGTCCTTCGCCGCCATCGGTAGCCGGGTGTCGTTGTACGACGCCGTAGTTTTGTTTTTAAAGAGAAACTTCGTCAGCGTTTTCCTGCCCGCCGGGGGCATTTCGTCGCTGGCTTTTTTTACCGGCGACCTCACTAAAAAGGGCATTAGTAAATCGCAGATTCACTTTGCCTCTTCTATTTATGCCTTCGTCGGTATTCTGTCGGTGGTGGTGGTGGCCATTCCGGCCTTTGCTTACGCTCTGGTGCAGGGCAGTTTGGGTTCGGGCGAGTGGGTGGCTTTGGCGGGGATTGTTGCGCTGGTCGTTGCGCTGTACGCATTGTATCGCTCGGTGCTGGCCAAGGGGTTCATCTATAACAAATTGATTGGCTATCTTCCCTCGGCGGAAATATTCATCGAGGATTTGCAAAATAACCGCATCGACCGCAAGCATTTCAGTCTTACCGTTTTTTACAGCGTTCTGATCGAAATCGTCGGCGTGGCCCACGTGTACATCGCCATGGTGGCGCTGCGGCTGGAACCTTCGCTGTTTGCGGCGCTGATGTCCTACGTCGTGGCCGTTATTTTTCTGATTATTTCCCCTTTTCTGCGCGGTTTGGGAGCTATTGAGGTGTCTATGAGCTATATATTGGTTCGCTTTGGCTACACAGAAGCCGCCGCCGTGTCGGTCACTTTTCTTTTTCGGTTTCTGGAATTCTGGTTGCCGCTGTTTGCCGGGGCGGCTAGTTTTTTGTTAAAGATAAATAAACTGCTGTTGCGGATTTTTCCCGCTTTGCTGCTGTTTGTGCTGGGCGTAGTCAACATCGTGTCCGTCCTGACGCCCGCCATTGACGCCCGCCTGAGTTTCCTTAGGGGCTTTCTGCCAACGGATGCTATCGACGTGTCTAACTACTTCGTCCTCATCACCGGACTATTTCTACTGGTCACGGCAGCCTTCATGCTTAAAGGCTTACGCATGGCCTGGTACTTCGCCGTGGCGCTTTGCGTACTGTCCATCGTGGGCAACCTTACCAAGGCCATCGACTACGAAGAAGCCATTTTCGCGCTCGCCACGCTGGTGATTTTGTTCGTTTCCAGGAAAGAATATTACGTCAAAAACAACCGGAAGCTGGGTATTATCGGCATCAGAACCACGCTGCTAAGTTGCGCGGCGGTAATCGTGTACGGCGGCATCGGGTTTTATTTTTTGGATAAAAAACACTTCGACATCGACTTTAGTCTCAGCGAATCCGTCCGCTACACCTTGCAGAATTTCGCACTGATCGGCAGCAGCGACCTGGTACCCCAGGATGCCTTTGCGCAACGATTTCTGTATTCGATCAATATCAGCGGCTTTCTGTGCCTTGCTTTTTTGGTCTATACCCTGGTGCGCCCTTACATCGTCAAGGCAGCGGTGGAAGACGAGGATTTGGAATGGGCCAAAATGATCCTGGAAAGGCACGGCAGTACGGCTCTCGATCATTTCAAAACCTATTTCGACAAGATTATCTTTCGACCCGACGACCTGGAATGTTTCATCGCCTACCGCGTCACGGGCAGTTACGCCGTGGCCTTGGAAGGCCCGGTGGGCCCGACGGCAAGTGGTCGAGCTTGCGTGGTGGCTTTCAATAGGTTTTGTTACCTAAGTGGCCTGAAACCCCTGTACTACCGCGTCCCCGAAGAAAATCTTGACCTTTTTTCAAAAAAAAGAAGGATTCTTCTTGGGCAGGAAGCAATCCTCGATCTTACGAGCTTCACCCTGGACGGAGGGGCCAAAAAATCGTTGCGCAACGGTCTGAAAAAAGTGGCCGAAAAGGGTTTTGTCGCCAAAGTCTATCAATCGCCCATCAGCGATGGACTGCTCCAAAAACTGCAGGCTGTGTCGGACGAGTGGCTGGTGGATACCGAACGCAGCGAGATCATCTTTTCGCAGGGGATGTTCATTTGGGAAGAATTGAAGCAGCAAACCATCATCACCGTCGAAAGCCCCGAAGAAAAGATAGTCGCTTTTCTCAACGTCATTCCCGACTATGCTCCCGGTGAGGGTACTTACGACATCGTACGCAAAACCAGGGACGCTCCCGGCGGGGTAATCGACTTCGTAACCGTCGAACTTTTCAAATATCTGAAAGCAGCGGGCTATACTTCAGTTAATCTGGGCTTTGCGCCCATGTCAGGGATCGAAGAGCCGAAAAATTTGCCCGAACGCTCGATGAAATTTGCTTACGAGAAGATTCGTTCTTTTGGGCATTACAAAGGTCTTAGAGATTTTAAAGACAAGTTTGCGCCCGTTTGGTACAATAAATACCTTATTTATAATGACGACTACGATTTGTTCAATATTACGTCGGTGCTGGCAAAGGTGATAAAACCTTAATTCTAGTTAGGAGATATGAATTATGAGATGGTTTGGTCAAGGTTCTGCATCCTTTTAGTGTGTCTATTCAACCAAAATTCTTGGGCAGAAATCACTCCCTTCCCTGACCTTAAAAACACTATCATGCCCACCGACTTGCCCTTGATTTTGGTGCCTGCGCCAAATGAAAGCGACTTGCCTATGGTCTTTTTTATTTCGGGAGATGGAGGCTGGATTAGTTTCGACCAGTATCTGGCCGAATCCATCGCCGAGAAGGGGATGCCGGTCGTGGGGCTGGACGCCCGAAAGTACTTCTGGAAGGAAAAGACGCCCGAGCAGGCCACTACCGAAATAAGTGCGGCCATCGCGCGGCAGATGAAGATTTGGAAAAAGAAGAATTTTGTCCTGATCGGCTTTTCATTTGGGGCGTCCATCGTGCCGTTTGTGGCCAATCGCCTGCCGCCTGCTTTAAAAAAGAGCCTGCGGGGCGTTATCGCCCTGTCGCCTAACGAGCGGACCGACTTCGAAGTGCGCATTGCCGACATGCTCAACATCGGTCGCCGCCGGGGCGAGTACAATGTGTTGGCCGAAATGCAGAAAATCAAAGCTTTGGGCCTTGTCTGCTTTTTTGGCCACGACGAGGATATTCAGGTCGAGATTAAAATCGAGCAGACTGGGATCGCAATCGTGCGCCTGCCCGGCGGCCACCACTACGAGGATAACTACCCCGCGCTAACGGAGAAGATTTATAATGTGGTACGGGCTTCCAGCCCGTTGAATACAAAAGCAAAATGACCCTTTTCCAACTTACTTTCATCTCTCTTTTCACGCTACTGGGTCCCCGCGCTTTCGCCCAAGTCAAACCCATCTTTTACCTCTACGACATCGCCAACCAAACCCAGGAAGACATTGCCACCATCCTTGGCCCCCAAAGCAGCCTGAATGCCGCCGATGCCAAAGCTGCCATCTGTGCCAACTGCCAAAAGTATTCTTACCAAAACGATCGCATCACCATCGAGTACACCAATGACATGGCGGATCGGATCACTATTCGGTTGCCGACGGGAATCGAGGCGAAGCAAGTACCCGCCTTGCTGGGTTTGCCGGATGCAAAACCGGATTTTTCCGGTATCGACAAAATGCAATGGAATTGCTACGCGGGAATTCGGGAGTTGATCGCTTTTTTGGGGAGGGATAGGGAGGTGAGGTTAATTTTGGTAAAAGTGATAACTAACTGATGTATTGAGAGAATGTAAAACTCTACTTATGATGAATCATCCGCCCAACGCATGAGCAAACGCCTCCTTCGCTTCTTCCCACCTTTTACGCAATCGTCGCTAACTCCACTGGTTACGCAGGACATCAATGTAATCCGACGGGATGATCGGACACTTTTTGGTCGTTTGGAGTCGCTCGAAGGCGATTCCTTGCTATTGCGCGACTTGCGGAGCCATCCGCACCGGGTGCCATTGGCCGATGTGGCCGAGATCATCCAGGACCAGAAATCAAAAATCTTTCCAAAAATAGACGAACCTTTGTGAATCTTCTGACCTTTGCATTGTGTTGCTTTATTCCTGCTTAATGTCAGAAAGCACAGTCTTATGCTCGTCAATCTCCTTATAAAAAACTACGCGCTGATCGAACACCTCGAATTAGCGCCTGATCACCAGCTTAATATCATTACCGGAGAAACCGGCGCGGGCAAATCCATCATGCTCGGGGCCATCGGCCTGTTGCTGGGCAACCGCGCCGACAGCAAATCGCTCTACGATCCGGCCAAGAAATGCATTATCGAGGGCACTTACGATGTGTCGGGTTACGCGCTGGAACATGTTTTCGAGGAGGAGGAACTCGACTTTGGGCTGCACTGCATCGTGCGGCGCGAAATAAGTCCGAGTGGCAAGTCGCGGGCCTTCGTCAACGACACGCCCGTCAACCTCGACACGCTGCGGCGTGTTACCAACGAACTGATGGACATCCACTCCCAGCACGATTCCATCATGCTGGGCAACAACGAATTTCAGTTGCAGGTGGTAGATGTTTACGCCCAGACCGACAAATACCTGAAAAAATACCGCAAGGATTTTCGCCAGTACCGCGAAGCCCGCGAGGCCTACGACGCCCTGAAAAAGTCGGCGGATCGGTTGCGGAAAGAGTTCGACTACAATAACTTTTTGTACCAGGAGTTGGTCGAAGCCGGTTTGCAGCCCGACGAGCAGGAAGAACTGGAGAACGAACTCACCATTCTGGAAAACGCTGTCGAAATCAAGGAGAAACTGCAATTGGCCAACGATTACCTCGACAATCCGGAACAGTCGGTCCTGGACTTGCTCAAAGGGGCGGTCGGAGCGCTTACGCAGGTTAGTCGGCTCGTCAACTACTATGGCACCCTACGCGACCGGGCCCAAAGCGCCTTGATCGAACTGCGCGACCTGGCCGATGAGGTCAGCAATGCCGGGAGCATGGTTGAGCTGGACGACGACCGCGGCACGATTGTCCGCGAACGTTTGGATCTGATTTATCAACTCCTGAAAAAGCACACGGTCAAGGACGTAACCGAACTCCTAGCCCTGCAAGCCGACCTAGGTAGCAAAGTGAGTCAGGTGCTGAACATGGACGATGATTTGGAAAAAGCCCTGCACAAAACCGGACGCGCTCAGGAACGACTGATGCAGAGTGCCAATAAACTCTCCGTCGCCCGCAAGGCCGTTTGCAAAAGCATCGAGAAAAATATCTGCGAGGGCCTTATCGAATTGGGAATGCCCAACGCTTCGCTGTCTCTTGAAATGACCGAAGTGCCGCCGACCACCGACGGCATTGACTTCATTTCCTTCCTGTTCAGCGCCAACAAAGGCATAAAGCCACAGGAATTGCGCAACGTGGCGTCGGGCGGTGAATTCTCGCGGTTGATGATGGTCATCAAGTATATTTTGGCCGACAAGCGCAGGCTGCCTACTATAGTGTTCGACGAAATCGACACGGGCGTTTCGGGGGAAATTGCCATAAAGATGGGCAATATGATGCGGCAAATGGCCAACAACCACCAGATTATTGCCATCACGCACCTGCACCAAATCGCGGCTCAAGGTTCGGCTCACTACTTTGTCTACAAAGATCACTCGTCGGCCAAAACTGTCAGCCGCATCAAAAAGTTAGGTTTTGAGGAAAGGGTAGGGGAGATCGCCCAGATGATCGGTGGTAGCAAGCCATCGGAAACGGTGGTGAACAACGCCCGCGAAATCCTGACCCACACCACGGCGCAGATGAATGAGAAGACGCAGACGAAGCTTTTTTAATGATGAGTGATGAGATATTATAATTTGCCCTCTAAAACTGGAAAAAATGAGATTAGGAATTGGATTGACAATGCTGGCCGTTTTAAGCCTTTCTGCCTGTAATCAGGGCGGGGAGCGGGTAAAAGAGACGGAGGATGAAGTGATGGCTATTCACGATGAGGTGATGCCGAAAATGCAGGACATCATGAATTTGAAAAAGAAGCTTTCGGCTAAACTGCTGGAACTGGATAGTTTGCAGCAGGAAGGAGTAAGCAGCAACACCCTGGCCGAACAGCGGGTGAAAGCCCTCGACCTCAGCCGCGACCTGACCATGGCGGACAGCCTGATGATGGATTGGATGTACCAGTACCGGGGCGATTCTGCCAAAGCCCTCCCGGCGGGCGACGCGCTGGGGTATTTCCGATTGGAAAAAGATAAAATCCTTGGCGTTCAGAAAAGAACCAACCAAAGTGTGGAAGCGGCGCGGGAGTTTTTGAAATAAGTAGCTGTTGGCAATCACCCTCTGGGGGTTGACTCAAAACTGCTTTATTTTTTTGTAAATTTATTGAGTGAAAAAACTTGCGATGAAAAAGAGATTTTTGAATAAAATATTGATTCCGTTGACCCTGGTGGCCGGAATTCTGGCCTGTGACACTGCCCCGGAGCGGCTGCCAATTCTGGGCGAGCGCGACGCGGTGACCAAAGAAGTAGAGGGAAAAATGGTCACGGATACGGTGTACAACACCATTCCCGACTTTGCTTTTGTTAATCAAAAAGGCGATACCGTAACCCAAAAGGACGTGGCGGGGAAGATTTACGTAACGGATTTTTTCTTCACCTCCTGCCCCACGATTTGCCCCGTTATGAAGCGGCAAATGATTAAGGTCTATGATAAGTACAAGGATAATCCCGACTTCAAGATCCTATCCCACAGCATAGATCCCGATCACGACACGCCCGAAGTGCTGGACAAATACGCCACGGACCTGGGTGTGGAAGGCACTAAATGGGAATTCCTGACGGGAGAAAAAGAGAAAATATACGACATCGGCCAGGGGCACTACCTGGTTACGGCCAAGGAAGATAACACCGCCGAAGGCGGCTACATTCACAGCGGTGCGTTCGTGTTGGTGGATAAGGATCGCCGGGTGCGGGGTATGTACGACGGCACCAGCGAAGAAGGCACCGAGAAGTTGATTCGGGATATCAAGATTTTGCTGGCGGAATATGAATAGAGAGCAGAAGGTTAAGGCGGGACCGCCCGGCTGTCAAGGGTTAAGGATCAACGGCCTGCTACTACTTGTTATTGCTTTGGCTTCCTGCCAGAGTTCGCAGGAGTTGAAGCTGGAGCAGTACTATTCGGAGGGGTACCAGCTTTATACCACACATTGCGCCAATTGCCATCAGGCCGAAGGCACGGGGTTAGCCAATCTTTATCCGCCCATCAAGGGTTCCTCTTACTTATTGCGAAAGGCTGATTTGGTTTGCATCATCAAAAACGGCCTGGCGGGGGAGATCCTAGTGAACGGCAAAACCTACAACCGCCCAATGCCTGCCAACCCCAAATTGCCCGATCTCGAAATCGCCGAAATCGTAACCTACGTCAACAATACCTGGGGAAAAGACACCACCTACACGCCTACCGATTCAGTGACGGATATGCTAACTCTCTGCGGAGGAAAGCAGTAGTAATTCTGCCGATGAAGAAATTGACATTTCGGAAAAACTAATTTTCAACTGTCAACTGTCAACTGTCAACTGTCAACTAATTTACTGCATCCCCGGATCGACATCAAAAATGCCGTAAGGCTTACGGATGGTCATGGCGGAGAAGTCTTGGTTGGCGTCCATGCCCTTACCGTTGGTGTAGGAACCTGTTACCAGGTTTTTGATTGCCACATTCTCATCGGTGAAAACCTTACGGGTCGTGGGGTTCCAGTAAAGCTCAGGGGTAGTAAGGCGGCGCTGCTCCACTTCGTTGACTACCACCACATTTCCCTTCACTATGTACAGGTTGCGCGCGTTGTCGAAGCGACCCGAATCGGAGCGCAGCGTCGTGACGACCTGCCCGCCACCGGGATCGAAGAACTTGATATTGACCGTGTCGGGAAAAATCTTGTCCTCGTTCTGGTAGCGGTACTGAATCGGTGTTTCCACCTCCACCCGCTGCTGACCTTCTTCGCTGTACTGTAGCCGCACATCGAAGATTTCTTCCGAAGGACCATTGTACAACGCTACTTCAGGGTCGGGCTTTTCAGCGCAGCTCATGAGGCACAAAATGGCAAAGGCATAAAACCAGAAAGGGGCAGAGGGGCAGAAGGACAAAGGAGCAAAGTCGGAGCGCCGAATCGCAAGAAGCTTTTTCAAAGTAGCCAGTATTTTAAGTAAGCGAGCCAATTTTTTCAACACTTCAGCACTTCAACATTTTAGTCGATTCTCACTTTCGAGAACCAGGTATTATCCACCAGCGTAATACCCAGCACTACTTTCCCATAACGCTCCTGGACGGCCTGGTTGCTAATCGTACCACGTTGTCCGGCGACGAAGGAAAGCGTAAAAGAATTGGCGGAATTACCGTTTTGGCCTACGGGGAAAGTGCCGCCGAACGATAAGTTCGTGTCTTTTAGCTGCGTACCACCGGGGCTGTACGGCAGCGTACCGCTGCTGAACCCAAGCCGATACTCTACTTTCTTGAAATATCCCGAACTGGCCGCAAAATTAGGAATGTATTCCAATCCCAAGTGAATGCGTCCCGCATCGACGAGGCCGTCGTTGGTACCGGCAAAGCTGCGGTATTGCGACCAATTCTGTCGAGAATAGTCCATGTTAAACGTCAGTTTGTAGGGCCATTCCAGGCTGGCCCCTACACGGTATTGCGAGGGGAGTCGGACGCCGCCTTTGGCGTTGTTGGACAGCGTGTCGGGTACGCCGACGGCAAAGCTGTTGTTGGACAAATCGAAGCTCGTCGTCTGCCGGGCATTCAGATTAGTGCCGAAGCTGTAAGTTCCGCCGAGGTTGAGGTTAAGCTTGTTGTCTTTTTTTACGGGAATGCGAACTGCTGTCCCCGCCCGGAAGGCAAAATCGTTGTAGCTGTTGCGTTCGGTTCGGCTCACCAGGTAGTCGGCTCCATCACCGATGAGGAGTTGTGATTCTGAGGCCCGGCGCACATTACCAAAGAGATAGGAAGATTCCAGACCGACGCTCACGTATTTGCCAACTTGGAATGCGTTGGTAAACGATACTTGGTTGATCGCACCTTTGCCTGAATAATAATAGTAAGTATCATAAATGGTACCCGCCACTTTGCCGCTGGTACGGCTCTCGAAATCGACAAAACTGTACGGTTTCAGGCTTAGTCCCGTGGACCAGCGCCTACCCGCCGGGAGTGCCAGCGCCAGATAACCCAAATTAGCGCCAAAGTCGCGTTGCGATCCGTTGGGCGATCTAATTTCCTTATACTGGCCAATGGCCCCGAATTCGAAAGTCGTGTAGCGACTGCGGACCCAGAGGGCGGGGTTGACGTTGTTGATGTGGATGCCATTGCTGGTACTGACCCCCGCGCCGCCCATGCCCTGATTGGTGGAGAAGGCATCGCTGTACGGCTCGCCAACGCCCAACACCGTGTAAGGGGAATTACCCAGGCCTTGCGCCCGAACATTTGAAAAGTAGCCCACTGAAATTATGGCTCCCAATAACAGGGCCGTAATTGACTTATTCTTTTTGTAAATCGACATTATAATTTAAAATACAGTTCAATCCAATAAGTACCAGTTCCGGCACCACCGAAACGGGTAGTTGAAACTTGTTTGCAAAATAGGGCGCGTCGCCGCCGCAAAGTACCACCCGACAGTCGGGTGAAGCAGCGCGGTGGGCTGCCACAAAGCCATTCAGTTCGGCGGCCAGCCCGTTCATGACGCCACTCAGCATCGACTGCCGGGTGGTTTTCCCCAGGAGCGGCGCGTTATTTTCCGGCTCGATGAGCGGAAGCCGTTGGGTAAACGAGTGCATCGCCTTGAATCGCATACCCATGCCCGGCGAAATGGCCCCGCCCTGAAAACGGCCCGTCCGGTCCACCCGGTCGTAGGTGATGCAGGTTCCCATGTCGATCACTAATCGATCTTCATCAGGGAAAACTTCCACAGCTCCCACCGCTGCGGCGATTCGATCGGCCCCGAGCGTTTCCGGCGTATCGTACTCCTTTACGATGGGAACGGACGTTTGGCTGCTTAGAGCCAGAATCGGCACGTTTGGTTGGAAACAGTTGCGGATTTTTTCAACTTCATGGCTAACCGACGAAAAAATGACGCGTTCGACGCGCGTAGAACGCAAAACTTCCAGCAATTCAGGGAACGTCAACCGCGATTCGTGACGCCGTAATTCGTCGCCCTCGAACCAGCCGACTTTGGAAAAAGTATTGCCCGCGTCCACTACTAGGTTCATAATTTCGCAAAAGTCCCCTTTTATTTGCACATATACTAACCGAAGGCAGATGGAATCAGGATTTGAACTGCCACTAGGGGTTTCCGGCTAGGGGCTTTCTTCATAAATAATAGCCGTTTGGAACAAAAAGCGCGCGATTTGCATTTGTAAAGATGTTCGTATATATTCGCGTTCAATCTCTTCCGTTATTTTTTATTTTTCCATTTCCAAACTAAGCCCGTCGGGACAATTCGTTCCGTTTCTTTGCGTTTTCCGATTGACTTTCGGAGCGCATCGCTCCAAAAGAAAAAGGCACTGAATTGTAATTTGGCAAAATTGCGTTATCATTGCAGCCGATTCCAGCGTTTGCCATTCCCAAGCCATCAGAATTGACCCTCGCGCGTATTAACCCAGGGTTGCCTACCTCCTTATCTTGTTCACTCCTGATTTGCCCCATCGTTTGGGTCGATGTGATTCCCTACAAGCTTTGTCTCTACTAATTATCCAGTCAAAATAATCATTACCAATTACTTACCCGGTAAAGTCTCGCTTTACTACTCCCTTCCCGTATGCTTACAATTGATGAATTGAATTTGAAACTCCTCTCGGAGTTGCGCACTATTGCGGAAAAGTTTGACGTGAAAGACTACGGCAAGCTTTCCAAGAAAGAACTTGTTTACAAAATCCTCGGCCAACAGGCAGTCATGCCGGGCGTAGTTGCCACGGCCGACGGCGCATCTGTCGAAACGGCTGTGGCCGAACCTAAGAAAAAACGCACCCGCCGCCCCGCTGCATCGAATGAAGAAACGGCAAGTAGCGAAGAACCTGCAACCAGCGAAGAACCGGAGGAAGATAAAAAAACCAAAATCCCGGCCCGCCGCAAGGCGACCGCCAAGGTTTCTTCTCGGGCACCCAAGGCCGTCGAAAAGGACGAGCCCGAAGTAGTAATGGTTGAGGAAGCAGGCGCAAGTCCGAATACTTCGGAGGATTTAGGCGTCGCGTCGCCCGAGGAGATTTCCGAAATGACCGCACAGCAAACGGCTGACCCTACGGGTGAAGACAATGCATCGACCAGCGGCGATTCCGGCGAACAAGATGCAAGCCCTAAAAACAAAAATTCCCGCCAGAAAAATAGCGACCGCCCAAATAATAACGACCGCCAAAACGCCGGCGATCGCCAAAACGCTGGCGACCGCCAGAACAACCAGCCCCGCGAGGACCAGACCAATAAAATTAAGCGCAACTATAACAACTATGTGCGTGAGTTCGACGGCCTCATTACCAACGAGGGCGTGCTGGAAATTATGCAGGATGGCGGCTATGGCTTCATGCGCTCGGCGGACTACAACTACCTCGCCAGTCCCGACGATATTTATGTCTCGCCTTCGCAGATCAAGCTGTTCGGCTTAAAGACGGGTGACACCGTCAAAGGGCAAATTCGTCCGCCCAAGGAGGGCGAGAAGTATTTCGCGCTGCTGAAAGTGGAACTCGTCAACGGCAAAACGACCGAAGAAATCCGCGACCGGGTGCCGTTTGAGTACCTGACGCCACTCTTTCCCGAAGAACGCCTCAACCTCAGCACCCGTCCCGACCAATATTCTACTCGAGTCCTCGATTTGTTTGCGCCCATCGGCAAGGGCCAGCGCGGCATGATCGTCGCCCAGCCCAAAACAGGTAAGACGGTGCTGCTGAAAGAAATCGCCAACGCCATCACGCGCAATCACCCGGAGGTTTTCCTGATCATATTATTGATCGACGAACGCCCCGAGGAAGTGACCGACATGCAGCGCAGCGTGCGGGCCGAAGTAATTTCCTCGACCTTCGATGAGCAAGCCGACCGCCACGTAAAAGTAGCCAGCATCGTACTGGAAAAAGCCAAACGGATGGTCGAGTGCGGTCATGACGTAGTGATTCTGCTCGACTCGATCACGCGCCTGGCGCGGGCTTACAATACCGTGGTGCCTTCGTCGGGTAAAATTCTATCCGGCGGGGTGGACGCCAACGCCCTGCACAAGCCCAAGCGCTTCTTCGGCGCGGCTCGTAATGTGGAGAAGGGCGGTTCGCTGACGATCATCGCCACCGCCCTGATCGACACGGGCTCCAAAATGGATGAGGTGATTTTTGAAGAATTCAAAGGCACGGGCAACATGGAACTTCAACTAGACCGTAAGTTGGCTAACAAGCGCGTTTACCCGGCCATCGACGTGGTGGCTTCCGGCACCCGCCGCGAGGATCTGCTGCTGGACAAAGAAACCATGCAGAAAGTCTGGATCCTGCGTAAGCACATGTCGGACATGAACCCGATGGAATCAATGGATTTCATCCTTGACAACATGAAGGGAACGCGCAACAACGAGGAGTTTTTGATCTCGATGAATCGCTAGATTTTTGATTTTTTACAAAAAGCCCGCTTTTTTTCGAGAAGCGGGCTTTTTTTTGATTATATAAAATAAACATGGTGCTTTGTACAATATATTTAAATTTAGGGAGCGAAATTCCGTCGGGCTGCCCGTCAGAAAAACTACCCTAACCTCCCCAAAATAATATGTCAAGCAACAATGCACCCTGGTGGATCGCCCTGTTCGTCTGGATGGGCTTGGCCACCTACTGGCATACCTGCCAAATCAAGCAACTCTGTTACGAACCCGCGCCCGCCCCGACCGAGGCAGTAGAAACTACGACGGTCGATCCGCTTTACATTACCGATGGTAGCGCTTTGGATTTGCGGGCCGATGGCAACTTTGGTTTTGCCAAGTCCGGGGCCGAGACCAACATGAGCCGCGTTCGCGCCGAACTCGATTCGCTGGCGGCTTACTTGGTGGCTAATCCCGGTAAGTGGCTGAATATCGTCGGCAACTACTCCTCCGCCGAAACCAATGGCACGGCCTATCCCGACTTGGGAATCGCCCGCGCCGAAGGCATCAAAGCCCACCTGGTGAGCGAGGGTGCCGACGCCGACTTCCTCACGACCAGCAGCCAACTCATGGATGACATCGTATTTAGTCCCGATTCCATGCGCGGCGGTATTGCCTTCACTATCAAAGACCCGATTCCTAATTCGGAGGAGGACTTGGCCAATGCCCAGAAGTACGAAGGCGTCTTCAAGCCGATGGACTTGTACTTTCCCAGGGGCAGCGCCAAATACATCAGGACGGGTGCTAACCAGCAATTTATTGAAGAAGCTCAAAAGTACCTGGCCGCCAATCCTGGCAAGAAACTGCTTCTGACTGGCCACACCGACAATGATGGCAACGGCGCGATGAACATGACGCTGTCGAAGCAGCGAGCCGCAGCGGTGAAAAGACAACTCACCCGCACGGGCATTGCCGCCGACCAACTCACAACCGACGGCAAGGGCGAAACCCAACCCAAAGAATCCAACGACACCCCCGAAGGCCGAAGAGCCAATCGCCGGGTGGATATCGTAGTGCAGTAACGAAATCCTAACCCTTCCCATGTTTGACTTAAATCCCCTGAACAATCCCGACGCCTGGTGGCAGCACGTATTGATGCTGGCTGTGGCGGGCATTATTGGCTACATCATTGGTTACCGCAGCCGACGTGGCCTGATCGTGGAGTTGGAAGATGAACTCGCCGGATTGGACGCTCAACTTGACGACTGCCAGCGTACGACCATCACTGCCCCGGTGGCTGCTCCAGTAGCGGTCATTCCTTTGGTATCTGTGAAAAAGCCCACGCCACCCGCCGAAATGAGAGTCCCCATGGTGGTAGCCCCCGAACCAATGGATACGATCGTGGTACCTGAACCCGCCTTGCCCGTTGCGCCCCCGAAGCACGATAATCTAAAATTGGTGGAGGGGATCGGCCCAAAAATCGAAGGATTACTGAACAAAGAGGGTATTGTCACCTTCCGGCATTTGAGTGAGGCCAGCAACGAGCGGCTGACGGATATTCTGCGGGCGGCTGGCACGCGCTTCCAGATGCACGACCCCGAGTCATGGCCGCAGCAAGCCCAAATGGCCGCCGATGGCAAGTGGGACGAACTTAAATCCTGGCAAGACGAATCGAATAAAGGGCGAATTTCTTAAACTTCATCCCTCTTCCTACTATGCTCCTCTTACAACTCGAACCCCTGAGCCGCCCCGTGGCGATTACGGAAATGTTGATTTTGCTCGCCGCAGCGGCCTTTGTCGGTTGGCTGCTGGCGCGGATGATTATATCGGGCCGCATCAGCGGCCTGCGCGCATCCATCGCCGAGCGCCAGGCCGAACTGGATGACTGCCGGGCCAGCCGGGTCGTGACGGCACCTGTAAGGGCAGCAGCCCCAATAATCAGTAATTTTTCGACTCCCGTTTCTCCTGTTATGCCCGTCCCTGCCAAAACCGCCAGGGTAGCGGCTGTGCCACCCATCCAGTCGGCAGCGGATAACCTGAAACTAATCGAGGGCATCGGCCCCAAAATCGAAGAATTACTCAACGCCGACCACATCCGCACGTTTGCCAAACTAGCCGCTACCGATCCTCAGCACGTTGCCACTTTGCTAGATGCTGCCGGGGCGCGTTTTCAAATCCACGATCCCGCAACCTGGCCCCAGCAAGCCGCCTTCGCCCGCGATGGAAAATGGGACGAGTTGAAAGTCTTGCAGGACCGGCTGACGGGAGGGAGAGGTTAGTGGAAAATTGGGGCTGGGCCGCTCGTGCGGTGGAGAATTGATAGGGAATGTCTCTCGAATAAGCTGCACTGTTGTACAAAAAAGGGGACGTCAAAATGATTTGACGTCCCCTTTTAGTTTAGATACACTTCAAATACGAGAAATGAGCATTTTCAACTTTCAACTCCTTACAAACCCTCTACCGTACGCTGCACGAACGTCGTCAACGCTTTACCGCTCAGCATTCCTTGCGCCAGCAGCGCCAGGTCGTAGGCTTGCTTGGCCAGCGTCTTTTGTTGAGCTTCGTCCTCGGTTTCCAGGATTTTCTGCGTTAGCGGGTGGTTTGCGTTGACCGATACCGTGTACATCATCGGCATATTGCCAAACATCGAAGGCTGTCCCGAGCTGGCTTGCATGTCCGTCATGCGGCGCATGAATTCGGGGAAAGTGATGACTACGGGCAGTTCGTCGGTCGGCATCGCCTCCACTTGTACGGTAGCCGTTTTGGAGCCAATAAGTCCTTCGTATAGCGTCTTGGCTTTTTCCTTCTGCTCGTCGGACAGGACGCTTTCCAGCGTGATGTCTTTCTCGATCAGCTTGTCTACCGGGTCGGCGTCCACGCGCTTGATGTTGACCTTTTCAAGTTTTTGTTCCAAGACGCCGATGAAGTGCGAGTCGATAACCTGGTCGAGAATCAGTACGTCGTAGCTACGCTTTTTGGCGCTATCGATGAAAGCATCCTGCTTCTCGGGGTCGTTGGTGTAAAGCCAAACCTGCGTCCCATCCTTGTCGGTTTGGTTGTCCTTGACGGCTTCTCGGTACTCGTCGAAGGTAAAGTATTTACCTTCTGTGCTTTTCAACAAGCAAAAATCCTTGGCTTTCTCGTAAAACTTGTCGTCGCTGATGACGCCGTACTTCACGAACAGCCCGATGTCGTCGAACTTCTTCTCGAAGCCCTCGCGGTCGTTCTTGAAGATTTCGGAAAGTTTATCGGCCACCTTACGGGTAATATAGCCGTTGATTTTCTTGACGTTGCTATCGGCTTGCAGGTAGCTGCGCGACACATTCAACGGAATATCCGGTGAGTCGATGACGCCGTGCAGCAGTTGCAGGAAGTCAGGGACGATATCCTTCACCTCGTCAGTGATGAACACCTGGCGGCTATACAGCTTGATTTTCTCGCGCTGCATCTGAAAATCATTTTTCAACTTTGGGAAGTACAACACGCCCGTCAGGTTGAAGGGGTAATCCACATTCAGGTGAATCCAGAAAAGCGGATCTTCGCTGTAAGGATAAAGCTCTTTGTAGAAAGCCAGGTAATCTTCGTCCGTCAAATCCGCCGGATTCTTCGTCCAAATCGGATTGGGGTTGTTGATGATTTTATCCTCGAACTCGATCTCTACGGGCAGGAACTGACCGTATTTTTCCAGGATTTCGCGTAAACGATGTTCGTTCAAAAACTCCTCCGAATCCGGCGCAATGTGCAAAATAACGTCCGACCCTCGCTCGGTGCGCTCGGCGGGGCCGAGTTCAAACTCCGTGGAGCCGTCGCATTCCCAACGAACGGCCTCAGCGTCATCTTTATAAGATAACGTCACTATTTCGACCTTGGAAGCCACCATGTAGGCCGAGTAAAAGCCCAGGCCAAAGTGTCCGATGATGTTTTCCTTACCACCTTCTTTGTCCTTATATTTTTCGACGAACTCGGTAGCCCCGGAGAAGGCGATTTGGTTGATGTATTTCTTGATTTCCTCGGCGGTCATGCCGATACCGTGGTCGCTGACGGTAATGGTTTTGGCATCCTTGTCGAGCTTGACGGTCACTTTAAGTTCACCCAACTCGCCGTTGAATTCACCGTAGGCGCTCAATTGCTTCACCTTTTGGGTGGCGTCCACAGCGTTGGAGACCAATTCCCGCAAAAATATCTCGTGGTCGGAGTAGAGAAATTTCTTAATGATTGGGAAAATATTCTCGGTATGAATACTGAGGGTTCCCTTTTCTGGTGCTACTGCTTCCATATTATTCTTATTTGCTTGGTTTTTGTTTAAATTTCTTGCTGATACTACCCGCCCGAAAATTGCGTTCCATTACCAAAAAATCCGCCCCCGCTGACAGATTGACAGCCAAAACCATTGAAACCAAAAATTCTAAAATAAAATGCCCGGCCTTTTAAGGCTTGAGGCAGGTTGGTATCTGAAAGGCATTTTAGTTAATATTGCACCATCAAATCTTTCTCCTGAAAAATGAAATTAGCCAAAGCCCCCTTTTTAATTCTGTTGTTATCAGTATGCTTGGCAGCCTGTGCGCCCAGTACCGTGCCTTTTACCAACTTTACCGTATTCACGGAGGATTTGCGTGGTACCCTGGAAAGCGCGGGCATTTCCTTGGCCAAAGTGCAGTTCTACAACGACAAACCGATCACCATCAAGCGGCAGGGAACCAATGCCAACGACATCAGTGTGGATGCCGAAGGCCAAATCAGCATTCAGAACGGTAAGACGGTACAAACTATCAATGTGCGGCCCTTCACGCCGGGCGTGGTGATGAGCAACACCGCGGGTTCGATCAATGTCTCCTTCGACGATACCCAGAAAGACAAGCAGGGGATGCACTTCATTCTGCAAGGCAACCAATACTACATCGAGACGATGGACGGTAACAAGTTCAGCTACAACGGCAATACCTTCGATATACCTGCGGGAACGGGTTCACGGCTATTCGTAAGCAAGGATTTGCTTAACCAGGTGAATCGCCAGAACGAGACCCAGAAAGGGCGTAAAGTAGGGGGACAGTAATATTTATTGAATCGTTGAACTGTGGAATCGTTTAATTGATATTTATTTGTTTAACACATTGACAGAGAGTATTTTCAATTACACGATAACACGATTCACCCTTTCCCCTTAAAGCACCTTATCGTTTCGCCATAACCCAGGCCCATCGCGAGTCCTCGCACGGTTTGGGTTATTCTTTTGACCTTAGTTTCGGTGGTTTTGGCGCTTTCAATCCATTTGGAAAAGTAGTTTTGGTGGCTTTTGGGCAGGGAATTGAAAAAGTCCAGGGCTGCCTGGTCGTCGGCCAGGCAGGTTGTCAGATCATCCGAAAGCAGAATAGGGGAGTCATCCCGTTCAAATTCCAGCGTCACCGTGGCCCCTTCGCGCTTGCGGATGGCCCGGCGTATTTCGGCGTTGGTTGGCAGGATAAACGTTCCCTCCCCCATCGGCAGCAGGGCGGTTTGCTTGATTTCCAAACTGTCTATCTTTCCCTTCACCCGAAAAGTAGACCTAACGCCGGGGTTTAATACTTCGGTCACGTCCGCCGGGATTTCGAGGAATGTCCAGCCGGACTTCTCGCCCTTTTCTTCAAATTTTTGCAGGATAGCCTTAAACTGGATCATGCGATTTGGTCGCCGATGTCCGACGTTCTACTTCAAAAAATGTTTTTATTTTGGTAAGAGAAAATGCATTTGACTGCCTTTACCACTCGTCGGGAGCCAGCTTGCGATCCAATGTCGCCATTTGACAATTCGACCGTTTTATTCCACAACTCAAAAACCTTTTTGTGAATTTCCAGGAATTCTAACCCAACTTTGGGAATATGAAGGCTGACAATCGACCACTCGTCCTGAAAGATCGCTGGGTGCGCATCATTGCGGTACCCATCATCGGCTTCCTGGTTCCGTTGCTTTTTTTCGGGGAAAAGATGGAGGGCGGATTGATTCCTTATTTGCCCTATTGGCTAGTCTCTACGTTTTACACCTTTGTTTATTATGAAGGCAGCCGCTTGATTTTCCTGCAAGTTCACCACCGTTTTCCGGACATTTCTCAAACGGAGCGGCGCATTGGTTGGCTGGCGGTTTGTGTGCTGATTTACATACTCTCAGTCTGTACTTTCCTTAACATCACCCTGGACAAAATGCTGTCGGGTATATCGGATGTTGAGAAAGAAACGACACTTTTGGCCAATTACATGGCAAGTATCGTCCCGACGGTAATTTGCCTGACGATTTATGAGTGCGTGTACTATTTTGGGCAATATCGCGCTGCCTTGCTCGAGACCGAACAGTTGAAGCAGGAAAACGTACTGTCGCAGTTGGAATCGTTAAAAAATCAGGTGAATCCGCATTTTTTGTTCAACAGCCTTAATACCCTGACAGCTATTATTCCCGAAAATCCTGACCTCGCGGTAGAATTTGTCCATAAGCTGTCAAAGGTCTATCGGTATGTTCTGGAAATCACGGATATGCCGACGGTGACTTTGCGGGAAGAAATTGTAGCCCTGAAAGCTTATCTTTTTCTTTTACAGATACGATTCGGCGATAACCTGGCAGTCCGAATGAACCTCTCCGAAGCACGGCTGGATGACCACGTCGTGCCGCTGGCTTTACAGATGCTGGTGGACAATGCGGTGAAACACAACGTGATTTCCACCCAAAAGCCGCTTTGGATCGAGATCGCGCTGGAAGGAGACGTGCTGACAGTTCGGAACAACCTGCAACTAAAAAATAGCTCCCAATACTCCACAGGCGTCGGACTACCCAATATTCGGAATCGTTATCAATTGTTGGCTGGAAAGCCGGTGGACGTAATCGTGACCGCGCGGACTTTTACAGTGAGTTTGCCCATTTTACCGGCCCCAACTTTTGTGCGAGTCGAGGTTTGAGTTAATTTTCAATCATGAACGTACTTATTGTCGAAGACGAGCAGCCCGCAGCGAAACAACTCAGCGCCATGCTGAACAGTTTGCGGCCCGATTGGAAAATCGTGGGTGTGATCGACAGCTTGGAAGCGAGTGTGAAGTGGCTGAGAACTTTTCCGCTTCCTGATCTGCTGCTGCTGGATATTCAATTGGCCGACGGAGTCAGCTTCGATATTTTCCGTCAGGTCACGATCGATGCACCCGTTATTTTTACCACGGCTTACGATAAGTATACGCTGAAAGCTTTCAAAGTGAACAGCATCGACTACCTCCTTAAGCCCATCGAAAAGAGTGAGCTTTCGGCAGCGCTGAACAAGTACGATTCCTTAAAAGAAAAGCAGGCGAATTTTGCGCCCACCCTGGAAAAATTGCTCAATCAACTCGCCGCGCCTACCTACAAAGAAAGGCTCCTGGTCAAAACGGGTCAGCAACTATCCTATCTTTTGGTCGAATCGCTGGCGTATCTATTCTCCGAGGATGGCCTGACTTTCGCCGTGGATACGCACGGCAAGTGGTGGGTTTTGGAAAGCTCGCTGGACGAGGCGGAGTCGTTCCTGAACCCGAAGCAGTTTTTTCGCACCAACCGGAAACTTATTCTGCACTTGCAGTCGATCCGGCGTATTTCAGTGTACTTCAATAGCCGCCTGAAGCTGGAACTACAACCCATCCCGGCCTTCGAGGTAATCGTCAGCCGCGAACGGGTGAATGAATTCAAAAAATGGCTGGACGCCTGAATGGGTGAAGAAAACGATCCACCCGGATGATTTTACAACTCAGCGGGAAAGGCCGACAGTTCACCGAAAATGGGTAGTGTTTCGATCTGATGATGCTGAATTTTACAGCGTTATCAACCAAAACAAAACGCTACCATGAAAACATTACTCACTCTTTTTTGCTTCCTGACGAGCTTCGGAACGCTCATGTCTCAAACCTCAAATTCCGAAAGTCGGGCATTCACCCAAACCATCCGGGGTACCATTCTGGATGCCGCTTCCCGCGCGCCCGTACCGGGGGCCACTGTGCAAGTCATAGATAGTAAGCCAACCCTCGGGGCTGTGGCCGACGTAGATGGCCGCTTCCGTATTCCCAACGTTCCCGCTAGTCGGGTAAGACTGAAAATTACCTCCCTGGGCTATGAAGAAATCTCGCTCAGCGAAGTGGTCGTCAATACGGGGAAGGAAATCGTGCTGGACCTGGTGATGAGCGAAAGCATTTCCAATCTTGACGAAGTAACGGTTTCCTACAACCGCTCGGAAGACCGTACCGTGGCCAATAATGAGATGGCAACCGTAAGCGCACGGCCCTTCAACGCGGCCGAAACGCTGCGTTATGCGGGTAGCCTGGGCGATCCGTCGCGGATGGCGGCCAATTTTGCGGGAGTAAGCGGGGCCAACGATGCCCGCAACGACATTGTCGTGCGAGGTAACTCGCCCGCTTCGCTGCTTTGGCGACTCGAAGGCGTCAATATTCCCAATCCCAACCACTTTGGAGCATTGGGTACTTCGGGCGGTCCAGTATCAATGCTCAATACCAATCTGTTGGCCAAGTCGGACTTTTTGACCGGAGCTTTTCCGGCGGAATACGCTAACGCGTTGGGTTCGGTGTTCGATTTGCGGTTGCGAAAGGGCAACGACGAGAAGCGCGAATTCCTGGGACAGATGGGTTTCAACGGACTAGAACTGGGCGCGGAAGGGCCATATTCCAAGAAATCCAAGGCGTCGTACCTTATCAACTACCGCTACTCGTTTTTTGGCCTGTTAAAAAACGTTGGTTTTGAGTTAGCCGGAACGCCCAACTACCAGGATTTTACTTTTAAGACCGACGTTCCCGTGGGTAAGCGGGGAACGTTGACGGCCTGGACGCTGAATGGGAAGAGTAATATTGCGTTTTTGGGGAAAGACGTCGACACCGAGCAACTGGATGCTTACGGCGAGGAGAATACCAACACCCGTGTAAAGTACGCCACGCACATCGGTGCTGTTTCCTACGAACACCGTTTTTCCAACCGCACCTACGGCAAACTAACGCTGTCAGGCTCCTTCACCAAGCAGCACTTCGACGGCGATACGGTGATTTATAAAGAGGACGCAGTTAAGGAAATCCACCGGGAAATCGGAACGGGTCAATCGGTATTCGCTCAGCAGAAGTGGTCGGCGAATGCGTCAGTAACGCACAAATTCAGTGCTAAAGACAAGTTTTCGGCGGGCGTCATTTCGGATATTCTCAGCTACGATCTGCGCGATGAGGTACTTTATCCTACGGCTTTCACGAACCGAGATATCACAGGTCAAACGCTGCTCACTCAGTTTTACGGCCAACACAAGCACCGCTTCAACGAACGCCTGACACTCAATGCCGGACTGAGTTTCCTGCACCTGGCCCTGAACAATTCGACTGCCCTCGAACCACGCCTGGGTGTAAGCTATCAGGTGGGGAAATCCGGTTCGCTGAATGCTGCTTACGGGCTGCATAGCACCATGCAGCCCATCCTGACGTATTTTTATCAGAGCCGCCAACCCGATGCCAGCTACAAACTAACCTACAAAGACCTGGGCTTTACCCGCAGCCATCACGCCGTGCTGGGCTATGACCGGATGCTGACCAGCACTCTGCGCCTGAAAGTGGAAGCCTACCACCAATGGCTATTCGATGCTCCCGTAGACCGGAAGCTAAGCTATTTCTCGATGCTGACCACGGGTACCGACTTCGGCCCCACGGATCGGGGTAACCTCGTCAACGACGGAACGGGCCGGAACTACGGTTTGGAACTGACTTTGGAAAAGTTTTTCTCCAATAACTATTACTTCCTCGCGACGGCTTCGCTCTTCGAGTCCAAGTACAAGGGCAGTGACGGCATCGAGCGCAACACGCCTTTCAACAACAACTACGTGCTAAACCTACTGACCGGACGCGAGTTTCGATTGGGTCACCGGGACAATGTGTTGAGTATTAATTGGAAATTGACAACCGCTGGCGGCCGATACGTGACACCGATCGACTTCGCTGCTTCCGCTGAGCGCGGCCAGCAAATGAACAATTACGACCGGGCCTTTTCGAGCCAACAAGCGCCTTACTTCCGAACCGATCTGAAAATAGGCTACAAGATCAACCGCCGCCGCCTGACCCACGAAATAGCATTGGATTTGCAGAATCTTACCAATAGCCAGAACATTTTCCAGCAAGCCTATAACCCGCGCACGAATACAGTCGGGACAGCTTACCAGCAGGGCTTCTTGCCACTGCCGTTTTATAGGTTGACTTTTTAAATTGTTTAGTGCTAAAAAAGCAAACGCCGCCTGTAGTTATTGGAAACTACGGGCGGCGTTTGTTTGATTTATTGTCTTATTTACCCAATCTCCTCCACAACCAGTTGCTTCTCATATAATTCTCGGTACGCTCCATCTTTCTCCATCAACTCCGCGTGAGTGCCTTGCTCCACGATATGGCCGTCGTCCAGCATCACGATGCGGTCGGCGAGCTTGGCCGATGACACGCGGTGAGAGATGATCACCGATGTGCGATCCTGCATAATGCGCTTGAGATTGTTGAGGATAATATTCTCGGTATTGGTATCAACGGCTGACAGACAGTCATCAAGGATCAGAATTTTGGGATCGCGGGCGATGGCGCGGGCGATGGAAAGGCGCTGTTTTTGGCCACCAGAGAGTGTTACGCCGCGCTCGCCGAGGCGGGTGTCGTAGCCCTGCGGGAATTCTTCAATGTTGGTGGCCAGGTCGGCGTCGCGCACGGCTTGCTCAATTTTTTCCTGCGGCAGACCATCGGTGCCGAACTGTACGTTGTTGGCGATGGTATCGGAAAATAGGAATACATCCTGCGGCACGTAGCCCATTTGGCGGCGGACGTACTGCACGTCATAATCTTGTAATGGCCGCCCGTCGAGGAAAATTTTGCCTTCGGTTGGGTCATAAAGGCGGCAAATGAGGTTGGCCAAAGTGCTTTTACCCGAACCCGTCGTTCCTAATATCGCGATGCTTTCGCCGGGTTTTACATCCAGGGTAAAGTGCTGCAACGCTCGAATGCCCGAGTCAGGATAAAGAAAGCTGACTTTATCAAAGCGTAATGCACCTTCGATTTCGGGTTTCAGCTTTTTCTCCGAAACAATATTCGTCTTGATGTCCAGGTACTCGTTGATTCGCGCCTGGGACGCCGCCGCGCGCTGGATTTGGCTGGTTGTCCAGCCCAGAGCCATTACGGGCCAAGTTAGCATATTGACGTAAATAATGAACTCCGTGATGTTGCCGGGCGTGAGGTTGCCGTTGATGATTTCCTGACCGCCAACGTAAATCACCAGCACATTGCTCAAGCCGACCAGCAGCATGATAATAGGAAAAAATAGCGCATCCACCTTAGTCAGGTTCAGTGACTTGGTCTTGAAATCTTCGGTTTCTTTCTGGAAATTGAGGAAAGAATATTTCTCCTGCACAAACGCTTTAATGACCCGTATGCCCGAAAATGCCTCCTGCACGTAGGTGGACATAGCCGACAACTGCCGCTGAATTTCTTCGGACCGCCGCATGATGATGCTGTTGACGAAATAGATACTTACCGATAGCAGCGACAGCGGCAGCAGCACATAAAATGTCGGCTTGCCATTTACCGAGACCATATAAGAAATCACCAGCACGAATAGCACCACGAGGTTGATACCGTACATCATCGCCGGGCCGACGTACATCCTGACTTTGCTAACATCTTCCGAAACTCGTGCCATCAAGTCGCCGGTATTGTGCTGGCGGTAAAAACTCATCGGCAAGGTTTGGTAATGTTCGTAAATATCGTTTTTAAGGTCGTATTCGATATGCCGCGACATAACGATAATCGTCTGCCGCACCAAAAACAGGAAAAAGCCTTTCAACAGCGCCATTGCCAGAATCAGCAGGCCATACAGCAGAATGGTATTCGTAAATACCTCGTACATATCGGCTTGGATGGCCGAGCCGTCGAAAAGATAGTAAACGTCGAGCGTTTCGCCCACTAAATCCAGCGCGTAGCGCACGAGTTGCGCCGGGATGATGCCAAAAAGATTGGAGATAATCGTAAACACCGTACCCCCAATGAGGTACCACTTGTATTTAACTAAGTATTTATTGAGGTAAGAGAGTGCTTTCACGTACGAAGGCGGGTAGGTAAGGTTTCAAATTATGCTTGCCTGTTAACACGATGCCCCACCAAAACGTTGCAGACCCACTCACTCATTCCGCCGCCCGCTTCGAATTGTTATGGAAAAAGTCTAATTTTGCGGCTTAAACTTAGAGAATGCTCAACCGAAGATTATTACGCTCCAAGGCCGTGCAGGCGCTTTACGCCAGCCGAATATCGGCGGATGCGAATTTGCAATTGGCTAAGGACGAGATTGCGGCGGCTTATTTGCCTGATCTCAACTCGATGCAGCCGCAAAACCTGGAAAGGCTCGAAGGCTTAAAGCGGCTGGCCTTGCTGACTTTGGATGAATACGTCAAAAACGGTCAACCTGCTGATGATGAACAGGTACCGCGCGAGGTGATTCAAACGGCCCACCGCGCTTACCAGAACTTTGTTCAGCAGAACAAAACCGACCGCCCGCTGGTCGTAAAGCGGGTTTTGCAGGAGACGGAGGGTATTTATGACGAATTTCTGCGCGTTCTGACCCTGCTGCTGGAACTGGCTCATCAGTCCGAACTAGACCGCGAGCGTGTTATTCGCAATCCAGATAACCCATTTCCGACTGCCTCGGGCCTGAACGACAACGAGGTGGTACGGCTCATGCGGGCGGACGCGGAGTTAGAGGTGGAGATCATCCGGCGGGGAATTTCCTGGGGTAACGACATGAGCGTGGTCCGTAAGACCTACCGCGAGGCACTTTGCAACGACGAGGAGTATATTAGATACTGCCAACAATCTGCCCACACACCGGAGGAAGACCAGAAATTGGCTCAACACGTCCTGCGGAATATCATTCTGAAACACGAGATTCCCGTCGAATACTTCGAGCAAAATGACCTGTACTGGGAAGAGCATTTCGAGATCATTCGCGGCATGATGATCAAGACGCTTCGCTCGGCCAGTAGCGGAAAAGTACAATTGGCTGAACTAACGGAGGATTGGGACGAAGATCGATTTTTTGTGGAGGAATTATTCAAGAAGGCCATTGAAAACGACGTGGAGTACCAGGGTTATGTCTTGGAACAGCTCAAAAACTGGGACGCCGAGCGGGTGGCTTTGCTGGATATGATTATCCTGAAAACAGCTTTGGCCGAACTAATTCACTTTCCCGGCATTCCGGTAAAGGTGACCATTAACGAATTTATCGAGATTGCGAAGCGGTATAGTACCCTGAAAAGTGGTAGTTTTGTGAACGGAAACCTGGATCGACTCGCTAAACGGCTGACCGAAGCGGGTGTAATACGGAAAAGTGGCCGGGGATTGATCGACAATAAATAGAAGTGCTGCGTATAGGCACGTTTTTTTAACTATTTTTTGGCAACTCAGTCTCAATACACAACGATTAACAAAACAAGCGATGAGCAAGTCAACCAGCAACTTATTTTTTTATATAACGGGCTGCGCTACGGGTATTTTTTTAGGAATTCTGTATGCCCCTCAAAAGGGTGAAATTACCCGCGACCGCCTGACTTTCCGGCTTTCCAAGTATAAGGAACAAATCGAAAAACTGATCGCGGACCTAATGGAAAGCGGTGATTTTCCCGAAAGTATGGCCAAAGTGGAAGGAGAAAAGGTGGTAAGCGACGCCCGCGAAAAAGCTGAGAGACTGCTGGAGGATGTAGATAAACTCATGGCGCAAATAAAAAACCAGAGCAATTGATTCCTGGCTCAAACACATATTTGGTTTATGAAAAATAACTCAATCTCTCTATTCCTTTGCTCTCTGGCGATGGTGGCTTTGCTTTGCGCCTGCGGAGCAAAGAGCAGTGAGACGGAAAAGGACGAAAACGAGCTGAAAAGCAAAATTCCGGTCATGGCTTTGCTCAGTGATTCGACTTATCAATTTGGCAACATCAATGAAGGTGATATTGTCGAACACGATTTTAAATTCAAAAACGCTGGTCAGTTTCCCTTGATTATCAACAATGTAACGGCATCCTGTGGCTGCACTATTCCCGAGTGGCCGCGTGAACCCATTTCGCCAGGGTCGGAATCGTCTATCAAAGTGCGCTTCAATACCAAAGGCAAACCCGGCCCGCAAGTCAAGACCATTACGGTTTTCGCCAATACCGAACCTGCTTACTCCGAACTTCGTCTTCAAGGTATGGTAGCCGAAGCCCCCGATTCAACTTCCTCAATATAAGTTGAGCGGTATCCTTCAATTGTCAATTTTTCCCATTATCAACTGCCCCCGTCGCCTGACCGAAATCGAAGGGAAGGGCAATTTTCCACTAAATAAATGCTAAACGTAATTCTTGCCCAAGCACAACCGGGCGGCTCCCAAGCTATGATTTATCAAGTCATCATGTGGGTCGGTATCATCGGGGTCTTTTATTTTTTCATGATTCGTCCCCAACAGAAAAAAGCTCGTGAGCAAAAGGAACTCCTGGCTGGCATCAAAAAAGGTGACGAAGTGGTGACCATCGGCGGGATGCACGGCAAAGTTTTTCTGGTGGAAGAAACTACTGTGACGCTGGATTTGGACAAAGGCGTAAAGCTGACCTTCGACAAATCCGCCGTAAGCCGGACCCTTAAGTAAGATGAAAGTCTTCGCTGTCTGTTTTCTGGCTGCTGCTTTTTTTTGGCTCATGACCGCCCTGAACAAAGATGGCTACTCCTTGCGGCTGGATTATCCGATCCATTTCGATTACGACGAGACCGAATACGTCCCTATGGAACCGTTACCCAAAACGGTTTCAGTAAACGTATCGGGTAACGGTTGGAATTTGTTGCGTAAATCCTGGCTAAGTTTTGCCGAGCGGCCATTGGAATACCGGGTAACCAACCCACTAAAAGCCAACTTCATCAATACGGTTTCCCTCACCGATAAACTCGCTGAGCATTTTCCCGATGTCCAGGTCAATTACGTGGTGGCCGATACGCTCGAACTGGATTTCGAGCGGAAAAATACTCGCATTATTCCTGTTCGGGTAGATAGCACGGGTATCAATGTACGACCCGGCTACATGATCTCCAGTTTGATCAACATTTCTCCTTCTCTGATTTCGGTGGAAGGCCCGGCTTCTATGCTGCGAGCCTATCCTGATACGATCGTACTTCATATTCCGACCCGGAAAATCCAGAATAACTACGACGAAACTTTGCCATTGAATATCCCGAAAGTAAGGACAGTAGAGGTAAGCCATGCGACTGTTTTAGTTAGTTTCGAGGTAGCTCGGGTACTACGGCAAGCCCCGGCTTTGCAGTAAATGACGACGCGCAAGACTCCTTTACAAGTGGGCGTTACGGGCGGTATAGGTTCCGGTAAGAGCGTCGTTTGCCGGATTTTTGCTTGTCTGGGCGTTCCGGTTTATGAAGCCGATGCCCGCGCCAGGTGGCTGAGTGACAACGATCCTGATATTAAAGCAGAAGTGATTGCGCTATTAGGGGAGGAATCGTTCGCCGGGGGGGCTTACAATCGAAAATACGTTGCTTCACGGGTTTTCTCCGACGCGCAACTTCTCCAAAAACTCAATCACATTATTCATCCCCGTGTCCTTGCTGATAGCGACCTTTGGCTGCAGCGGCATAGTTCGGAACCTTACGTCATTCGGGAAGCAGCCCTAATGAACAGGGCGGGGGAGGAGAATTCGCTGGAGAAAGTAATTGCCGTTACCGCGCCTTTGTCTTTGCGGATAGAAAGAATTAAAGCCCGCGATCCACAACGGTCAGAAAGAGACATCCTAGCCATTTTGAAGAATCAAATATCGGAAGAAGTCCGCCTGGAATTGGCTGATTTTGTGGTCAATAACGGGGGGAAGGTGGCTCTTATTCCGCAAGTATTGTTTATGCACAAAATCCTTCTCGACCAGATTTATTAAAATTCGATGTCCAGCCCCAGCAATTGCTGTAATTCTAGCAAATGTGGGTTTTTCTCCGCCATTACGGCAAATTTCTCCTTATCTGTATAAGCCACTTTCTTGGCATCCTGCTGGTTGACCGGAAAGCTAATGGCAAGGTTGGGAGCCTGCAGTCGTTCTCTAAGAAACTGGATCAGCTCATTTCTTATCGCCGTTAACGCCTCTTTTTGTAGATCGTTATCTAGGGCGATGTGAATGGTCTGGCCTTCTAATTTGAAATCTCGATTGAAAATCAACTCCTCAGTGACCGAGTCACGCTCTATTTTTCTTTTCTTGGCAAATTCCCCCCAAAACTCGTAGAGGTTGTCGTAGGTTAGCGGCAACCTATCTTGTTTCTCAAAAGTTTGTGTATGAGTAGTCTTTTCCGCTACCTGGGTAGTGGGAGCTGGTACTTTATGGCTCGGAGCCGCAATGTGTGCCGTACTGCGAAGTTTGCTCTGAACGGAAGGATTAGGAGCGGTGGTTACCGTTGCGGGATTGGCGCTGCCGTTCTCGGCACCATTATGGACGGTCGCTTCGGCTTCGTAGGCAGGCGATACCGGTTCGGTCGTCAGAGTAATATCAGGCTTGTTTCCTGATTCAGTTTTTTTTTTTATGGAATCATCCGCTCCTTCGTTCGTTGGCGGGGCTTGTAGCGACAGCAAATCAAGTAGCTTAGCCATTTTCATCAGACACAATTCTACGTGCAGCCGCTGATTTTTGGAAGTCTTATAATTAATGTCACACTGGCTGCCCACGCTCATCGCCGACAGCAGAAAACTCATCCCCGCCCGTTGCGACTGGTCGAGGTACTTGCTGCGGGCCACTTCCGACACTTCCAGCAGCGATATAGTAACCGGATCTTTGGTCACCAGCAGATTGCGCAGGTGTTCCAGCAAACCGATGATGAACAAATGACCGTCGAAGCCTTTACGGATAATCTCGTCGAAGAGCAGCAGCGTTTCAGCGATGCTGCCTTTCAGCAAAGCGTCCGTTATTTTGAAGTAATAATCGTAGTCGAGAATGTGCAGGTTTTCCAGTACATCGGCGTACGAAAGTTCGTTGTTCGGGGAAAAGGTCACGTTCAGGTCAAACATGGACAGCGCATCGCGCAAACCGCCATCGGCCTTGCGGCCAATTAGTTCCAGGGCCTCGCGGTCGGCGACGATGTTTTCCTTTTGGGCAATCTGCGCCAAGTGATCGGCAATGTCGGTCGTCCGTATACGGTTGAAGTCAAAAATCTGGCAGCGCGACAGGATTGTCGGCAGGATTTTGTGCTTTTCCGTGGTGGCGAGAATAAATATCGCGTAACTCGGCGGCTCTTCCAAGGTTTTCAGGAAGGCGTTGAACGCCGCCGGAGAAAGCATGTGGACCTCGTCGATGATGTAAATTTTGTACTTGCCCGTCTGCGGCGGGTAGCGCACCTGGTCGATTAGGTTGCGAATGTCATCTACGGAGTTGTTGGAGGCTGCGTCGAGTTCGTGGATATTGAAAGAAGCATTGTTCTGAAAACTCACGCAAGACTCGCATTCGCCGCAGGGTTCGACGTCGTCGCTGAGGTTTTGGCAGTTGATGGTCTTGGCCAGAATGCGGGCGCAGGTCGTTTTGCCCACGCCTCGCGGCCCACAAAAAAGGAACGCCTGCGCCAGGTGATTGGTACGGATAGCGTTCTTAAGTGTGGTGGTGATGTGCGACTGCCCCACCACCGAATCGAAGGTGACGGGACGGTACTTGCGGGCCGAGACGACGAAATGTTCCATGCCTGCAAGTTACGGCTAGGGGGAGGATTTTCAAAGGAGTAAGCCTTGTGCCGCAATACCTAAGTTCGTTGGTCATACGCTTTCACTATATGCTCTTACAATAGCCGTGCCCTACTTGCCAAAATAGGCCGCGTATCCGCGTCCAAAACCTGTAGAAACTGCTCCACAGAAGCGGCCCTGGTACTGCTCATGCGCAGATTTCCCTTTTCATCGATCACCCAGATATTCATTCGGTTTTTCTGGTAGCGAAGCTTGTTTTTCAAATAAAGACGATTGCTCGCCGAGAGAAGCAGCGGAATTTGCACGACTGTGATTTTCTCTTGCCGCAAGGTCTCTACGTACGGCAAAAGGGCAGCTATCTGTTCTTTGATTTGACTCTGCTGCTCTTCAGGGGCGTAAATCACCACCAATTTTTCCTGCCATGTCAGTTTTTCTTTCAGGAAATCGGGTAGATCCTGGTGTTGGGCAAAAGCGGCTGGCAGAGTGGCGCAGACCAGCAGTAATGCGCTCGCTAAACAAGATAAAGGTGTGAATGCTTTCATAGCTATATTATTTGAATGTTAAGCCAATGTTAAATAATTGTTAAGATAAGTTGTTTTGCCATCCAAAAGCAAATTCTTGGCCAACTATTTATTTCGTAGCATTACATTGAACACCAGTACAATTGCGTTAACTTATTAACTATTAAAATTTTGACATGATACTATTCCTTTGAATAACACTATCGACAAATCCAAAAAATAACCCAAAAATGCCCCGAATCGTCAAATAAGACAGTTCGGGGCATCACAAAAAAAGCGGCGCGGACTCAATCCACGCCGCTTTTGGCAATAAATACTCGGTTGGTTGGAATTACATCATTCCGCCCATTCCGCCACCATGACCGTGGCCCATGCCACCGCCTTTGTCTTCTTCCGGCTCGTCGGCGATTACGCACTCAGTAGTGAGCAACATGCCCGCTACCGAGGCAGCGTTTTCCAGCGCCAGGCGCGTTACTTTCTTAGGGTCGATGATACCCGCTTCCAACAAGTCCTCATAAGTGTCGTCCTTAGCGTTGTAGCCAAAAGAACCGCTTCCTTCCTTCACTTTCTGGATTACAACAGAAGCCTCCTTACCGCAGTTGGCTACGATGGTACGCAGTGGCGACTCGACGGCCAGACGGATAATATTGATACCCGTCGTCTCGTCTTCGTTACTGCCTTTCAGGTCGTTCAATGCATCGACGGCCCGGATGAAGGCTACACCACCACCGGCCACAACGCCTTCCTCAACGGCGGCGCGGGTTGCGTGCAGCGCGTCATCGACGCGGTCCTTCTTCTCTTTCATTTCTACTTCCGTAGCGGCACCGATGTACAGGATGGCCACGCCACCTGACAGTTTCGCCAAACGCTCCTGCAATTTCTCGCGGTCGTAGTCGGAAGTCGTGTTCTCGATTTGTGCCTTGATCTGGTTCACGCGACCGTCGATGTCGTTCTTGGCACCTTCACCGTTGATCAGGGTCGTATTGTCTTTATCGATAATCGCCTTGTCGCAGCTACCGAGGTATTCCAGCGTGGCGTTTTCCAACTTGAAACCGCGCTCTTCGCTGATCACCTGGCCGCCCGTCAGGATGGCGATATCTTCCAGCATGGCCTTGCGGCGGTCGCCGAAGCCGGGAGCTTTCACGGCAGCTACTTTCAAAGCACCACGGATTTTGTTTACCACCAGCGTGGCGAGTGCTTCACCGTCCACGTCCTCGGCGAGGATGATCAGAGGGCGACCCGTCTGGGCTACAGCCTCTAATACGGGCAGCAATTCCTTCATTGAAGAAACTTTCTTCTCCGAAATCAGGATGTAGGGACGCTCCATCTCGACTTCCATTTTCTCCGTGTTGGTCACGAAGTAAGGAGAGAGGTAGCCGCGATCGAACTGCATACCCTCCACCGTTTTCACTTCGGTTTCAGTGCCGCGTGCTTCTTCTACGGTGATGACGCCTTCTTTACCGACTTTCTCCATCGCTTCAGCGATCATCTGGCCGATTTCCTCGTCATGGTTAGCCGAAATTGTGGCTACCTGCGCGATTTCCTTGGAAGTGGAGATATTCTTCTTCTGCTCTTCCAGGTTTTTTACGATAGCAATAACGGCCTTGTCGATGCCGCGCTTCAGATCCATTGGATTGGCACCAGCGGCGACATTTTTCACACCAATGGTGTAGATAGCCTGGGCCAGAACGGTAGCCGTCGTGGTTCCGTCACCCGCCGAATCGGCAGTTTTGGAAGCCACTTCCTTCACCAACTGCGCGCCCATGTTCTCCATAGCGTCTTTCAGTTCGATTTCTTTGGCTACGGTCACACCGTCCTTAGTGATGGTCGGTGAGCCGAACTTCTTGTCGATGACGACGTTGCGACCACGGGGGCCGAGCGTCACCTTCACGGCGTCGGCCAGCGTGTCAACTCCCCGCTTGATCTTGGCACGGGCTTCTGAATCAAAAAATATTTGCTTAGACATAATTATTGTGCTTTTATAAGTACTATTTGTGTTTTAATGAGTGAATGAGTGAATGAGTGAATGAGTGAATGTTACTTATGTTTTTTATTCTCTCATTCTCCCTTCTCCAATTCACAATTAGCTATTAATCACCGCGAAAATGTCGGATTCTCGCATGATGAGGCAGTCTTTGCCATCGACGGTCAATTCGGTGCCGGAATATTTGCCGTAGAGGACGGTGTCGCCTACTTTCACGGTCATTGGCTCGTCGGTTTTACCGGGGCCAGCGGCCATCACGGTACCGCGTTGTGGTTTCTCTTTGGCGGTATCGGGAATGATGATACCAAATGCAGTTTTTTCTTCGGCGGGGGCGGGTTCTACCAGCACCCGATCGGCCAGGGGTTGTACACTCACTTTTTCTTCGATTAAGGTTGACATATTAGTTTACGGTTTTAAGTTGTCAGAAAATGATCTTGACAATATCCATACAGGCAGAATTTGTGCCAGCCGGATTATCTGTCATATTTACAGACAACATTTACCAATGCCATATCCCAATATTTATGAAAGAAAAGCTATTGAATAATGGCAGATGTAAAATAATATTTCGGTTTTGTAGAGAAATGACTAAATTTTTGGCGTCAACCTACGTTTTTCAACTATGACAAAACTATCCAGCCAGTGGCTCACCGACGGAATTCTTGATTTTGAGTACAAAAAGTATGTCTTACTGGCATATTTGCAGCACGTACGGCAGGAATTCAACAACCAGGTTCTTTTCCCTCATCTGGCACAAGTCAGGGAGCATTACGACAGCAGCCTCACGCTAAAGGAATCGCAACGTGCCCTGCGCAGCCATTTTCCGAAAGACCTGACCGGAATCGATCTTGCCCAATTGCGCTGGATTTATCAAAACACCTACCAGGAAAGCACTCATTTAGAAGAATTGAGTGAAATCCTGGAATTCGCGATTCCGAAGTTTTCCCAATTAATGCAGGAAGGACAATCCCGATACGACGAAGTGAAAACCAGCCTGACCATCACGCCGATTGGCATCGTGCCGCTGCGAACGGAAGAAGGCTACCTTTTTATTTACAGACAAACCAGCCGCGAAACGGCGATTTTCCGCTACCAGGTTACGCTCTTCGACGCTCGCCGCGAACGGATCATCCAAACCCAGCGCGTCGATTCCGTGCGGAAAAACATCAGCACTACTTTCGAAAACATGAAGATAGAACTTACCCGCCGCTATACGCAACTTCCCAATCCAGCAACTTACATGGTGGAATCACCGCGCGAATATCCGGTGGACGAAACGCTACTGCCGGCGGCGAAGCAGTTGATGGCGAAACTGATGAAAGTAGATTAGGCGTTTTCTGCTTGAAGTCGTTAAGGAAAAGGCTCCGGGCCGCTCCCTTTTGGAAGTGGCCCGGAGCCTTTTGTCTGACGAGGTACTGATTACTTGTTGGTGTCGCCGGGTGTAACTGCGGGTGCTGGAGCGGGGAGCGGGGCGATACTTCCACCGGGAACGGCGGAGTTCTGCGCCTTCTCGACGTTCACACTGTTGATAGTTTTGTTGGCATCGGATCCATTGCCAACCATAACGTAAGAGGCCAGGGAAATAATCATGATTGCTCCGGCCATGCCCCAGGTCACTTGTTCCAGCAGGTCAGTCGTTTTCTTGACGCCAAACATTTGGCCGCCCGCGCCACCGCTGAATTCGCTGGAAAGGCCACCGCCTTTGGAGTTCTGTACCAGAACGATAAGAATAAGCAGAACGGCGATGATCGCCACGAGGATTACGAGAGCAAGATACATTTTGAATTATTAATTATGAAATAGGAATTATGAGATAAGGCGAGTCGATTTCTTTCCTGGGTATGAGGACACGAATTGGGCCGATTTTACTCGTTATTCCCCAATTCAGTAATTTTTTGCGCAAAGTAATCGCTTTTTTTCGGGTTTTTCAATTTTAGTTTTTCGTAGATGTCGATAGCTTTGTCGGTTTTGCCCTGCTTGAGGAGTATTTTGGCGAAAGACTCGGTGACTAAGCCTCCAAAACCTGCGCCCTGAGAGCGCTCTGCCAAATCTGGCACTTGTATTTCGGGGGCGTTAGCATCGAGACGGACGGGGCCAATGCTGGGGTCTTTTTTGATAAATGCCTCAATGATTTCCTGCTGTCTGCGGCGTTCGTCGGCACGGGGCGTGGGCAGTGGCAGCAGTTCAATGGCCGGTACAGGAATTGGCTTAAGACGTTTATGGGTCAGATCATCTTCCAGCGATTTTTCGGCCAGGACCGTTTTGTCCATGGGCGGTGTTCCGGGAAGTTTTTCCGGGTGTAATTCGGTTGGGTCGGAAGTTTTGACGAAACGATCCTCAAAGCGAACCAGTGAAATAGGTCTGTCATGGCCGTAGGGCGTGGCCCGGTCGCGGGAGCCGTTTCGGCTTTGGGGCAACTCAGTTAAACGGTCGAGCAAAGCACCTGACCATGCCGACTCGCTCTCCACCAGTCGGCGCAAGGCTCCACGGTTCAGCGTATGGGCGGCAGCGAGCGGCACCAATTCGGTCAGGCGCGAGGAGCCGCTTTCGGCGGCCGCCTTAGCGAGCAGGGCGTAGCTGATTTGGCAGTAGGGGAAAGCCTTCGCTGTTTCTTCCAGTCGGAGAAGGTTGCCAGAACCGATGTCCTGCGGATGCGTTACCCAATAGGCGAAAGTTTCTTTATCAACTTTATTCATCAAGTGTGCAGGGCGATTGGTGTCAGGAGAAAGAACCCAAAACTACAAAACACCACCGTGGCCTACCAATCCGCCGCCGATTTGTTAAAGATATTTTGCACAATCTGATCCAAAATTCCGGGCAGTAACCGTGCCTCGTTTTGATTGAGAGTCTGCCCCTGCGGGAAATCGGCATAGAATGAAAAAGACTGATCGAAGTCCTTGGTTTCATCCAATGTGTTGGTGAAGCGAACCTGCACCGTGACCGTCAGTCGGTTAAATCCCGCCTGGTCGCTAGCTGTCGGAGCCACGGGAATTACATCGTAGCCCGTTAAAGTACCTTCGAAAATTATATCACCGCCGGTCGGTACAAGTTTGAGATTAGTATTGCGCTGGAAATACTCCTTCAATTTCTCGTTGACTTGAATGGGCAAATTGGCTGGCCCACCCGCCACGCCCGTATTGAAGTTCAACACGGTAAAAGACTTATAGTCATCCGAAAGACTATTCCCGCTAAATCCGTAAATACCGCAACTTGTACTGACAAAGCAAAGACCCAAAAGTGCAACCAAACCAAGAATCTTCTCCCGCTTTATGCTAATCAGGTATTTACAAAAAAACTTCCGTCGCATTTCTAAATTATTCAAAACTAAGAACGAAAAAACTATTCATCGATGTCATACTGCTTAATCTTCCGATAGAGCGTTCTTTCTGAAATACCCAACGCCTGGGCGGCGTACTTTCGTTTGTTATTGTTGCGTCGCAGGGCCTTTATAATGAGGTCTTTTTCCTGATCTTCCAGTGAAAGAGATTCCTCCTCTTCGGCAACGTGTTCGACATCCTCGATTTGGCTGCGGGCTTCGGAATAGCGGTCCAGATCGACCACGCGGTTAGATGGTGCGTAGTCCCGGCTCGGGCTTTCGCTTCTGGCATGGTTTGAAAGGCGCTCCTCGTGCGCCGCCAGTAGCCGTGACGTTTCCGTAACCGGGCTGTCGGAGGGGTTCAGATTATCGAAAAGTTCCTGGTGATTTTTCAGGATTTCGTGGTTGGGCTGCTCGTCCTTCAGCACTTCCCGCACCAATTTTTTCAACTCCGTCACGTCGCGGCGCATCTCAAACAGCACTTTGTACAAAATTTCCCGTTCCGAAAACGAGGTGGTGTCTTCCCCCAAACTCAGCGGAACCAACGCCTTACTCATGGTACGCCGCGACGATGGGTTGACGGGATTCAGGTACCGCCACAGCGTATCGGCGTCGATGGATTCCTCTTTGTCAGTTTCCAAAATGGTGATTTGCTCGGCAATATTCTTCAACTGCCGGATGTTACCCGGAAAATCGAAATCCAACAACACCTGTCGCGCCTCGGTCGATAGCCGTACGGGCCGCGCCCGGTAGCGTTCGGCAAAGTCGTTGGTGAATTTGCGGAAAAGCATCAGTACGTCTTCGCCACGCTCGCGTAGCGGTGGCACGTAAATAGGGACGGTGTTGAGGCGGTAGTAGAGGTCCTCCCGAAATTTTCCCTTATTCACCGCTTCCAGCAGGTTGGCGTTGGTAGCGGCCACCACGCGGACGTCGGTTTTCTGGGTCTTGGATGCGCCAACGCGGATATATTCGCCATTTTCCAGCACCCGCAGCAGCCGGGCTTGGGTACCGAGGGGCATTTCGCCGATTTCATCCAGGAAAATGGTGCCGCCGTTGGTGGTTTCAAAATATCCCTTTCGGGCATCCAGCGCCCCGGTGAAAGCTCCTTTTTCGTGGCCGAAAAGCTCGGAGTCGATGGTGCCTTCGGGAATTGCCCCGCAGTTGATGGCGATGAAGTTGCCGTGCTTGCGGACGCTCAAGCTGTGGATTATTTTGGAAAAAGACTCCTTACCACTGCCGCTTTCGCCCGTTATCAGCACGGTGAGGTCGGTCGCGGCTACCTGCATGGCTACGTTAATGGCGTAGTTTAGGGCGGGCGCGGCTCCGATAATACCGAAGCGGTTTTTGACGGATTGTATTTCTTTTAGATCCAAGTTTTTCTAGTGGAGACCGGGTCGCCGGTGCGATTGAAAGTTGAGACAGAGCCGCCTGTGCGGTTACGAATGCCGATACGGCTAGACAACATTACGCTGCTATTTATTCTACTGATTTTCCGATAAGAGTAGCGGCGGTACACTCTGTTACCAAAACGTGGACGTAGTCGCCTTTCTGAAAGTTTTCCCTGGGGAACACGACAACCTTATTCTGGTCGTTGCGGCCTTGTAAATCATTGTCGGAGCGCTTGGAGGTGCCTTCCACCAGTACTTTATGAACTCGTCCCAACAGGCGTTGATTGCGTTCGAGGGAATGCTTTTGTTGCAGGGCGATGACCTCGCTGAGGCGGCGGAGCTTTACGTCATAGGGGATGTCATCCGTAAACTTTTTGGCCGCTGGGGTGCCGGGGCGCTCGGAGTAAGCAAACATATAGCCGTAATCGTAGCGGACGTACTCCATCAGTGACAGCGTGTCACGGTGTTCGGCCTCGGTTTCGGTGCAGAAGCCGGTAATCATATCGTGCGAAATCCCGCAGTCTTCACCCAGAATGTCGCGGATGCGGTCAATTTTATGCATGTACCACTCACGGTCGTAGGTACGATTCATCAGGGCCAAAACCCGGCTGTTGCCGCTTTGGGCGGGAAGGTGAATATAGTTGCAGACATTTTCATTGTCCCGCATGGCGTACAGTACGCGATCCGTAATGTCCTTGGGGTGCGAAGTGCTGAACCGGACGCGTAAATCAGGATGCACCCGCGCGACCATACCCAGCAACTCGGCAAAATCGCAGGGCTGCTCACCGCTTTGGGCGATGTTGTAGCTGTATGAGTCCACGTTTTGTCCCAGCAACGTCACCTCACGATAGCCCCGCGCGAACAGATCCTGCGCTTCGCGGACGATGCTTTCAGGATCGCGGCTGCGTTCGCGCCCCCTCGTGAAGGGTACCACGCAGAAGCTACACATATTGTTGCAACCGCGCATGATGGAGATGAAGGCCGTCACACCATTAGAATTTAGGCGAATGGGCGAAATGTCGGCGTAGGTCTCTTCTCGGGAAAGCAGGACGTTCACCGCTTTTTGGCCAGTTTCGGCTTCTTCGATCAGACGCGGCAGGTCGCGGTAGGCGTCGGGGCCGGTAACGATATCCACCATTTTTTCTTCTTCCAATAGCTTGGCTTTCAGTCGCTCAGCCATGCAGCCCAGCACACCGATGAGCATACCCGGCTTCTTTTTCTTCAAATGGTTGAGCTGCTGCAAGCGATTTCGGACTTTCTGCTCGGCGTTGTCGCGGATAGCGCAGGTATTTAAAAAAATAAGGTCGGCCTCCTGCTCATTAGAAGTGGTGGCAAAACCCGCCCCTCGCATGACAGAGGCCACAATTTCGCTGTCCGAGAAATTCATCTGGCAGCCGTAGCTCTCGATGAACAGCTTTTTTTTATCCAAAGAAACCTCCTCCTCACTCACTTTCACCGTTTCACAGGCTTCCTTGTCTTCGGAGGTTAATATTTTTAAGGCAAAACTCATTTGTTGTTGAACGGGACCGCCCGCTCGGCGTGGAATTGTTTGACTGATTTTGCTGTGGATAGATTGGGCCGCAAAAATAAGAATAAATACCTAAAATACTGACACTTTGTCAGCATTTTAACAAAAAATAAGATTATCGTTATTTCGGGTAAATAACTCTTACCAGCAAAATTCTACTGTTCGCTGTTCACTTAGAAAGGATAACCGACGCCTAAGTTGAAATTTAAGTAATTTGGCTGTCGCGGGCTGAACGGTTTTTTCCAGGAAAAATCATTCAGCACAAAACGTTGGCGGTTGGGATCGTAGAGTTTCAGGCCGAAGTCAAAACGAATGACAAAGTACTGCAAGTCGTAACGGAGGCCGAAGCCCGTGCCGAGGGCGATTTGCCTGGTGAATTCATTTAAGCGGAAATCTCCCGCTGCGTACTCGCCCGTTTTGGTACTGGTCGTAGTGGGCAGCGTCCAGACGTTGCCTGCGTCCAGAAAAAGGGCGTAGTTTATATCGCCAAAGAAATGCACCAGGTGGCCCCGGTACTCCAAATTTCCTTCCAGCAGCAGTTCACCGGGAGCCTCCACGGTAAAGTTAGCGGTGGTGATGCGGGGAGGCGATGACCCCGGCCCCAGGCGACGCGGTAGCCAGGCCCGCACGCTGTTGGAGCCTCCCGCAAAAAAATACTTCTCGTAGGGCGGTACCGAACTCCCGCCGTAGCTGTATACGCTACCCGCGTTTACCCGCGCCACGAACGACGAGCGCCGCGCCACGGGCCAGTACTTGCGATAATCCACGTTCCAGCGCAGGTATTGGAAAAATTGCAAATTGCTATTCCCAAACACCTTCCTAATAAAATCCTGCTGACTGGGAAGAATGCCGATGCTCGTTCCTCCCGATTCCAGGGCTACGCGCAGGTAGTCAGCGTTTTTGGGCGGGCCGATGAACGAATTGGTATTGTGGACAAAAGTGAAGTTGATATCTGAGACGAACGAGCGTCGGAAGCTATTGTACAGGTTGTTGCCCTGCCTACGTAGCGTGTCCAATAAACTCTGAAATTCGGGAGCTAGGCGATTGGTATTCAAGACGTTTAGATCCAGGAGTGATAGATTGACAAAGGTCGTGGAAGAAGGTTGTAACGTGTAGGTCATGGCCGCTTTCGCACTCGAACGCGCGTACTCGGGACGGTTGACGTAGTTGTAGCCCAACCCAACCTGCGTTCGCGGGTTGTACCGACCAAAGCGGTAACGAAAGCCGCCGGGAAACAACAACTGAGGGAAAAGCAGTGAGGTATTTATACTTAATTCCTGACTGCGGTACAGGTTGCCGTCGTTGAAACCCGTCACGGCCTCCACGCCGCCCCGAAGGTTGACCTCGAAGTTTTCCAGCCCGTTGAAAATATTCCTGATTTTGTAGGAGAGGTTGGCAAACGGACCGGGGGCTTGCTGGAGTTGAATCACATTCATGCCCACATCCGCCGTGATTTGATACTTATCCAGCGGAATGGCGCGGTAGTAGCCTTTTAGGCCCTGCGCGGTGGTGTCAAAACCGTAATTGACAAAGCGGAATTGGTCGGTAAGCGAGAGTTGGCGTTGCGTTTCCCGCTCATCTTCCTGGCTATACAGCTTGCCGGGACGAATCAGTAACTTGCTGTTCAGGATGCGGGGCGAGAATTTTTTATCCGTAAAAACGTAGCGAATATTCTGAAAACGGGTCGTGTCTTTTTGAAATATAGAATCCGGCAAAGTACCGGGTGGCAGCACCTCGAATTGCACCGATTCAACGGGATAAGCTTTGAAACGTTCCTGCCCGTCGGGAGCTTCCAAACGGACAAAAACGTCGACTTGCTTAAACAGGCTGTCGGTCGTTGGAGCCGAAATGGTGTCGTTGACGAGGTAAGTGATGGACTGCCTCGAAAATCCGTAGTAGCCATTATTGCGCAATAGGATTTCAAGCCGAATGCGCTCTTCTTCAAAAGCATCTCCTTTGTAACGGGCATTGCTTTTCAGGAAGGAATCTCCTTTTTCCAGCAATACCAAACTATCTACGCGTGGATCGGGAATACTGTATCTGATGTCGCGCAATCGGGTCGGGCGATTTTCCTGAATAAAATAAGTCGTGCGAATGCGCCGGAAGGCAGTATCAGTAGACAGAGAGACCCTATTTTCGAAAAAGCCATTGTTAAATAAATAGCCGCGTACTTTTTCGGCATTCTTGGCGACCGCAGACGTATCGAAATACACGGGCGGCTCGCCAAAAATGCGCATGAAGTCGTTTCCCTCGGTCAGTCGCCGCTTGGTACGGGCAATTTTGCGGGTGTACCGACGCTGAAATTTCTTTAATTGGCGTGGGCTATCCCGGTAAAGCGAATCTTTTATTTGGAGTTCACGGTTGAGGGAATCTAACTTGCGCTTGTGGTAACCAGGATTGTACGTGATGCTGGCGGCCTGATAAAAAGCTAGGTAAGGATAAAGCGGTAAACCCAGGAAACGGCGGTTAGGTTTCTGTGGAATCAGGGCTTCGAGTTCGCTGTCTTTGATAGTTTTGTTTCCTTTGAAGGTAGTCGTTCCCAGTAGATAGCGCTCCTCGCCGGGCGTTTGCCGGACGCAGCCCGATAGTCCGACTACCGCCAGAACGCAAAAAAGACCAATACCCCAAAAAAGACGCCTCCTATTCAATGCTCTCGAAAAATCAGATCAAGTATATCAATTCGCTGAAAAACAAGAAGTACCGTCAGCAGCACGGCGCTTTTGTAGTAGAAGGTGCCAAGAGCGTTCTCGAACTGCTGGACTCCGAATACGAAACGGAGTTAGTGGTGGCTACCCAGGATTTTTTGCAAAAATACGGAAGTAATCCGTCTCCCCGCGCCGTTAACTGGATCGCTGCTGCCCCCGCCGAAATGGATCGATTGGGGACTTTCCAAAGCAACGACGCCTGCCTGGCCGTAGCCAAAACGAAAGAAAACGATTTTTTGCGTGTACGAGAAGGGGAATACGCTCTAATGCTCGACGATGTTCGTGATCCCGGCAATCTGGGTACCATCCTGCGTATCGCCGATTGGTATGGTATCGTAAAAATCATTTGCTCACCCAGCACCACTGATTTTTATAACCCCAAAGTCATCGCCGCCAGCAAAGGTTCTTTCACAAGAGTGCAAGCGTACTATACTGAATTGCCCGAATTTATTAAGAAAGAGGGAATTGGCCAAGCACTGGTCGGCGCTTTCTTAGATGGGAAATCGCTGTACGATTTTTCTTTCCCCAAAGAAGGTGGGTATATCGTAATGGGCAACGAGTCACGTGGCATCGGACCGGAAGTAGCGGAGCGTATCCATCATCGCGTCACTATTCCGCGCTTTGGCGCGGCGGAGTCGTTGAATGTGGGAATCGCAACGGCGGTGCTCTGCGATAACTGGCGGCGGGGAAAAATTTAAAAAGCAGAGGGCCGAAATTGATTTCGGCCCTCTGCTTTTATGTTGAATTCAAATTTTATGTTGAATTAAAAACCTAGACCAGCATACTCATCGGCGCTTCGAGGAATTTCTTCACCGTCAGCAGGAACTCCGAACCCGTCACGCCATCCACCACGCGGTGGTCGCAGGAGAGCGTGACCTTCATGACGTTGGTCGGGTACACCGTGCCGTCTTCCTTGAAGGCAGCCGTCTGCTTGATCGAGCCTATGGCCAGAATACAGGCGTCGGGCGGGTTGATGATGGCTGTAAACTCGTCGATGCCAAACATACCCAGGTTAGAAATCGAGAAAGTATTGCCTTCCCAGTCCTTGGGTTGCAACTTCTTATCTTTGGCTCTTCCGGCAAAGTCTTTTACCTCGGCGGAAATAGTGGACAACGTTTTCTTGTCGGCGTCGCGCACCACGGGAACCAGCAACCCTTCGTCCACGGCCACGGCTATACCAATATTGACGTAATCGTATTTGCGGATTTTGTCGCCCAGCCAGGCTGAATTGACTTTCGGGTGCTGTTTTAGGGCCAAAGCGCAGGCTTTCACCACAAAATCGTTGAAGGAAATCTTGGATGTCGCCACCTCGTTGAGCGTCGGGCGCAGGGCCATCGCCTTGTCCATGTTGATTTCCATGGTCAGGTAGAAGTGCGGCGCGGTAAACATGCTCTCGCTCAGGCGGCGCGAAATCGTCTTACGCATCTGCGAGACGGGGATATCCTCGTAGTTGCCCATCGGCGCAGGTGCAGCAGCCGGGGCCGAAACAGCGGGTTCTATCTTACCCACTTTGGCGGGTTCGGCAGCGGGCTTATCCGAAGGCTCGAACTCGTCCACGTCGCGCTTGATGATGCGGCCATTGTCGCCGGAGCCAGAAACCTGTTGCAGGTCAATGCCTTTTTCCTCGGCCAAACGGCGGGCGAGAGGAGATGCTTTGATGCGGTCTCCTGAATCGGCGGCGGATACGCTGGATGCTGAATCGCTTTCTTTCGCATCGGCGGAAGCCGAGGGCGTAGTGGTTTCCACTTTGTCGTCCTCCTCGATTTCGGCGGCTTCATCGCCAGCTTCCTCGCGGTCAATGAGGGCCTGGAAGTTGGCACCTTCTTCACCGATAACGGCAATAATGGCGTTGACAGGAACGGCATCGCCTTCCTTGATTCCCGCAAAAAGCAGCGTACCTTCCTCATATGCTTCCAAATCCATCGTGGCTTTGTCGGTCTCGACTTCGGCCAAAATATCGCCGGACGCCACCTTGTCGCCCACTTTTTTCTGCCAAGAAACCAGGACACCTTCCTCCATCGTGTCGCTCATCTTGGGCATCCGCACCAAAGTGGCGTTGATTTTTTCGTTGGAAATAGCAGGTTTAGCGGCTTTGGGAGCCGATTTTTCGGCCGAGGCCTTTTCTTCTTTGACAGCGGGTTTATCAGCTCCATTGGACGAGGCGGCGGGTTTCTCTTCCATTTTCTCCTCAGCCTGATCGCCAGCATCGCCTTCCAGCAAGCCTTTATAATCTTCGCCTTTTTCGCCGATGACGGCCATCACGCCGTTCACGGGGACGGCGTCGCCTTTCTCGACACCGATATATAATAAGGTGCCTTCCTGGTAGGCTTCCATGTCCATGGTGGCCTTGTCGGTTTCCACCTCGGCCAAAATATCGCCGGATTTTACCTCATCGCCCACTTTTTTGTGCCATTCCGCGATGACACCCTCTTCCATGGTGTCGCTCATTTTGGGCATTCTTATTACTTCTGCCATATTTTCTGGTATGTTAATAGATCAAGGGTATTTCAGATACAGTTAGCCAAAAATAGAAAAATTAATTATGAATTAGGAGTGATGAATGATGAGTCAACACTTTTCCTTACCAATTCACTTCGACACAAAACATTAATTAATTTATTCAAACATCTAGCTACCAGTTTTTTATAAAGATAAACCCAGAAGGTCTTAAAAAGCAATACACGTTAGCTTATCTTCAAAACCGCCATGAAAGCTTCCTGCGGAATCTCGACGTTGCCGACCTGACGCATCCGCTTTTTACCTTTTTTCTGCTTTTCGAGCAGCTTGCGTTTACGGGAAATATCACCGCCGTAGCATTTGGCCAGTACGTCCTTACGCATGGCCTTGACGGTTTCGCGGGCGATGATTTTCTGGCCGATGGCCGCCTGAATAGCAATCTCGAACATTTGGCGAGGGATCAATTCGCGGAGTTTTTCACAAAGTTTCTTACCCCAATCGTAGGCTTTGGAGCGGTGAACGATGGCCGAAAGTGCGTCTACCCGGTCGCCATTGAGCATCACGTCGAGCTTCACCATGTCGGAAGTTTCGTATCCCGAGAGTTCGTAATCGAGCGAGGCGTAGCCACGCGAGATGGTTTTCAGGCGGTCGAAGAAATCGAAAACTACCTCGGCCAGCGGCATGGAGAATTGTAGCTCCACGCGGTCGGAGGTGAGGTAAATCTGATTTTTGAGCATTCCACGCTTGTCCATGCACAGCGTCATGATGGCTCCGACGTACTCCGACTTGGAAATGATCTGGGCATTGATGAAAGGCTCCTCAATGACGCTAATAAAATTGGGTTCCGGCATTTCGGAAGGAGCACTGACTTTCATGTTTTCGCCGCGCGTAGTCGTTACTTTGAACTGCACCGAGGGAACGGTAGTGATCACCGTCATGTCGAACTCGCGTTCCAGGCGCTCTTGAATGATCTCCATGTGTAGCATTCCCAGAAAGCCACAACGGAAGCCGAAGCCCAATGCTGCCGAAGTCTCGGGTTCCCACACCAAAGAGGCATCGTTGAGTTGTAGCTTTTCCATCGCTTCGCGCAGTTCTTCGTACTCGCTGGTATCGACGGGATAAATACCCGCAAAAACCATCGGCTTTACTTCTTCAAAGCCTCGAATCATAACCGTAGAAGGGCGGTCGGTATGCGTGAACGTATCACCTACTTTCACTTCCTTCGCTATTTTGATGCCAGAAATGAGGTAGCCCACGTCGCCGCATTCTACCAAATCTTTGGGTTGTTGTTGTAAGCGCAAAGTACCGATTTCGTCGGCGAAATATTCGCGACCCGTCGCCATGAACTTTACCTTATCACCCTTGCGCACGCTGCCGTTTTTTATTCTAAAAATAACCTCGATACCCCGGTAGGAATTGAATACTGAATCAAAGATTAAGGCCTGTAGCGGCCCATCGGGATCGCCTTTGGGGGCGGGAATTCGGTGGACAATTGCTTCCAGAATCTCGGGAACGCCAATGCCTTCCTTGCCACTCGCGTGAATAATTTCATCACGGTCACAGCCAATCAGCTCCACAATCTGATCTTTCACCTCCTCGGGCATGGCACCGGGTAGGTCGATCTTGTTCAATACCGGAATGATGACAAGATCATGATTGATGGCCAGATACAGGTTGGAAATCGTCTGGGCCTCGATGCCTTGTGAAGCATCGATGAGCAGCAACGCACCTTCGCAGGCCGCGATAGAACGCGATACTTCGTAGGAAAAATCAACGTGACCCGGCGTGTCGATGAGGTTGAGCGTGTATTTTTCGCCATTGAAGAGGTAGTCCATCTGGATGGCGTGGCTCTTGATGGTAATGCCGCGCTCGCGTTCCAGATCCATGTTGTCGAGCAACTGGGCCTGCATTTCTCGATTGGTGACGGTATTGGTATATTCCAAGAGCCGATCGGCCAGGGTGCTTTTACCGTGGTCGATGTGGGCAATGATGCAAAAATTGCGGATGTTCTTCATGTAATGGCTGTAGGCAATAAGCTTTGGGCTTTATGCTTCGATGTTGTTGGTTGGAGTGTAACGGGTACGTACTTCAAAGGTTCGTCGCAGAGACCTGGACCCGAAATTTTTTGCAAAGATACGCCTTACTGCCCTAATTTTTACGGAAGATTACGGCCCTTCGCTGACCCACTGCATCATCAGGGCGGTGAGGTAGCCCGCATAAGAACCCAGCGCGTAACCCAGAATGGAAAGCAACACTCCCACCGTAGCCAGAGAAGGATGAAACGCCGCCGCCACTACGGGAGCCGAGGCTGATCCACCGATATTGGCTTGACTGCCTACCGCCGCGAAGAAGAAAGGAATTTTCAAGATCCGCGCTACCCCAATGACGAAAACGGCATGAATAATCATCCACACCAGCCCGATCGCAAACAATCCCGGATTATCGGCCACGGCCCGCAAATCCATTTGCATCCCGATGGTTGCGACCAATATATAGAGGAAAACGCTACCCATCCGCGAAGCACCCACGAACTCCAATTTACGGATCGGCGTGAGAGAGAAAGTTAAGCCCATGAGCGTTACCAGAGCAATGATCCAGAAGAAGGAAGAAGTCAGGCTGTAACGAGCTAGTCCGGGGTAGTTTTCGCCCAGATAAGGGGTGATCAAATCGGCCAGAAAGTGCGCCAATCCAGTAGCCCCAAAACCGACTGCACCCAAATACAGCAAATCTCGCATGGCAGGAATGCGCTGGTTAGCTAGTTCGATGCTTTCCAGTCGCTGCTGCACGTCGGCGATGCGGCTGCTATCGGCCCGGAGGCGAGCGTCGATTCGGGTCGCGTAGCCCGCACCGTAGATTAGCACGGCCATCCAAAGTTCGGCCACCAGTACATCCACGGCCACGATTTGCGAGAAAAGGCGGTCGCTGGGTTGGAAGACCTCCTTAAGAGCGGTTTGGTTGGCCCCCCCGCCGATCCAACTACCGGCGATGGTCGCCAGACCGCGCCACACGGCTTCCGGGCCTTGGCCCTGCACAGTATCTGGACTGAGGTGGCCGACGACCCAAAGCGCTACGGGGCCGCCAATCATCACGCCAACGGTACCCGCCAGCATCATAATGACCGCTTGCGGGCCGAGTTTTGCCAGAGATTTCCAGTCCATGCCGAGGGTGAAAAGCACCAGGCAGGCGGGCAGCAAGTAGCGCGAAACAACGGGGTACAACTGCGACTCAGCACCGTTGATTAGTCCCACGGAATTGTAAACGCCAGGAATAAAGTAACAGAGCAGCAGCGGCGGAACGACGCCATAAAATTTTGTCCAGCCCGTGTGCGACAGCGAGGCGGTGTAGAAAATCAGGCCGAGCGTAAGCATCAGGATGCCCAGCACGACGGCGTCGTTTTGGATCATAGATGTGTGGTCCAGGCAGCTTTCCCGCTTTAAAATACAAAAAACGGGCTGGTAGCCCGTACCACATTAATAAAAAAACACGCAGGTTTCAAGACGAACCCGCGTGTCAGATTACACTTCATCAACAAACTAAAAACCAAATGGGGGAATTTAATTTTGAATTAGTGATTGAGAGAATAACGTCTTTTACTATTCACTCATTCTCTCAATCAAAATTCACAATTAAAAAAAGCTGTAGGAGGGGGAGTCGAACCACCCACGGTGCGGTTAGCCGCGATACAAATACTTGGTGGTCAACCCCAGTCGACAAGTCGGCATTATATCGTGTTTATCCCGTGCTCACCACCCCCGAGACAGGAGGGCATGGCTGCCAGTTTCATCATCCTACAGTATGGCAAAAAACGTTGTCAACATTGTCGAACAGCAAATCTGTTTCTGTATATTGACCTTGCAAAGGTAAGGGACTGAAATTTAAGATTAAAATATTTTTATAAAAAAGTCTTAAAATTTAGATGAATCGTAATTTTTGATTCGATTCATTGAATCAAATTCAATTTTTAAACGGAAAATGAATAAAAATTTAGAAATTGATAATACCGATTTACGGATTTTGTCGCTGTTAATGGAAAATGCGGGACTTGCCTACACCGAAATCGGCAAGCGCGTTCATGTTTCGGGCGGCACGGTTCACGTCAGGATGAAGAAGATGGAGCAATTGGGCATCGTAAAAGGTTCACAACTTATCATCGATCCCGCGAAGCTGGGCTGGGACATCAGCGCTTTTCTGGGTGTGTACCTCGACAAAAGCTCGCTTTACGAAGATGTTGCATCTGATTTGGAAAAAATCCCCGAGGTGGTCAACATTCATTACACGACGGGAGTCTATAGTCTTTTTGCTAAAATCGTTTGCCGTGATACCGGACACCTGCGGGAGGTTTTACATGATAAAATTCAGAAAGTCAAGGGAATACAGCGAACGGAAACCATTATTTCCCTGGAAGAAAGAATAAGCCGTTCTATTCCGCTGGAAGAAAACTGAAAAATATTTTTAGAAATATTACTTATATATAAAAAACTTATATATATATTTGTCCATCATATTTCAACTTAACATCTAAAGGTTTAAATAAACAGAGCCAACGCCATCCGCGAAGGCCAATTCCCAAAAAATGGAAAAAAGCACCAGTAACGAGTACGTACGCGGCACCTTGAAGACCATCGTTTTAAATTTACTATCGGACTGCGACCGCATGTACGGCTACGAAATTACGCAGCAAGTGACCGAGCGCACTTCGGGCGAAATTAACCTGACTTTCGGTGCCCTCTATCCCGTCCTGCACAAATTGGAACAGGACGGTTTGCTCGTTACCGAGTCGGAAGCTGTAGACGGGCGAATGCGCAAGTACTACTCTCTCACTACCCAGGGGACCGAAACTGCCCGCACCAAGACCAACGACCTCGAACGCTTCATGGAAGCAATGAAAGTGCTACTTGCGCCACCCGGCGAAGTCACCCCCAGCCTAATTCCAAAGAAGAACTAAGCTCCTTAGCTCAACTCACTTTGTCCCTAAAAAAATGAAGCGCCTCACCGACCTCCGTCTTGCCGAACTGAACCGCTACCTGGAAACGAGTGGTCTGAACGCCGCCCTTAAGCCCGAATTGCTGGACCACTTGGCCTGCGAGGCCGAGGAGAGGTTATGGACGGGGAATTCATTTGAGCAAGTGATTGGGGCGCTGTTGCGGGAGGTGGATACCGATGTGTTACTGGATTTGAGTCTTGAACATAAACATCTATTAGCCATGAATGAATCACTGAACGACATCGTTTTCGAGAACCGAAACAAGCTCTACGGAGCTTATGCCCTGCGCCGCGAGTACGGCGGTAACGTCCAACGTGCCACCTTCATCGGTGTTGGTATTTTTCTGCTCATGTTCCTCTTGCCGGAGCTTTACGCGCACTTGAAAACCACCGACGAAAAAGATATCGCCTTCATGGTGGAAGCCAATACGATCAAGATAACACCCGAAAAAATTACGCCCATTACGCCGCCCGTAGTCGAAACGCCCCCACCCGCTGTAAAAACGGTTCGCTTCCGGCCTTACGAGGTGCTACCCGACGAGCAGGTACCAGTCGAAATGCCGCCGCCTACGGTTGAAGCGCTAAACAATGCCCAGGCGGGCCAGGAAGACGTGGAGGGTGAGGCACTTACGGATTTGGTAATTCCACCCGCCGAAATACCCGGCAGCAGCAAAGGGAATGTCATTGAAGTGAAGCCCAAGGAGGAAGAAACGCTCCTGTTCGCCGAGCAACAGCCCGAATTTTTTGGCGGACGAGAAGCTTTCGGTAATTTCCTGCAAAAAAACCTGAAATACCCCCGCGCCGCCGCACAAGCCGGGGTACAAGGAAGGGTTTTTGTAGAATTCACGGTAGGGACTGATGGCAAGATAGAAAGAGCCAAGACGATAAAAGGGATTGGCTTCGGCTGCGATGAGGAGGCCCTGCGCGTGGTAAACCTGATGCCCAACTGGATGCCCGGCAAGCAATCGGGCCGCCCCGTGCGAGTGAGATTCACGCTACCGATTGCGTTTCAGCTGGAATGAAGGCAAAAAGTGGAGTACTTTTGGTATTGAATTGTAGAAAATCTCCGCTGTATGACGGGGATTTTCTAGTTTTGGAGAAATAAGGAATAGGACCCTTCAGAAGAAATTGAATTTTCCATTCTCAACTGTCAACTAAATAATTGTACTCCATCGTCGATATTGAAACTACTGGCGGGGCAGCCGGTAAAGGGCGGATTACGGAAATTGCCATTTTTCGGCACGATGGGCAGCGGATTGTGGACTCTTTTCAATCATTAGTCAACCCGCAGACTTTCATTCCGCCTTTTATTACCCAACTGACGGGCATCGATAACCGGATGGTACAGTATGCGCCGGTCTTCGCAGAAATTGCCGACTCTGTCCGTGCCCTCACGCGCGATGCATGGTTTGTGGCGCACAACGTAAGTTTCGACTACAATTTCATCAGGAAGGAATTTCAGATGCTTGACGAGTACTTTGACCGGGATAAGCTATGTACCGTGCGGCTAAGTCGGAAGATTTTTCCCGGCTATCGGTCATACAGTCTGGGAAACATTTGTCAAAGTCTCGATATTCAAATCCAGGATCGGCACCGTGCGGCGGGGGATGCGGCGGCTACGGTGAAGCTTTTCGAAATGCTTCTACAGGCGGACACGAGGGCGCTGATTCCGGTAGACTGAGACTGAGTTGGAAGAAAAGGGTGTCACTACTGACTGCTACTAGAGTTGGTTCAGGGTAATGCACAGCCGACAGGTTGAATTCAAATTTTCCACCCCTAGCGTCGACCGAATCAATTGTTTGCCAGCCACCAGCCATAAGATCTGAGCGCTCTTAAAACGACACTGCCAGAAGGTAAATTCTTTAAGTGGCCTTTCACCACTATTCTTTCCGGCTCATCCTCATCACATGAAAGTAAGACGGCAGCTAACAGGAGGGAAAGAATCACTCGGAATGCATGGTCCGCTGATTGAAGATTTTCCACGATTACGGATAGTTAAGATTGAATCCGTAGCAAAAATAGGGAGCGGAATGAGATGTGGTAGAGGATGTTACAAAACTTTAAGGATATTTAACAGCCTGAGAACCGTATCAATAACCAAATTGATGGCACAGTTTTGATACGAAAAGGTGCATAAACATTCACCCTTAACAAAACCTCTATGAAAGCCCTTACAAATTATTTAAATTATCTGATCGTCTTTCTATTAACCGTTTCCCTCACGAGTTGCGAACTAGCGGGCAGCATCTTCAAAGGCGGTGTATGGACCGGGGTGATTCTGGTCGTCGTCGTGATCGGCGTAGTTATTTACGGGATTTCCCGGATGTTTGGCGGCGGCAAGTAGCCTTAACCAATTGCCTCATTCCAGTCGGGTAACTGACCGAACCGCCGAAGTGTGGACACGTGGGAGAGCAAAGCTTCATTGAAAGTTTCGTTTTCCATATACACTAATCCAAACTCTTCGGCGGTTTGCTTTACGATGGGGGCGATAGAAGGGTAATGGACGTGGCAAATGCGGGGAAACAGGTGATGTTCTACTTGAAAATTTAGACCTCCTACGTACCAAGAAAGCCACTTGTTGCGGCGCGAAAAGTTGACCGTTGTCTGTAGCTGATGGATGGCCCAATCGTTTTCGATAATTCCTTTTTCGTTGGCCTGCGGATGGTCGGTTCCTTCCACAGTGTGGGCCAACTGGAAAATGACCGTCAGAATCAGTCCGGCGATAAAGTGCATCAGCAGAAATCCCGCTAGTATTTCTCCAAACGGCAACCCAAACACAAAGATCGGTACTAAGAAAAAGATGCCGAAATAAATGGCTTTCATCGCAATCAACTTAATGAGCGTGATGATGTTTTCTTTTCTCGTCTGGGTGTTGACTCCTGATTTAGTAAAGGAAGCGAGTTGTACAAAATCCTTGGCTACGACCCAGTAAAGGGTTAATATTCCGTAAAAGAAAAAGGCGTAGATCCACTGAAAACGGTGGACACCCTTCACCTTGGTATGGGGTGAAAGCCGTACGATGAGTCGATCCTGAATATCCTCATCCATCGGTACCACATTGGTGTACATGTGGTGCAATGTATTATGCTGTAGTTTCCAATTCATCACCCCGCCTCCCGCCAGGTTGATAGAGTAACCCATCCATTTGTTGACAGTTTCATTGGCCGAGTAGGCCCCGTGGTTGGCGTCGTGCATAATGCTCATTCCGATGCCGCCGATTCCCAAGCCCATCAATATCCAAAGTGGCATGCTCAACCAAACTGGCGGGTTGAAAAGCAGAATGAAAATGAAAGGAAGGATGTAAGCACTTAACAGAACCACCGTCTTGAGAACCATTGTCCCATTGGCGTAGCGGCAAATACCATTATCAATAAAATAGTCGTCGACTCGGTTTTTCAGAGTAGAAAAAAATCTGTTTTTGTCCTTATTGACAAAGCGAATCTTTGGTTTTTGTTTCATGAAATTTGTTTCTACCGAACGGTAAAGGCGCGGGAAGCGGGTTTAAGCGCGTGTGTAAATGATCCAGGGCTTAAGGGGCTGCACCAAAAGTAATAGAAAGAATTTATAGTGGACTTGGTGAAGAAGCTAGACGCAGAATAAGAGCGGAGGTAAATCCAGTAGGAGCTGTGCGAGATTTTATTACAGGCCCATCCTGTACTTTTGCAGATATACGTTTACAACGCGGGATTGGTTAATATGTTTCAAAGACATTTTTTGAGCGTCTCTACTAAGTTTTTAGAAAAAATGAAGATTATGTTTGCGTAAATGATTTCTGACGTGCATATTTGCACTCCCATTCAGGACAGCGGCTGGGAAATTTAAGCGGGGGATTAGCTCAGTTGGCTAGAGCGCTTGCATGGCATGCAAGAGGTCATCGGTTCGACTCCGATATTCTCCACCAAATGCCACTCCTGGCCTCAGGAGTGGCATTTTTTATTGTCGGGACAAAATCGGGACAAAAAATAATTATGGAATGACAGCGGTAGCGAGTAATTTTCTGTCTTAACATAAAATCGGGAGTAGCAACAGCCACTCCCGATTCCTCAATACATTCTTTGAAAATTGGCTTACTCGAAAGTCAGCGTGCGTTCTACCACCGTTTCCTGGCTGGTAATCGTGAATTCTTTCTCCACTTTTTCGCCTTTGCTTACAACCGAGATTTTGTAAGCACCGTTTTGTAGTCCGCTCAAATTGAACTTCATGCAGGCTTTCATTTGCCTTTTGCCGATACTTTGGCGAGTAAGCAAGTCACCATTGGCGTTGGTAATCAAAACAGCGGCGTAATTGGGGACCGTTTTCTCGATGTTGACGTTTACGCCGCCATCAATGTTTTTGTAGATGACTGCTCCGAAGGTTGTAGGCTTTGCGGCATAATCGCCGGGTCCGGCGAATGCGACCGTAGTACTGAGCGCCAAAGCGCAGATCAGGGATTTGAAGGACTTTTTCATGGCTTTGTAGTTTTTGATTTTGGCTAATATTTGTCGTTATTGACTCTACAAAGATGAGGTATTGGCAGGTACTATGCATAACAAAGTACACGAACGGTTTGAGAGTTGGCTCAACGGTCAAAAGGTAAAATGCCGAGGGGGGAGGGGGAGCACTCAGTTAAGAACCCTGAACTTTATTTGTGGACGGAAAGCAAGCTATTGCTCTAATTTAGCCAACAGAGAAACCAAGTCCCGCTCGGAGCGAAGATTTAGGTCGTGGTTTTTGATTATTTGGCGAGCGGCTTTGGCGTCGGGAAGTTTGGAGAGAAGGTTGCGCTCGTTGAGTTTTACGGGAATGATACTGCCGTTTGATTCTTCCAGGAAGAGGTCGTCACTCTTGGAATATTCGTAGTCATACTTCACATTCTCGTTATAGCCGTTCCGTTCCACTTTATCGAGCCGGGCATTGAAGCGGCGCAGGAGCTTTATTTTTTGTCCTGAATAAATAGCCTCGAAGTATTGGTTTTTTAAACGGACGAACGTCCGATCTCCAACATTGAAGGACTCAGGATAGATAGTCTTTTCGCCCGAACTCATGCTAACCACCACGTAGTCTTCCAAAATATTGTAGTTGATAGGGAATTTTAACGCATTACTTCGGTGGGTTGGCAAGGTTCCTGGCTGCCATTCCTTGAATAAAAAGGGAGAACCCTTGATACCTATCGTCCGATAGCTGTTGTTTTGATTGTCGGTACGATAATCGTACTGTTGCCCCCGAAACGAGAAGTGGTGGATATCGGCCGTCGAGTCGTAGGATATTTCCTGCTGCGCGAAGGCGGCGTTAACCGCAAAAAATAGAACGATAAGTGGATAACTGACTGGTTTCATGGGCGAATTCACTTGCTCTTGGTCTGCCAAATATACAAAAAAGGGAGCGAAATACTTCCCTCCCTTTTTTGTAAAAAATTAATAGTCAGGCACTACATGGCTCCGTCAGATACCAGTTCTTCCTTTAGTTTAGACTTCGGCTTCTTGCGCATCACGACATCGTAAAGATCGGTGCGGCGGTCTTTCATGATTTGTACCGAGCCGTGTTCATGCAGTTCTTTTAGTTGGAGCAGGTCCACATCTACAATCAGCATGATTTCGGTGTTGGCCGTGGCTTCGGCCTTGATTGTATTGGTCGGAAACTGGAAGTCGGAGGGAGTAAACACCGCCGACTGCGCGTAGTGAATATCCATGTTCTCGACGCGGGGCAGATTGCCCACGCAGCCCGAAATAGCCACGTAGCATTCGTTCTCGATGGCCCGCGCCATCGCGCAGTTGCGGACGCGCATGTAGCCGTTCTGGGTGTCGGTCAGGAAGGGAACGAAAAGGATTTCCATGCCCTGTCGAGCTAAAAGACGGCTCAGCTCGGGAAATTCGACATCGTAGCAAATAATGATACCAATTTTGCCGCAGTCGGTGTCGAAGACCCGCACCTCGTCGCCGCCCACCATACCGTAGTGGCGCACTTCGTTGGGCGTGATGTGAATCTTGCGGAATTCCTCGCTCGTACCGTCGCGCCGGTAGAGGTAGGCGGCGTTGTACAACTTGCCATCCTCCACCAGCGGCATGGAGCCGCCCACAATATTAACATTATAGGAAATCGCGAACTCCTGCATTTTCTTCTTCACTACCTCCGTATAGTCGGCCAGTTTGCGGACGGCCTGCGGCTCCGGCATGTCGTTAAACTGCGCCAGAAGTGGCATATTGAAGAATTCGGGAAACTGGATGAAGTCGGCCTTGTAGGAACTCACGGCATCTACAAAAAACTCGACCTGCTCAAAAAAGGCGTTGACATCCTTAAAAAGCCGCATTTGCCACTGCACTACGCCGATGCGGATGATGGAATCCGACGGATTGGTGCGCGTGTTGCCGGGCTGAAAGTAAATGTTGTTCCATTCCAGCAGCGTGGCGTAATCCTTCGACTCGGTATCGCCGGGCAGATAGCTGTTGAGGACTTTCCGTACGTGGAAGTCGTTAGCCAGTTGGAAAGTGAGCGTAGGGTCATAGAGCTCGCGGCGTTTTACTTTATCAATGTATTGCTTGGGCGTCAGCTCCTTGGCGTAGGTGTTGTAGTTGGGAATGCGACCTCCGGCCACGATACTACGCAGGTTCAGCCGCTCGCAAAGTTCCTTGCGGGCGTCGTAGAGGCGGCGACCCAGCCGCATGTCGCGGTATTCGGGATGCACGAACACCTCGATGCCGTACAGTACGTCGCCCTTGGGGTCGTGGGTTTTGAAGGTGTATTCGCCCGTAACTTCGGCGTAGGTATGTTCGTCGCCAAATTTATCGTACTTGATAATGATAGAAAGCGCCACGGCCACGACTTTGCCGTCCACCTCTACGCAGATTTGTCCTTCGGGAAATTTGCCCAGCAGCAGGTCGATTTTCGACTTGCGCCAGTACTCGCCGCCAATGCCTTGGTAGGCTTCGATCATAGCTTCTTTCAGGTCGGCGTAATCTTCTTCGACGAGTTCTCGGTTTATTATCTTCATATAAATATTTCGGGTTGTAATAAAAATTAAGTCAATTCAGACCATTGCCGAGTTGAACTATTCCGTTTTTTACAAAAATACAAAAATCGATCCTCAAAGGCAAATTGACAGAATTGTTACCATAGGTTTGGGTGTGATCCACACTTTGACTTAAATAATGTTCTGTTGAATTTTGTTAGATTTAACGATATTGTACGAGCCTATTTTGGGTGTTAAATCGTACTACTATTTTATCGGGTTAAAATTTCCACTTTGTTTATGAAAAAAATATTTGCCTTTGTCCTTACCCTGGGAGCTGTTTCGAATGCCTCCGCCCAATCGCCCCGATCCGAAAATGTCATCGTCGTAACTATGGACGGGATGCGCTGGCAGGAGATTTTCGGTGGGGCCGATAGTCTGCTGACTTTCGACAGTACCGCCCGCTACAGTACCAGTTTTGTCAAAAAGAATTTTTGGGCACCCACCGCCCTGGAAAGAAGGAAAAAACTAATGCCCTTCTTGTGGTCAGAAGGGGCCAAAAAGGGCGTTCTGCTGGGTAACCGGAATCTTGGTAGCCTGGTCAACAACGCCAACCCGTACTGGTTTTCCTATCCAGGCTACAACGAGATTTTTACGGGCTATCCCGATCCGGGCGTGGATTCCAACGACAAGATTCCCAACCCGAATGAAACCGTTTTTGAGTACCTTAACAAAATGCCGCGTTACCGGGGCAAGGTGGCGGTGTTTGCTTCCTGGGACGTTTTTGCCTCCATATTTAATGAAAAAAGGAGTGGGATAATGGTCAACGACGGTTTTCGGAATGTTCCTGGCAAACTCACCGAGCAGCAGGCTCTGTATAATCGTCTACAGCACGAAATGCCGGATCTTTTTCACGGCAGTGAACGGCTGGACGTGGCTACCTTCCACATGGCTTTGGAATATTTAAAAGCCAACAAACCCCGCGTCATGCATATCGGTTTAGGCGACACGGACGAATTTGCCCACGGCGGACAGTATGATTTTTACCTCGACGCGGCCCGGAAATCTGACGCCTGGATTCGGGAGCTTTGGGAATACATTCAATTGACTCCCCAGTACGCCAATAAAACTACCTTGCTCATTACCACGGATCATGGTCGGGGTTCGGCCCAAGGGAGAAAGTGGACCAGCCACGGGGACGATATTCCGGGTGCCGACCAAATATGGATCGCGGCTTTGGGACCCGCTATTCAGCCCGAAGGTGAGAGTAAAAAGTCGGCGCAGTACCAACAAGGGCAGATTGCCGCGACGATAGCCAAATTGGTGGGAGAAGAATTTAAGCCCAAGCATACCGCGCTTCCTGCGCTGCCATTGGGTCAAAAACCTTAGCAGAAGTACATAAAAAGAAAAGCGGCGGTTCGATTTGAGCCGCCGCTTTTTGCTTGAAATCTTTTGTAAGGAGCTTAAAACTCAATCTGCCCCCGAATCTCGCCACCAGGATAAGTTGGCGGCGTATGAATGTTAAAGTAGAATTTCCCTCCCAGCAGATCGGCTTCCTGGACATCGGTCAGCACCGCTGATCCCGAGACAGCACCCGAGTTGGCAGCCGGGAGATTTGTGAACGGAAACAGCACCGAGGCATTGACCCCACGCGCCGCACTTCCGTGAATATGGCCAGCTGCAGCATTAGCCGTGAGGTTTTTAAACGTGACAAAGTAACTGAGTCTCTTTGTGTTTTTGTTGTAAGAGACGTCGCCGGTGCCGGTAGCAGCGCTGGCGTTGGCAGGTACTTCCTGGGCGCCGTTCAAGGGCAGACCGGCTTTGGTCATGATGAAACTTTGGTCGTAGAATTCGATCTGTCCGCGAAGCTCACCGCCGGGATTAGCGGCAGTGTGGAAGTTGAAATACAACAAGCCGTTGAGCAAGTCTTCCTCTTGGGACATTGTCAAAGTTACTGAACCGGTCACCAATCCCGATGGGGCAGGCGTGAGACCCGTGAAAGGAAATAGTACCGCCGAATTGGTGCCTCGCGGCGAACTGCCGTGGATATGGCCCGCCGCCACATTGCTGGTTAAATTATTGAAAGTAACCGTGTAAGTGAGTTTCTTGGAGTTCTTGTCGTAAGAAACGTCGGCTGAACCAGTGGCCGGACTGCTGACCACACCAGGCTCCTGGGCCGGACTCAAACTCAGGCCCTTCTGCTCAATGATATTGCTGCCAAGGTCGTGGTCCTTACAACCCGCTAGGAGAGCTACCAATGCCAGTACTGGTAAAAATTTGGAAATTGTTTTCATGCTTGATTTTTAGATAAATGAAGTAATAAATAAATAGGAAACAAAACTACGTCTAAAATGCTGAATTTTGAGTTTTTGCCCGCAATGACGCATTAGTCGGTACCCTCTTTGACCAAACTATCCCAGGTGGGTGGCTCCACGCCCAGCAAGTGCCGCACAAAAAAATCGCGCCGCTTGCGTTCGCCGTAGGCCCCACCTGAGGAGTGCGCCATGTTAGGAACCATTAGAAAGTCGAATTGTTTGTCGGCCTTAATTAAAGCGTTAACCAGTTGCAGCGTGGAGGCGGGATCGACGTTGTCGTCCACCTCGCCTACCATTAGCAGCAGTTTTCCTTGTAATTTATTAGCGTGGGTTACGTTGGAGCAGTCGACGTAATGCGGGCCGATGGGATAGCCCATCCACTGCTCGTTCCACCAGATTTTGTCCATTCGGTTATCGTGACAGCCGCAGGACGATACGCCCACTTTGTAAAATTCGGGGTGAAACAGCAGCGCCCCGGTGGAACTTTGTCCGCCAGCCGAGGTGCCATAGATTCCCACGCGGCCGATGTCCAGCGAAGGGTACTTTTGAGCGGCGGCCTTCATCCACAAAATCCGGTCGGGCAGACCCGCATCTTTCAGGTTTTGCCAGCATACATCATGGAAGGCTTTCGAGCGTTGCGAGGTACCCATGCCGTCGAGTTGCACCACGATGAAGCCGAGTTCGGCCAATTCCTGCATGGAACTATTGTTGGTCATGAACGCCTTGGGCGTAAAAGCGCTGTGCGGCCCGGCGTAGATGTTTTCGATCACCGGATATTTTTTGGAAGAGTCAAAGTTGGTGGGGCGAATGATGATGCCCCAAATATCGGTTTTGCCATCGCGGCCCTTGGCGGTAAACGATTCGGGTGCGCGCCAGCCCGCTTTTGTCCATTCCGAAACATCCGATTTTTCTAATTCCATCACCAAAGATCCATCACTGCTACGGCGCAACACCGTAACGGGCGGCAAGTCCACGCGGGAATAGCTGTCCACGAAATAGGCGTAGTCGGGCGAGAAAGTCGCCGCGTGGTTGGCGTTTCCGGTCGTTAGGGCAGTGAGGCCGCTACCGTCAAAATTGATGCGGTAGTATTGCACGAAGTAGGGGTCCTGACCGGGAACGACGCCCCCGGCGGCAAACAAAATCGTCCGCTTGTCTTCATCCAAGTGTACCACCGAGCGCACCACCCAGTCGCCCTTAGTAATCTGATTTTTAACCCGGCCCGTCTTGCCGTCGTAGAGGTACAGATGATTCCAGCCGTCGCGCTCCGAAGTCCAAATGATTTCTCGTCCGTCCGCCAGATCTTGTCGGTAACGTTTGCCGCTGTAGTCAATAAAGGTTTTACTGGTTTCTTCGATCAAGGGCCGGATGGTCCCGTCGGCGGCGTTGACTTCCAGCACCCGATATACTTGATGGCCGCGCTGGTTGTACTCGAAAGTAAAGGCGCGGCTGTCTTTCCGCCATTCCAGCCGCGAAAGACTGTATTGCTGGTCAAACAGGGCATCGTCGATAGATAGGTGCCGATTTTCCTCCACCAAAAACAGTTGGGGCCGCCGTACGGGTAGGGCGTCGCCGGGTTTGAGATATTCGCGGTTTTCGAGTTTGGGCTGAAGTTGGTCTTCCGGCGAAGACCGCACGAAGTAAATAAGGTGCTTTTCGTTAGGACGAATTTTGTTGGTTACTACCTTCTTTGAGTCCGGCGACCACTTTACATAGCCCGAGTAGTACTCACCCGCCGAGCCGTCGAAGCTAAGTTGAGTTTCCTCTTTTGTCTTTTCTGACCGGATGTACAGGTTATGATTTTTTATAAAAGCCGTTCGACTACTGTCGGGTGAGAACACGGGTTTGGCCGATTTCTCGTCGTCGCCATTGGCCCAGTAGCGATTTTCATCGGTGGGAATCGGGTCTTTTTTGGTGAGGGTATTGTTGGCTGGATTGAAGGCCCACGTAAAACGTTCTGCTTTGAATTCAATCTCCCGGTCGTTATTGGCCGATTTGATCGCAGTCAGCGGCAGATCATAAGGTTCTATCTTGCCCAAGGTAGCTTCCGAAAGCTTCTGAGCCAGCTTTTCGTGGTCAAAAGCCACCAACCGCTTCTTCTTGGCGGGATCGACCACCATGAACTCCTTACCGCGCGGGGTTTGCACCGTGTACCAAAGCCACTTGCCGCTGCCCGACCAGGTAATAGACTGCGGAGCGTGATAGACTTTGTTCCGCAAACGCTCCTTTAATGTCTCCGCCCGCTGGTAGTCTTCCCGCTGTCCCTGACCATGCAGGAGAGCAGGAGAAAATCCGAAGAAAAGCAAGACGAGAAGGAGACGTAGGGAAGGCGTTGTAACAGGGTTCATTTAATTTGGGGTTAGTTTTCGAGTAAATATAAAGTAATCCCGTAAAGCGGCCCGCAAAAGCAGAAAACCCCCGATGGAGCGTTTGGCTTATCCATCAAGGGTTTTATCGACTGAATCAGAATTTAGGTCTATTTATCCTTCTCGTAGCCCTGCATTTTTACAAACTTGTTGTAGAGTCCCAGCATCAAAAAGGAAGGTGCCCACTGCCCCACGAAAAGAGCGTCTTTCTCACGGTCCAAAATTTTGAACGTGGCCGATACTACCATCGACCCCAAGGCGGCCCACAAGAAAATGTCGGACGGAATCCGGGCGGTGTAGTCCTCAATGGCGGATGCCACGGGACCTTCTTTGTGATCCGGGTTGAAATTCTCAACCTTGTTCTTTACTTCTTTGGCTTTGTCTTTTACTTCTTCGGTAATGTCCATGATGTGAATTTTGTTTTAGTTAGTAGCTGGATTTTTTCAGTAAAGGCAGTGTTCAGGGCAATTGTTTAAGATTTTCGAAGAAATCGCACTTCTTATACGCTTACTGGTTGTTGTCCATCATGCTAAAAAAACATTCCATGTCGGCTTGGGGCTTTTTTTTCCTAAGGCACCAATCTATCATAGGGAAAGTTGGGCGGAGAGTCAACGGTTTGGGCGATGGGTTTCTCCTAATTCGTGTAAACCACGATGTACCGTTTCTTGGTCTTGGAGGCTTCCCGGACCTGGACTTCATCTATCTCGTCAATGGAAATTCCTTTTAATTCTTCAAAAGACTTGTTGCAATATTATAAATCAATTCATTGAATAGAAATTCCAAAGGCCAGCACACACCTCCAAAGTGTCGTCATACTTCTCAAAATCGCGCATTCTCAAACGGTCTGAAGCAATTCGATAACGTTTTATTCGCCCTA